>JBJYXA010000040.1:0-1692 GCA_046259705.1 Caldilineaceae bacterium
CCGAAGACCGTGGAGGTTGCGAATATAAAAATCAAGAGCTTATTTGCTATACAGCCTCTGAGGGAAGAAGCGCCGAACGGTCCAGAGCAGAATGTCGGCGCAACTCGCCCCACTCGGCCACCTGCTACGGTAACGGGTCTACCTTTGAGACGCGTCCTTCAGTAGCCTAGTTGCGCGCAACCCTTCCTCCGCGAGCGGATACGACCCCAGAGAGACAGCCTTCTCGTAATAACTGATGGCTTCATCATAGCGTTTGTGCTTGCGCAGGAAATTTGCGTAGTTTCCATATGGATGTGGAGCCATCGGATCAATATCGATTGCCGCTTTGTAGTGTGTCTCCTCCGCCTTGAAGTCGTCCTGAAGGCGCGCTAGCTTAATCCGCCGCCCCGCAACCCACTTAATTTGGTAAGGCGCGTCCGCCCTCCGCTCTGCCTCCTCCAATGCGGCTTCGGCACGAACTGGATCCTTCATAGTCAAGCCAATAACAGCCCGGTAATACCACGGATAGAAATCGTCGGGGTCAAGCGCGTGTGCTTTATTTAATGCCTCCCAAGCATCCCGATAATTTTCTGTGATTATCTGTATCCGTGCCCACTGAATGTGTGACATACTTTGCTCAGGCGCTACTGTACAAGCTTGCCTCGCCAACTCACGTGCTTTCTCAACGGCCGCCGCACGATAGGACGAGAGCTTGTCACGACTCCCCTTTCGATAGCCGTATTCCAGGTACAAGCGAGAAAGTGCTATCAAGACCCACGCTTCGTTCGGCGCGGCTTCTTGCGCTCGGGAAAGTTGCTCCCCGGAATTGCGTAGATTCTGAATGCTAAACGGGTCAGCCTCTATATTAAAGAATGCTTGTCTCGCGACCTCGTTCGGATCAGCTAATGCCGTCGTCGACGCAATCAATAAGAGCAACAAGGTTGTCGAGCGAACTTCTGGGCGCATTAAATACGTCACGCGTTTTCTCCCATTTCAATGGCCGACTCAATAATGACCGTGTTGTACCACTGCGCGCACCAGTATTAACCGAACGGCCGCTGACGTGTAGTGTCAAGACAGTGCCAGCGCCGGGGACCGGGAATCTTCGTCATAGGTAGGCCTTTTTTTGGCAGAACTGGTAATGGCCCTCGTAGCTGCATATCTGGGATGGAGGCGGCTCCAAGGTAGTGCTTTATGCGCTTGAGATGCCAGAATGAAATCCGAGGGTGCTGTTTTGGCAGGCCAGAGCACTTTTTGTCCACACCGTGTCGCCGTCATGGGGCTGAGTCCTGATCGGCCTGCATGATCGATTATTGCCTACCTTGTGTTTGCGGTCACTCTAAAACTACGATATTACCGAATCCGGCGACCTTCAATTGCATACATGTCAGCACATCTCGTTCCGTATCGACGTGCGTCTCGCGACTTGGGTGCGGACGGCTAGTTTCCTCCAGCATTTGCCATAAGGTCCGGATTGCCGCGCAATGTGGGCTCAAAGTCCAATTTGGGCAGATCATAGCTGGTGCCGTTCGAGCAAGGAATGGTCGAAGTCTGCTTGTGGCCGGACTGCGAAGTTCCTACACGGATCGATCCGCACGCAAAACATAAACACTCGATGGAGGGGAGCACTGTGAACGGTGGCGCACTTCCCGCGAGGAGCGTTCATCGGCGACGCGGCAGGCGACCGTCTGGTGCCCGCTTCTGGCCGACAGC
>JBJYXA010000041.1:0-1907 GCA_046259705.1 Caldilineaceae bacterium
CTTCCGCGACCACTTCTTCGACTTCCGCGACCACTTCTTCGACTTCCGCGTCGATCTCTTCTTCCGGTGTGGGGTTCATTTCGTCAGTCACAAAAGACCTTCTTTCCTTTTCTTATTCCTGGCAGTTCTTTGATTCGGCGCAACACCGCTAGCTATCACTTCGCATCAACAAGAAGCGCAACACATTTTCGTTGAATCGAAGATAGCGTTCGACTTCGTCGGTCCCGCCTGGGAGCATACTCACTCGCTGAAGGATGTAGTGGCCCTCAAACTGCTTCTTGATGGGATAGGCAAGCGTGCGCCGACCCCACATTTCGGTCTCGGCGATTTCGCCGGCGTGACTGCCCACGATTTGGGCTACTCGGTCATTAACACCCAGAATCTCGTCTTCGGAGAGTTCGGGTTGGAGAATGTAGACCAGCTCATATTCATGAGTTTCCTGGTCAATGGTCATATCGGCCATTGTCTGTACTGCTCCTTTGCTTCGCGATCAACGCGCTTTCTACGGAGATGCCCACGGGACCGCCCCGCGAACAGAAAGAACGAGGGGCCTGGTTGGAGCCCCTCGCTGCAATCCAATGTTGCAAACCAACGGTTAGTATAGCACCCGAAAGCGGGCGGTACAAAAATGAGCGAGTCTGTTCGCCTGGACTATTCGTGCCGCGCAGCAGCGGCGGAGGATTGTGCCGGCGAACTGTGCTGTAACACCATAATTTCTATGGCCGCTGGGCCGCGCTTGCCTTCACCAACAGAAAACTCCACGAGGTCTCCAGGACGGAGCCGGGCATTCGTGACCAGCTCGGAACGGTGGAAGAATAGGTCTTCTTGATCCATTCTCACTATGAAACCGTACCTTTTTTTATGACTGAACCATTTGACAAGTCCCCGCTCACGGCCCGGCTGTGGCAGCAGGTGGCGGCAGCCGGGACATAGGGCAGGCTTTTTGGGTGCATGACCATCACTTTCAGACTGTTCTTCACTGGTCCAAAGGAAAGAGATGCCGCAGCGCTCGCAGTAGAGCGTCTCGTCAATGCGCTTTTTGCTTTTTCTGCTGCCTAAATCAGTTCTACCGGCCATCACATTTGTACTCACAACAGGCCGCTGTGCGACAACGCAAAAACCGACCTTACCCTAGCCCAATTGGTTTGACAATTATAACCTCGCCTGATACCATCTACGCGTATCGGTAAGGCGGCGACGTAGCCAAGTGGTAAGGCAGGGGTCTGCAAAACCCCGATCGCCGGTTCGAATCCGGCCGTCGCCTCTCGAACATGTTTCAGCGACGATAGCACACCATTGACGCCAACCGTAATTTGAGGTTGGCGTCAATGACGAAGTGGCTGGTTGGTCAGGAAAGCGTTGGGGCCGAATCTGCGGCCCAGTGCAGGGGCGGCTTATGCGAGTGATGGCGAGAACGCTTCTACTGGCGGTGATGGCCGTGGCATTATTAGGCTGCACATCCGCTGGCCTGCCGGCGCCCAGAGAAATATCGATCCCCAAGATATCGATTCCCGACAGCATAACTGTTCAGGTACCGCGTGAGGCAGTAGACATCGCGGCGAAAATTGAGCGCACGCTAGCAAGCGATCAGGTTACGGACCTCACGGAAAACCTGGACGACTATCTGGCGGAGTATGCGGCTCGCTATGCGGTGTCTCCTCGGCGCAGTGACAAACCGCTGGAGATTGCCGAATCCTATCTACGGGATTATCAGCCCGGTCCACAACCGCGAGTATTTCAGACCACCATTATTTACGACCGTACCGGTGTACGTCTTGCCGAGATATTCGACGAAGGCAAGCGGACTTGGGTGAGCCTGGATCAGATTTCGCCCCACCTGATCGACGCCGTAATTGCCACGGAAGACTCGTCGTTCTATGCAAATCCGGGGATCGATCCTCGGCGGG
>JBJYXA010000042.1:0-1325 GCA_046259705.1 Caldilineaceae bacterium
CGAACTCGGTGGGCCAGATGCGCTTATTGGTGTCGCCATAGACCGTCATAATGTTACGATATCCCTCCATGGTGCTGCGAAAGGCCCACGAATGATGGGGCGTGTCACAGGCGCCGTTGAAGCTATTCCCTGTCTGCTGGATCACCGAACAGGCATTCTCCCATGTCACGCTAGCGGGCACATTGTAGCCGCTTGGGTGAGCGCCAATGCCGTCGGAGTACTGGGCGAGCCCATTCTGGTACATGCCCTCCAGATAGGCGAAGTCATCCAGGGCAAAGGTTCCGTTGCTGGCGGCCGGCGTCAGCGCGCCGCTGATCACCAGCATTTCCGGACACGAAGCCTTGATGCTCGCGTATGATGCCTTGAGCAGATTCATGTATTCGGCCGGGTCGAGCGGCTTGTTGCCCCATTCGTAATGCAGGTTTTCTTCATTCCAGACTTCGATCGCCTTTAGCGCCGTGCCGCAGAACTGTCCTGCCATGGCGCCCACGAAGTTGGCGTAGGTCTGGGGATCCGCGGGCGGGCCGCCGACGCTGTTGTCAAAACCCGGTTCACGGGCCCATCCGGGCGCATTGACGACGCTGAATAACACGTTAATGCCGCGCGCCTGTGCGGCGGATACGATGCCGCCAAGCTCGCCCATGCCGATGGCCCCCGCCTGCGGCTGGTAGTTCTTCCACTCCACCTGTTGCTTCACCCAGTCAAAGCCAAGGTTACTGACGGAATCCATCACCGCGCCGGCCTGCCCGCCAAGCATGTGCGCTTGGATACCGTAACCGAAGAAACCGGCGCCGGACGGCGGCGGGGCCGCGGCGACAGCGGCGCTTGCGGATGCGGCCTCCACGACGGGAGCCGGTTCAGGCGTCGGCGGCAGGTCCGCCTCAGCCACGCGCTCGAGACCGTCCATTGGGCCCAGCGCATCGACGAGACCGGCAAAGACCCACGCGGGCTCTTCCTGTCCGGAAAGCTTGACCTGATACCACTCGCTTTGCGGACCGAGGGCAAGGATCTCCAATTCAGTGCCGGCTGAGACGCTGGTGACGATGCCGTAGTTCGTGCCGGGTCCGGATCGTACGTTCATCCGGTCCGGTTGTATCACCGCGATAGGCGCCGACGGCGTCGGGCGTGGCGTAGGTGTGGCGGCCGGCGTCGCTTGCGATTCGGCGACGGCTTCTGCCGGCGGCTGAGAAGCGGACGTTGGCGTTTGCAGCGCCCCCTCGGTGACCTGCGGCGTCTCGCTGCTGGCCAGCTCGGACGCAGTAGCAACCTGCTCATCGAGCCCCGCTGTAGGGGTCGGTTGCGGGAACACAAATTCTACTACGCCC
>JBJYXA010000042.1:1425-19587 GCA_046259705.1 Caldilineaceae bacterium
CTCATCGAGCCCCGCTGTAGGGGTCGGTTGCGGGAACACAAATTCTACTACGCCCGCTTCGTCAGAAGAGTCCGCTTCGCTAGGAGAGTCCGCTTCGCTAGAAGAGCCCGCTTCGCTAGAAGCGGCGTCTTCCTCAGATGCGACTGACTCAGCCGTAGCACTCCCAGCCGGTTTGCCGGTCGCCTTGGGCGTAGCCGCTGAGGTACTCGTGGCGTCGGCTGTGGATCCAGCCTTTGCGATGGCTGCCGGGGCGGCAACCGTAGCCGCAGCGCCGGCGGTCACTGTGGAAGTGGTCGCGTCGATAACGGGTGCAATAGTTGTTGCAATGACATTAGTTGTTACAACGGAACTTGTGACAGGTGCTGTCGTGGTCGTTGCCGTCATTGTGGCGGTTGACGCCGCGGCTGTAGCGGACGTGCGCGCGGCGAGCGAGCGGCCGATCTCGACGGGAATGACGCGCGGGCCGAACGCAGGGCTGTCGCCCGCAGATCCAGACGCAGAAACGGCCGCCGTCGGCAATGGGGTAGCATCGGACGCCGAAGTATCCGACGCCGCGACGGCGTCGGCATTCCCTTCAGAGTTCGCAGTGACGAACTCACTTGACGCCCATCCGGAGATGGAACCGTCTCTGGACTGGATAGCTACCCACAGCCCGTCGTCGCTGGCGCCGACAATGTCGACCTCGACGCCGGGATCGAGTTTGGCGACGATGTCGAAATCGGTGCCTGGTCCCGAACGCACGTTGAGGCGTGTATCTTCGGTGTTGACAACGCCCGTCTGTGGCTCGTCGGCGTCAGCCGCACGCGCGACGAACCCGTCCAAAGATGCAATAGCAACCAACGCGACCATCGCGACAATTGCGCCGAGCACGGCGATCAAAAGGGCCAAACGATGAGAGAGAGGGTAAGTCTTCTTCGGCGTCATAGTTCCATCCAGGCCTCCGCGGACATGGCCCTTGCGCAGGTGAACAGCGCCGATCCGCTGAATCTACACATGGGTGTGCCTTAGTAGGAGTTCGCTTATTGGTTCTGCCGCGGGGTGTTCACGCGGCAGTGCTGTAGACAAGAGACAGGGCGACCTGGTCGTCGCCCTGTGCTATCCGTAGACTATTCGTTACAATCACGGCAATGGACGCTCACGGTGGGGAGCCACAGCGATGGCGTCTGCTACTTCGGCATCGCCGCCAGCGCACTGTAGGCAGGCAACGGCCCCCAACCCGGATCGACGATGCCCCATTGGGCTTTTTCGCTTCCGTTCGCCACCACACGGAAGTTCAGGTTCCACAAGAAGGCGGGACCCACCCAGCCCCAGTTCTTCATCATCTGGTAGGCTTCGACGGTCCATTGCGCCTGTTCTTCGAAGGAGTTGTCGTCGGCGTAGCGATAGGCGGGGTTGTAGGCGCCGCCCGCGGCCCAGCCGAACTCGGTGGGCCAGATTTTCTTGTCGCTGGCGCCGTAGACATTCATGATGTTGCGATAGCCTTCCATGGTGCTGCGGAAGCTCCACGAATGATGCGGAGAGTCGCAGGCGCCGTTGAAGCTGTTGCCGGACACCTGGATGGCTGCGCAGGCCTCTTCCCACGTGACGCTTGCAGGCACATTGTAGCCGCTGGGGTGTGCCCCGACGCCGTCGATGTAGTTGTTGAGGCCGGCCTGGAACATCTGCTCCAGATAAGTAAAGTCGTCCACGGCCTTGCCCGGGTTACTACCGGCAGGGGTGAGCGCGCCGCTAATCACGTACATGGACGGGCATGCTGCCTTGATGGAGGCATAGGAAGGCGCAAGCAGAGCGACATAGTCCGCGGCATTGAGCGGTTTGTTGCCCCACTCGTAATGCAGATTTTCCTCGTTCCATACCTCGATAGCCTTGAGCGAGCTACCGCAATAATGACCGGCCAGAGCACCCAAGAAATTGGCAAACTTCTGCGGATCCGCGGGCGGGCCGCCGACACTGCTGTCGAAACCGGACTCGCGCGCCCACGCTGGCGAGTTTACGACGCTGAAGAGGACGCTGATCCCCGCACCGTTGGCCGCATTGACGATCCCGTCGAGCGCACCGAAATCGATGGCGCCTTCGCTGCCTTCGAAAACGCTCCACTCCACCTGCTGCTTCACCCAGTTGAAGCCCATGCCCTGTACCGAGGCCATGACCTGGCCGGCCTGATCGTTGTGGACCATGTGCGCCTGGATGCCGTAGCCGAAGCTTCCGCCGCCGGTAGGCGCGGGCGCGGCTACCACGGGCGCCGACGCTGCCGAAGAAGTATCCGCTGCAGCGGCCACGGGAGGTTCGGGAATGTCCGTAACCACGGCAACCTCGCTGGCTGCGCTGGTTGCGCTTACCAACTGGTCGATGACCCAGCCTTGTTGGCCGTTGTAGTCGATCTGCCACCAGTCATTCGTTTCGTTCTTGCCCGTGACGGCATAGTATTGCCCGGGCGATACCTGTCCCACTACGCCGTAGGCAGTACCGGGACCGCCGCGTACATTGACAATCTGGCCACTACTCAGGTTCGGGCCGTCCGGAGCACTGGTCGGAGCGCTGGCAGAGGCGGCTACGGCCTGCGGCTCAGCGGCCGGCGCGTCGCCTTCTTCCGCAGCGGCGGGTTGGTCAGTATCTGCCGGCTCAGAAGAAGATCGGGTGCCGAGGGAGAGCGTTGCCGGCTGCGCAGCGGCCAGGGGCACTCCATTGCTATTCAGAATTTGCGCTTCGACGCGAATGTTCTCGGTGGACGGAGGCTGCATGGTGACACGCGGATTATCTATGGGGCGCACTTCCTGTCCGACGACGTTGCCGTTTTCGTCGTACAGCGTATAGGCTATCGAAAGCTGGCTCAACACGCCGCTCAAGTCACCACCCTGCTGAAACTGAAGCAGAACGTTCCAGATGTTCGGGTCTACGTCGTTCACGTCCGGCGCGGCCAGCGACACCTTGCGGACGTTATATGCCGCCAGGTCCTGCAGCTTCTTGCCGATGCTGCCGGCCGTCTCCAAATAGACGGTTCGTTCGAGGCCCTGGTCGTCCAAGTAGGTGTAGTAGTACATACCGATCTGGTCATCCCAGATGACGGCACTGCGCAGGCGCGGATTGTCGAGCGATAAGGTGATTTGCTGGCCGTCACCGCCTTCGCTGATGACCTGGGAGAGCAAAGGCTTCAGGGCTTCGGCGTATCCGAGCGGCAACAGGTAGTTACCGGAGCGTTCGACAGACTGCGCCGGCAATTCAATCTGGATCTTGCGTCGCTCCACCTGATCTGTGGCCCATTCCATCAGGGCATCCATCTGGCCGCCGGGTGCGTAGGCCATGGGGTCCACGGGCGCGGGAATAATCAGCTGGTCCACGACTGCGCCCAGTCCTGCCCAGTCGTAACCAAGCGTATCCCAATCCTCCGCAGAGACCTGGGTCGGCGCTTGCACGCGCACGCCCAGTGTTTTGTTATTGGCGTGCAATCTCTCGGCCAGGCGAGAGACCAGGTACACATAATCGGCTCGCGCGCTGGGTATGGCGTCTACGCCGCGATAGTCCAATATGACGCCGGGGTAACCGTTGCGGTCGAGCGTCTGCTCAATAGCGACTATCTGGTTTTCCTGCAGACCGGGATCGATGAGCAAGTTGTTGATGAGATCTGTGCGCACTACGTCGCCGCTCCAGTTGCGGACGACAGGCGTCGTGCTGCCCGTGTTAACGGGCGCCTCGCCTTCGAGTGCGCCATCACCACGCAATTGGAGACCGGAGACCGCCATGCTAGCCACGTAAGCGCCTTCCGGCAACGTTTCGCCGGCGTCAAGGTCTGCGGTGACGGCGGGCACTGCGGGCACGGTCTGCATCACCATAAAGCTGTGTGGCACAAACTCCAACTTGGATTCGACGATGTCATCTTCTACGAGCACTTGGCTCGGCAGATGAACCCATTCGGATCCGGTCCATGAATAGAGACCGAGCGTCTCATAGGGAAGACTATCGTTGGGGATCGGTACACTGAGAACAGACTGCGTCGGCTCAGTGCCTTTGAGTTCGACCTCATAATAAGGACTCTTGGGAATCAAATAATCGGGCAGATTGCGCGCGGCCTCATAGGCCGCCTTGCCGGCTTGTCCCTCGATGAATTCGGGACGCGGCGCGCTAGTAATGGAAGCTGAGATGCTGGACTGCAGCCCTTCCGGCGGGAAATTGACGACCGTCCCGTCGGCGTCAGTAATGGCGCCGCCGGCCGCGCTGATGCGCGTGCTGGTGACGCTTTGCAGCCGATCCATCAGGCTCACCGGGGGCAAGAACAGCACAAGCAGCACCAGGACGGGCAGTACAACGAAAGTCAATAGCCACGCGCCAGGCCCCTCCATCAGTTGTCCAAGGCCACGCCGCCCGGCGATGCCCGCCGAACGCTCAGGACTGTACCGTGTTGTCTGCATTGGATGCCTACTCCTTCAAACGCTCCGACTTCACCACGCCGAGAACTCTATGCTCGAGGCATGCCTCGGCGGTATTTTATCTTAGCATACCAGTTGGGCGCGCCAAAATCCCGCCTCAAATCAGGGCGCTAATTGAGAAAAATTCTGATACCGAACGCCAGTGATAGACACTGGGTTCCACGCGATGCTGTCCATCCGCCAATTTCGCCGAAAAATTACGAGCGCAGGTCTATGCCCTAACGATGGTCAATTGCCGGCCGTTCCGGAAGTGTCGTCCGTGGCGCCGCTGATCTGGCGCAAAAACGTTTCGCCTGGCCGATAAAGTGCGCCGGGCAAAATCAGTTGGCCCGAACTTGATCGCTTTGTCCCGTTCAACCTGCGCTGTGTCGTCCACCATGCTATACTGCGCAGCATGGAGCTAGAAATCTCGGGCGATGGTTCAAATCGCAGCAGACGATCCGGCCAGAAACCTGGTCCCTGGATGGAAGTCACGCTCATCACGGGCTTCATCGTCAGCCTAGTGATTGGCCTTGGGGCCGCTGCAGCTTTGATCGTGTCGTTGCGGGGTGACGAGACAACGCTCTCCACCCCTACCACCCAAACGATCAACGTGGAGCGGATCGTTCCGCAACTCGCGCTGGCCCAACTTGCGGGAGACTCTGCCGAGGCGCTGGCTTATCAAGCGGCGGCGGCGGGCGAACTCGACACTGCGAGCGCAGTAGCCGTGTACACGACCGAGCTTTCAGGCCGACAACGGCTGTCTTTACTGCTCAGGCTGGCCGAGCGCTACCAGTCCGCCGATCGGCTGCCGGAGGCCGCATTCCATCTCAACATGGCCAGCGAAATCGCCGCGCTGGACCCGGATATCGACGGCATTGAGCGCAGCACAGCCTTTGCACAGGCCGCCAAGGGTCTCCTTGCGGCAGGCGACGAGGCCGCGGCGCTGGACGCGGCCATCCAATCCATGCGCGCGGCCGAGCAAACCCCGGGGCTCTTGCCAACCCACCGCAGCCAGGCCTACGAAGCGCTACGTCCCGTGGCGGACAAGCTGGACGATGCATCGTTTTCGCAGGAACTCGGCGAGCTGGCGCGCAATCCTTATTTCGAGCCGCCTGGCGTGCTGGTGTCCGCTACCCTACCGGCCCTGCGGCCCGACATTCCGTTCGCACGCGGTCAAGACGCTGAGGTCGCGGCCGCCATCGCGCAGCGTGAGCAGAGCGCGCGCGTATTGGCGGACCGAATACTCCTCACGCAGGGCGTCGACATCGATCCCGAGGTACAAGCGCTGACGGCAGCGCTGAATCAAGAGGATCAGCTTCGGGAAGCGTTCTACCGGCGCGCGTTGAGCGAAGGGCTTTCTCTGCAAGACCAATATGCACTACTGCTGGATCGCCGAGACTGGATTGCGCTGAAGCTGCGAGTTGCTGAGTCGGGTTTTGGCCTATCGCTTGCGCCGGAATGGGAGCAGTACCGGGAATCGTTGCGTCAAGAACTCGCCGCCGCCACCGCTAACCTGAACGTGGTGGCCGAGGCAATGGCGAACGAGCTGGCGAATCCTGTGGACCAGGCGATGTTACGAGTGGAATCGCTGCTGTGGCTGGCGCAACAGGCGGAACTCGATCTGTACCCCGGCGCGTCGACGCAGGACCTCGACGGTCGCATACAAGGCGCACAACAGGAGATGGTCCGGCTGGGCAGTCCGCCGGCCTTGCCCGTAGCGTATGAGGAGGATGCGGCGCCCAGTGGATTTCGCATCCAGGCGACGCGCTAGGTGCAGGACCGCAACGATACTCGGTTTCTCTGACGCCATTGCGCGCTGGCCAGATTGAACCAGAAACCGAGTATCTCAGCCGCCACGGGATGCAAGTTTCCATGCAGAAAAACGGTGCGATTCAACGCCACTATACACCTACTCTGGTGGCGGTCAGAAGCAACCAAGAAGCCGGCCAAAGGCGTAGGGAAATCGTAGGAATCACTTGACAGAAGTCGTTTGACATGACCCCCAATTCCTTCTATACTAGCGTCATTACTAGGTTAACGGCGCGTTAATTGGACAGCCTCCCTTACTCCGTTTCCCGCCGTTCTTTACAGCCAAAGGTTGATCTTGGCCGCAGACCAGGCAAGGTGATCTTAGGTGACAAGAAAACTCCCTGAACAGAAGATTTTCAGCGGAAATACGGACACTCAGGCAGTTGTGTAGCCTTGAGTGTCTTTTGTTTACTCAACGATTCGCGACATCCGCCGATTTGCAACGTGCATCTTCAGGACGGAGCCAAACTCGGTCACACAACAATCTCAATACACTATCCTTGCGGATAATCAACAATACTTGAGGGGCGTTCAGTACAAGAGCGTTTGCCACGGTTTCAATACCGTAGAAAGGACACAACGATGGACTCGGTCGCAAGCCGTATCATCAAGGGTCGCCAATATGCCGAGGAGCGTGATCAGAGAATTCGCGCTCGCAGCTTCGAGATCGAACTGCACGGCGAACACGCAAACCATCTCGTTACCTACGACAACGGCATCTGGACTTGTGATTGTGAGGAGTTCCAGTTACGCGGCGTGTGCGCCCATATTATGGCAATGGAGGAGATTCTTGGCGATTCGGTCGAGCCTGCGGTACTGCAAGGGCCACAGGTTGCCTGAGGCAATTTGAAAGATAGGGTCGGTGGGTTCGCCTCACCGGCCTTAGCATAGCATGAGTATACGGGGCGGCCATGGCCGCCCCGTATATTTTTGTGTTGATACTTTTTGTGTTGATACTTTTGTGTTGCGAGCACAGTGCGGCTTGTGCAGACCGGGAGATTCAGTCCAGGAGACCCGTGCTGCGAGTTGTGAGCCAGTCTATGGCAGAATGGTTTCATGGTTGGCGCACGGCTGTGCTATTCTTTGCCTGCGTTTTTTGTCAGCACACTACCTTACGCCGTGAGTTGAGTTGAAGCGGACCATCTATCTGCTGATCGGCATCGCCATCAGCGCCTTTTTCTTGTATCTGGCATTGCCTGGCCTCCATCTGAAGGCGGTGGCCGAAGCCATGCGCACCGCGAACTACTGGTGGATCGGGCCAGGGATCGCGGTCTATTTTGCTGGGCTATGGGTACGTTCGTGGCGGTGGCATTTCACACTGCGCGAAATCAAGAACGTGCCTACCGTGCGACTCTTCCCTCTTACGTGTATCGGCTATTTCGGCAACAATGTGTACCCGTTTCGCGCCGGTGAGGTGCTGCGTTCGGTGGTGTTGAAAGGCACCGAACAGATCGCTATCAGTTCTAGCTTGGCTACCGTATTCATCGAACGGATCTTCGACGGCCTGGTCATGCTGCTGTTCGTCTTCATCGCGCTCCCGTTCGCGCCCATGCCTGACGAATACCGGCGCGTTGTGATCGTGCTGACGATGCTCATGCTGGCGGCAACGGGAGTCTTTATTTGGATGGCCGTTCGCCCTCAGCGCATCATCGCGGTCTATTCCTGGTTCGCCGAACGACTGCTGCCTGAGCGTGTACGTGTGCGCGTCGACGACTTGGTGGAGCGCTTCTTGCAGGGACTGAGCAGCCTAAGCAATCCTTTCGACGTGGTGATGATCTTTGCGACCAGCGTGTTGATCTGGTTGCTGGAGACAGTCAAGTACTGGTTTGTGATGCATGCATTTCCTTTCGAAGTCAGCTTCATTGTCCTGATGCTCATGAACGGTCTGGTGAACTTGGCGACGACACTGCCGTCGGCTCCGGGCTATATCGGCACATTTGACACGCCGGGCATCGAGACGCTGGTTGCATTTGGCGTAGACCGAAACCTTGCGGCAAGCTATACGTTCACGCTCCATGCGGCATTGTGGCTGCCGGTGACGCTTGTTGGCGCGTTCTATTTTTGGCGACGCCGGCTGCACTGGTCCGACCTGGCATCTGCCAGCGAATTTGAGCAAACTGATGCGCTGGATGTCGGTTCAGATGGGTCCTTGAGCGATCGCGGCGATGCCGGCGTGGCTGATAGCGATAGCGACGGCGAAGATCGGGCAGAGAACGAAATCGACCAGCTTCCTGCGACAGCGCCGCACTGAGGTTAGCGAGGGGATGACGTCGGACGCCATTACCACAGTATCGGCGGGCGGCGTGGGATGAATCATGACTTGGGGTGGTGAGGAGAGAGGAACATGAAGAATATCGCTGTAGCCGGAACCGGCTACGTCGGGCTTACGACCGGCACCTGTTTTGCAGACCTGGGCAACAACGTTACCTGTATCGATATCAGTGAAGAAAAGATCGAATCGCTACGCGCCGGACAGGTGCCAATTTATGAGCCGGGCCTGGCGGAAATGATCGAACGCAACGTCAAGGCGGGCCGGTTGCACTTCACGACCGATTACGCCGAGGCGCTGGAAGAGGCCGAGTTTGTTTTCATCTGTGTCGGCACGCCCAGCGGCGTGGACGGGGAGGCTGACTTACGCTACGTGCGCATGGCCGCGGTGTCCATCGCCGAGATCATGAAGCACCCGTTGGTTGTCGTCAACAAAAGTACGGTGCCCGTGGGCACTGGTGACTGGGTGGCCGACATCGTTAGCCGCAGCCAACCGTCGCCCATCGACTTCGACGTGGTGAGCTGTCCAGAGTTCATGCGCGAAGGTTCGGCCATCTACGATTTCATGAATCCAGACCGTGTGGTGTTGGGCAGCAATAACGAGACAGCCGCCGAAAAGGTAGCGCAACTCCATCTGCCGCTGCGGACGCGCATCGTGCTGACGGATCTGCGCACCGCCGAGATGATCAAATATGCGAGCAACGCCTTCTTGGCCACGCGCATCAGCTTCATCAATGAGATCGCCATGATCTGCGAGAGGCTGGGCGCCGACATCCAGGAAGTTGCCGTGGGCATGAGCTACGACAAGCGGATCGGCCCGCACTTCTTGAACGCGGGTCTCGGGTATGGCGGGAGTTGCTTCCCCAAAGACGTCAAAGCACTGGAACACATGGCGCTGGTCCAGGGATCGCACCCGGCGCTTCTGCGCGCGGTCATGGATATCAACCGCGATGCCCACCGGTGGCCCGTTTTCACGCTGCGAGACCTCCTCGACGGCACACTGGCCGGACGCAGTATCGGGTTACTGGGCTTGGCCTTCAAACCGAATACCGACGACATACGCGAGGCGCCTGCCTTGGAGATTGCACGTATGCTGCAGTACGAAGGCGCGACCGTGAAAGGCTACGATCCTGTGGCTATGCCGGCCGCAGCCAAAGAGAATCCGCAGATTCTATTGGCAGAAGATGCGTACGAGCTGGCCGTCGACATGGACGCCATGGTCGTGTGCACGGAGTGGAACGAGTTCAAGCAGCTTGACCTGGAGCGGGTCAGGTCCAGCATGCGCAGACCGGTTGTCGTGGATGGGCGCAACATCTACGATCCGCACACGATGCAAAAACTTGGGTTCACCTATCGCGCGGTGGGCAGGGGAGCGACATTCGAAAATGGCGGAGCCTAACACCGAGGCCAAGACCGTACGGCAGACTCTCGACAACGGCATGCTGGTTCTCGTGCATGAGACGCACGCCGCGCCCGTGGCCAGCTTTTGGATATTCTACCGAGTGGGTAGTCGCAATGAGCACTCGGGCCTCACCGGCATCAGCCATTGGGTGGAGCATATGCTCTTCAAGGGCACCAAATCTTATCCTCGCGGCGAATTCGACAAGGCAGTGTCCAGGGCGGGCGGCATCTTCAACGGAATGACGTCGCAGGACTGGACTGCTTACTTCGAGACATTTCCCTCGGAACGTATGGGCTTGGCGCTGGACGTTGAAAGCGACCGCATGGCCAACGCCATCTTCGATACGCAAGAGACGGAAGCGGAGCGGACCGTCATCCTCAGCGAGCGGGAGGGTTCCGAGAACAGCTTCTTCTGGCTTTTGAGCGAGGAGGTGCAGGCAACGTCCTTTCAGCAGCACAGCTATCGCCACCCCACGATCGGCTGGCGCCGCGACCTGGAAACGATGACGCGGGACGACCTGTACGACCATTATCGCACCTACTACACGCCCAACAACTCCATCGCCGTAGCCGTGGGCGATTTTGACGCCGCCCGTATGTTAGCGGAGATCGAGCAAGCTTTCGGACCCGTTCTACCTGGCCCGCCGGTGCCAGATGTGCAATCGCAGGAGCCGGCGCAGATCGCTGAGCGTCGTATCAAGCTGACCGGAATGGATCCGACGGGCTACTACATGCAAGTATTCCACACGCCTGAGGCCGCGTCCGACGACTTCTTCCCCCTGATCATTCTCGACGCGGTGCTGGGCGGGGCCAAGGGCATCGGTCTTTTCGGTGGAGGCACGAACAATCGCAGCAACCGCCTGTATCGTGCCCTGGTAGACACGGACCTGGCCGTTGCGGTGGGCAGCAGCTACCGGCCAAGCATAGATCCATCGCTTTTCTACTTCTACGCAACGCTGGCGCCCGGCTGCAGCCACCAGGAAGTAGAGGACGCAATTTGGCTTCAGATCCGGCGCGTTCAAGAAGAAGGTGTGCGCATCGAAGAGTTGCACAAGACGATCAAACAGACTAGGGCGCAATTTGCCTACAGCAGTGAGAGCGTAACCCATCAGGCCTATTGGCGCGGGTTCAGCGAGATCATTGCCGATGCCGAATGGCTGGAAAACTGGCTGTCCGCGCTGGAGAGTGTAACGGTGGACGACGTGCAGCGTGTTGCAAATGCCTACTTCCAGCCCAACCGGCAGACTGTAGGCTGGTATGCAGCCGAAGGATCGGTGGTCCTATGAGCGCCTTGCACCCGACGCGCGCTATGCCCGGCCCGCACGACATCACGCGTGTAGTGCTGGACAACGGGCTGGTGATCCTTGTACGCGAAAATCATGCCGCGCCCGTCATCGTGTTGGAAGGGGCGCTCCCCGCCGGCTCGATTCATGTGCCGCGCGAGCAGGCAGGTCTAGCAAATTTCGTCGCCAGCATGGTAATGCGCGGCAGCGAGCACTACACTTTCGACGCGTTCAACGACGCAATCGAAGGCGTGGGAGCCAGTCTTTCCGTGAGCGCCGGAGACCATAGCACAGAATTTGGCTCGACCAGCCTGAGCGAGGATTTTCCGCGCATGCTGGAGTTGCTTGCGGATTGCCTGCGGCGGCCCACATTTCCGGCGGCGCATATGGAGCGTGTGCGAGCACAGAAGCTGGTGGGCATCCAGGAACGCGACCAGGATACCTCACAAATAGCCAGCCTGCGTTTCCACGAATCCATGTACGCCGGACACCCCTACGCGAATTCAAATCTGGGCTACATGGAAACGATTCCGTCCATCGAGCGGCAGCAGCTTGTCGAGTTTCATGCTCGACGGTATGCGCCGCAGGGCACAGTGATCGTCGTTACCGGCGACATTGAGTCGGAGCGGGCCATTGCGCTGATTCGCGAACAGTTTTCCGACTGGAGTGGCCCTTCGCCCCAACAGGACCTGCCGCCGGTGGATACGACCATGCGTTCAGAGCGGCTCTTCTATCCGTTGGCGGACAAGGTTCAATCGGACATCGTGATGGGATGCCATGCGGTTTCGCGCTATCATCAGGATTTCCACGCGCTACGTGTCGCCAATACGATCCTGGGGCGATTCGGACTCATGGGACGGCTGGGTGAGACCGTGCGCGAGGAGCAGGGGCTCGCCTACTATGCGTATAGCACACTGGACGCGTTACCCGCGGGAGGTGTGTGGTACGCCAGCGCAGGCGTCAACCCTGCCAGCGTCAATGTCGCCGTGGAGAGCATCCTGGCCGAATTTGACAGGCTCGGCGCGGAGCCGGTGCCCGATGCGGAACTGGAGGACAGCCAAGCTTTCTTGACCGGCGTCGTGCCGATCACGCTGGAGACTAACGAGGGTGTGGCGTCCACGCTGCTCAACATGGAGTGGCACAACCTTGGCCTGGATTACCTGCAACGGTACAACAGCATCGTATACGGGATCACTGCTGAGGATGTGCAACGGGTAGCAGCCACCTATCTGCGTCGGGAAAATTGCCTTGCGGTAGTCGCGGGCCCAGCGGTGGAGCAAAACGAGTGATCCGCACTGGGATCGACCTCGTTGACGTGGACCGTCTCCAGGCATCGGTCGACCGCTTCGGTGACCGTTTCTTGCTGCGCGTGTTCACGCCTGCGGAACTGCGCATTTGCAACGGCCGGCCCAGCTCGCTTGCCGCGCGTTTTGCCGCCAAGGAAGCGGTGGCTAAGGCGCTAGGCACGGGTCTCTGGCGTTGCGGCATTCAATGGACGGACATAGAGATATTGAATGACCCAGTGAGCCGGGAACCGCATCTCTACCTTCATCGCGCCGCAGCGGAGCGCTCGCGCGAAATGGGCGTCGTCGAGTGGTCGATCAGCCTGACACACACGGGCAATTCCGCCGTCGCCTTCACGGTCGGCATCGGCTAGCCCTTACCGGTCTATGAACTAGTCCGCGGGGACGCCGCGGTCCTCGGGCGTCAACACGTCCAGCACTTGGCACGCCAGCTCATAGCGGCCAAAACTTGGCATGAGATAGACGCCTTGGACGTGTGGCAACCCTTTCAGCTCCAGAAGCAGCTCCTGCGCCATCTTTACGCCTTCTTGGCGGCCATCCTTGCCGGCGCGGCGCATACGTTCCAGCGCCTCGTCGCTTAGCGTGATACCCGGCACCTCATTGTGCAGGAAGCTGGCATGTTTGTGGCTCTGCAAGGGCAACACGCCGATGAGCACTGGGACCGGGAATTCACCATGGCGCTCCTCGTATAAGGCCAAGAACTCAGACCACAGTTTTGGATCGTAGATGGGCTGCGTCATGGTGAAATGGGCGCCGCCGCTCACTTTCTGATGAAAGCGGTCGACTTCTTCAATCAAGTCCGGGCGCGTTGGATCACAGGCGACAGCAATCGTGAAACCAGCTTGCCGGCCCATCTCCCGGCCTGCCAGATCGTAGCCGTCGTTGTAGCCGTTGATGATGCGTACGAGCCCGATACTGTCCACGTCGTACACGGGCGTGCTCTGCTGGTTGTCGCCTAGGCCGGGCGGATCGCCGGTCAGGGCAAGGATATTGCGCACGCCGACGGCATGGGCGCCGATAAGGTCCGCCTGTAGCCCCATGAGCGAACGGTCGCGGGTGGTGAAGTGCAGAATCGTCTCGATATCCACGTGTTGCTGGATTTGCATACACAGGGCTAGGGCGCCCATGCGCACGCGCGCCATGGGGCTGTCAGCGACGTTGACTGCGTCGGCGCCAACCGCCTTAGCGTGGCGCGCGCCTTCGATCTGCTTGGCTGCCGTGAATGCGCGCGGCGGGTCCACCTCTACGCTCACCACAAACCGTCCGGCCTGGATCTTCTGCAGAAGGCCCGTCGGCGAGAATCCGCCCTC
Organism: Caldilineaceae bacterium; assembly: GCA_046259705.1. Taxonomy (GTDB): domain Bacteria; phylum Chloroflexota; class Anaerolineae; order Caldilineales; family Caldilineaceae; genus JASGTU01. The sequence goes on from JBJYXA010000042.1 coordinate 15,207, forward strand.
CACATCGGCCTCGGCCGACATACCGGCATGATACTCCGGCAATTCCTCCACAGCGAAGACGCTGGAGATCGATTTTGTCTTTCCGCGACCGGACGCCCATTGGTCGAGCGCTTCACGCATGGCGCGAATATGCATGGGCGTCGTGCCACAACAGCCGCCGACGATGCGAGCCCCCGCTTCCAGGAGTGGGGCCACATGGTCGCCGAAATACTCGGGGCTCGACGGGTAGATGAGCCGGCCTTCGACGCGCGTAGGGTAGCCGGCGTTGGGCATGGCGCTGATGGACTTGTCCGGGCGCGCCTGGCCTATGGCAGTCACCGTCTCCAGGATCTGGGCGGGGCCAACGGAGCAGTTGACGCCAATGACATCGGCGCCGCTCGCGGCCAGCCTGGCCGCGACCTCCGCCGGCCTGTCCCCGGAGGGCGTGACGCCGCCCTCCGAGTAGGTCATGGATGCGAGAATTGGCAGGTCACAGATGCGCCGCGCGGTTTGCACGCCAATTTCCAACTCCGCCAGATCGGTGTAGGTCTCGAATAGCAGAAAATCCGCACCCGCCTCCCACAGCGCCTCAATTTGTTCGGCGAAAACGGCGGCGATCTCTCTGCGGTCTGCGTCATCGTCCATAAGGAGCTGCTGTGATGCAGTGCGCCGCCCAAGCGGGCCGATGTCGCCGCCGATGAAGAGGCTGCGTCCCGACACCTCACGTACGTCGCGCACGAGTTTGACGGCCTTGAAGTTGTAGTCGCGAACCTTGTCTTCCAGGCCGTGCTTGGCCAAGCGAAAACGGCTGGCGCCGAATGTGTGCGTCGTGATTATGTCCGCGCCCGCAGCGGCGTACGCTTGGTGTACTGCCGTAACCCACTCCGGCCGAGTCTCGATCAGTTGCTCTAGACACTGGGCACTGCTGGCGCCGCGTGCATAGAGCATGGTGCCCATTGCGCCATCGCTCAGCAATGGCTGCTGCTGCAGTTTGTCGAGAAACGGATTCATAGTCGGGCTCCCTTGAACCTGGGCAGTGCCGGCAACTTCTGCGCTCTGCATAATTGGCGTTTCCAGGGAAACGCCGGAATCTTCGCGTGGTACTCTGTTTCATGTCGGGCAAGTTGCCGACGTTTATACATTATAGGCCCGGTTGCGGTAAAATTCTCAGCCGTGTTGCCAAAGCCGGTCAATTCAATCCGGCTATGGCCCTAGAGGAATGAAGGACGCACGACCGCGATATGTCAAGATATACACAGATGCTGTTGAAGAACGAACCAAATGCCGGCCTGGACACGGCTACGCTGACCAGCCTGGCCAAGAATATTGTCCAGCCGGAACTGAACGTGGAATCTGTAGAGGTTCCCAAGGATGCTGGGCGCAACGGCGTGCTCGCGCTGCGCGGCCGTCTCTTGATTCATAACGACGACTTCTTTTCCCGTTGGATAAACGAATTCAGACAAATCGGATACACGCCGGTCCTGCGCAAGGACGACAACGATACGGACTATGTGGCGCTCCACGTGATGGCGGGCATACCGCTGGTGAGCGCGCCAAACGTATGGTTGAACGTGGCGCTGTTCATCGTCACGTTTATCAGCACGCTCTTCGTGGGTTCGTTGTACGGTGACGCCACGATCTCCAAATTCTCTGATCTGTTCACGCCGCAACACCTGATGAGCGGACTGCCGTTCGCGCTCACCTTGCTCGGCATCCTCGGCGCGCACGAATTCGGCCACTATTTCGCGGCACGCTATCACCGGGTTGCCGTGTCGCTGCCCTATTTCATTCCCATGCCATTAGGTTTCGGCACCTTGGGCGCGGTGATACGTATGAAGGAGCCCGTGCCCGACCGTCGCAAACTTTTCGATATCGGCGTGGCCGGCCCGCTGGCCGGCCTGGTGTTGGCGGTCCCACTCCTGCTGTTTGGTCTATCCAGCAGCCCTGTCGCCGTGCCCGACCCAATTGCGGGCGCCATGCTCGAAGGCAACAGCATCCTGTATTACTTCGCCAAGATCGCTATGCTGGGCAAGGTACTGCCGAACCCGATTACGGGCGAAGACGTGCTGATGAACCAGGTGACTTTCGCAGCGTGGATTGGGCTGCTCGTCACCGCCATCAATCTGCTGCCGGTGGGCCAGCTCGACGGCGGGCACGCGGTCTACGCCCTGTTTGGCAAATATGCTCGTTATGTCAATATCGGTACCCTGGCGACTATGTTTGTGCTGGCCGTCGCGGGTCTCGAACCGCTGCAGCGCTTGGTCCCCGGCCTGGTGTCCGTGGGATACAGTGGCTGGTTCCTCTGGCTGGCCTTGCTCATCATGCTGGTGGGACCGTTTCACCCGCCTGCGCTGGACGATGTCAGCCAGTTAGGTCCGAATCGCAGGCTGTTGGGATATTTCGTTATTCTTATTTTCATCATGATATTCGTGCCGGTGCCCATGCGGCCGCTCGCCTTCTAGGCGACATTTCCGCACACCGCCGAACGACCGTTTGGCAGTGCAGCTCCGGCGTGTTGAATACGCAGCACAGAAATCAAGGCAGAGACCATGACTGACGCGCTTACCATGCAGGATACCATCCTCAGGCTCCACGAATATTGGGCAGCCCGCGGCTGTTTGATATGGCAACCTTACAGTGAGAAGGTCGGCGCCGGCACCATGAACCCGGCAACGGTATTGCGCGTACTCGGTCCGGAGCCTTGGAACGTCGCCTATGTGGAGCCTTCCTTCCGGGCGGACGACGGTCGTTATGCGGAAAATCCCAACCGCATGCAGATGCACAACCAGTACCAGGTCATCCTCAAGCCGGATCCGGGCAATCCACAGGAGCTCTACCTGGGCAGTCTCGAGGCCATAGGCCTGGACCGCGCCAAGCACGATATACGGTTCGTCGAGGACAACTGGCAATCGCCGGCTTTGGGCGCTTGGGGCCTGGGCTGGGAGGTCTGGCTCGACGGACAGGAGATCGCCCAGTTCACTTACTTCCAGCAATCCGGCAGTCTCACGCTGGAACCCGTCAGCGTGGAGATCACCTATGGGCTGGACCGCCTCATCATGTATTTGCAGGGTAAGAACGACGTATGGTCGCTGGACGTGGACGGCCGTCACTCCTTCGCCGACGTCTATCGCACGCCGGAGATCGAGCACTGTATCTACAATTTTGAGCTGGCCGACGTGGAGCGCATGAAGCAGCTTTTTGAGATCTATCAGGCGGAAGCACAGACGTGCATCGAGCGCGGGCTTGTCGTGCCCGCCCATGACTACGTGCTGCGCCAGAGCCATACATTCAATCTGCTGGACGCGCGCGGCGCCGTCGGCGTTACGGAGCGAGCCAAGTTCTTCGCCACTATGCGCAGCCAGTCGCAAGCGATCGCGGAGCTTTACGTGGAGCAGCGCAAGCGCGAAGAGTACCCTTGGCTGGAAGACGCGACGGATGGAGACGGTGCGTCCGGCGGATCGGGCGGTGGCGTATGGGCGCCTGCGGCAGAAGTAACCGATGTAGAAGTCTCCCAAGCACAGGATTTTGTGCTCGAACTAGGCTCAGAGGAACTGCCTGCCAAGGATGTGGTAGACGGTATCGAACAGATCCGCGCCGCGCTTCCCGGCTTGCTAGAGGAAGCGCGCCTTTCCTACAGCAAACTCGATGTGACCGGTACACCGCGCCGATTGGTGGCCCGCATCCAGGGGCTGGCAGCGAGACAAACGGACGTGACCACCGAACGGCGCGGACCGGCCATCGACCGCGCCTTCGACGACGCGGGCGAGGCCACGAAGGCGGCGCAGGGCTTTGCACGCGGACAGGGTGTCGAGGTCGCTGACCTTGTCCAGCGCGACGGGTATGTATATGCGGTGGCGACAGAGACGGGGAAACCGGCGGTTCAAGTGCTGCCCGAACTGCTCACGGCCCTATTGGACGGACTGCGCTGGAACAAGACTATGCGCTGGAACAGCAGCGCAACCTACCCGCGCCCACTGCGATGGATCGTGGCGCTCTACGGCGAGCAGGTCGTTCCCTTGGTCTGGGCGGGCGTCGCAGCCGGCAACGTCAGCAGGGGCCCCCGCTATGCAGACGCCGTGGCTAAGCTGGAGCCCGGCGGATTCACGACCTTCGCCATCGCCAGCGCGCAAAGCTACGGGGAGACGGTCGCTGCGCAGGATATCGTCTTGGATCGGGACGAACGAAGGTCACTGGTTTGGAGCCTGGTCGGGGACGCGGCGGCGACAGTAAATGGCGTCGTGCCCGAGGACAGCGCCCTATTGGACGAGGTCACCGATCTGATCGAGTCGCCACAGGCGCTGCTGGGCAACTTCGAGCGCAAATACCTGGAACTGCCCATGCCCGTGCTCATCGGCGTGATGAAGAAGCATCAGCGCTATTTCAACGTCATGCGCGACGGGAA
>JBJYXA010000043.1:0-2289 GCA_046259705.1 Caldilineaceae bacterium
TCGCCGAGGGCTGGGCTGCCAATGCGCAGGCCCATACGCTGTCCATCTATTACCTGAACATCGACAACAACAAGACAAAGGACACGGCCGAAATGCTCGCCAACCGGGCCCTTGAAATCGATCCGAACCTGTCGATGGCGCACTCGGTTCTGGGCGACATTTACCGCGATCGCAACCAGTGGGACAAGGCGCAGCAGAGTTACCAGCGGGCACTGGAGCTGAACGCGGACGACATAGAGGCCAACGAGCAATATGCCCAGATGCTCTGGCGCGCCAGTTACATTGCCAAGGCGTTCAAATACAGCGCCAGGGCCGTCGAACTCGACCCCCTGTCGCTGGTCAACCTGACCGTACACGCCGCGCTTCGGTACATATCGGGCGACCGTGCCGAAGGCGTGGCGACCATGGAGCGGGCGTTGCAAGGCGATACGACGCTGATGGACTACCCGTTGCGTGTGGCCATCAGCATGGCGATCAACGACGGCCGCATCGAGCGCGCCATCGAATTGACAACGGCCCTGTCACAAACCCAGTGGGCCCATTCCGGGGTACCGGAGACAAATCAGCGCTTCGATGAGTTTATTCCGCTGCTGAACTCAAGGGATGACACGCTGGCTTACCTGGCGGACCACCTGGACCAGTACCTGACGCTCGGGTTCACCAGCACCTGGCAGATCGACTTGTTCTGGGCGGCGTATTACGGCGACTACGCGCTGGCCGAGAAGATCATGGACGCGGGCACAAAGGTCGATGAACAGCTGGGGCTCCTCGACACGACCTGGTTCTTCAACTACCCGATCATGAGCCCATTGTTCAATACCGAGCCATACAAACGGCTGGTGCGCAGAATCAACCTGGAGGATTTCTGGCGCAAAAACGGCTTTCCCGTCAACTGCAGACCGCTTGGAGATGATGATTTTGTCTGTAACTGATATGAAAAGGGGTCAGGTTCATTTTCACTCTCACTGGCGGAGACGTTGATGAGTTTTTTTGAAGAACTCAAACGCAGGAATGTCTTCCGCGTGGCCATCGGTTATGCGATCACGGCCTGGTTGCTGTTGCAGGTGGTCGACCTGGTGCTGGACAACGTCCATGCGCCGGACTGGGTCATGCAGGTTTTCATGCTGGCGCTGGCCATCGGATTTCCGTTGGCGGTGTTCTTTGCCTGGGCGTTCGAGATGACGCCGGAGGGCGTCAAGCGCGAGTCCGAGGTTGACCGTTCACAATCCATCGCCCGGCAAACCGGCCGCAAGATGGACAGGAATATCATTATCGCGTTGACCCTGGCACTGGCTTACTTCGCCTATGACAAGTTTCTCGCTTCGACCCCGGAGACAATGCCTCCTTCAACAGCACAAGTAGAAAAGGTGCCGGGTTCATTTTCCGGGGAGTCCACCCAGTCGAGTAATGCCGAAACCGCCGGAAACGTAAACCCGGCGGCTTTTCCGGCAACACCGGATGAAAAATCAGTCGCCGTGCTGCCATTCGTCAACATGAGCGACGATGCGGAAAACGAGTATTTTTCCGATGGAATTTCCGAAGAATTACTCAACGTGCTGGTGCGGGTGAAGGGTTTGCGCGTACCGTCGCGCACCTCTTCGTTCACCTTCAAAGGCAGCGACAAGAAACTGGCGGAAATTGGCAGGGAATTACAGGTCGATCACATTCTCGAAGGCAGCGTGCGCAAATCCGGTGACCGTATCCGCGTCACCGCCCAGCTGATCGAGGTGAGCACCGATACCCATATCTGGTCCGAGACCTATACCCGCCAACTCGACGACATCTTCGCGGTGCAGGACGAGATCGCCCAGGCGATTGTCAGCGCGCTCAAGGTCACGCTGACCGGCAACGACCAGGCGCCGATCCAGACCCGCGCCACCGACAGTGTGGAGGCTTACAACAAGTACCTGCTCGGCCGGCACCTGTGGAATCAGCGCACGCCGGCTTCGCTGCTGGCCTCCATCGAACCACTGCAAAAGGCGATCGAAATCGATCCTGAATACGGTCGCGCCTGGGAAGCTTTGGCAGATAGCTATGTACTCATACCGGAATACCGCTCCGGGAGTATTCAGGAGTACATACCGCTGGCTCACGCAGCCATTGACAACGCGCTCGCCATCAACCCGCGATCGGCGCCGGCGCTAACGACATCAGCGTATATCAAGTTCATGTATGACTACGACTTCGAAGGCGCGCATACGGATTTCACCAGGGCTATCGATATCGATCCGGGTTATGCGACAGCGCACCAATGGTACGGTGAGTTACTGGCGGCCGAAGGCAAACTGG
>JBJYXA010000044.1:0-1799 GCA_046259705.1 Caldilineaceae bacterium
GAGTACCCAGCGGTTGCCCTCCAAACGATACGTCATTGACGCCATGCTATAGCCTTTCTCTTCGTCAAAGCAGACGTGGGGGTTACCGATAATCGCCTCCGCCTTAATCAATCCTTCCCTGGTTGCTACCACTGACCATGAGTAAACTCCGTCCTCGCATCGGCCTTTCGACTTACTGAGTCGTGCGAAATCGCGCTCTATTTGCGCTCCGATATCGGGAACACCAATTAACTCCGGCCCGCCGCTCTTTACCGTGTAGACATACATCTGAGATGCGTCCTGCTGATAACCTCCCATCCAGCTGAAACTCGTATCTATCACAGCGTCTTCTGTACCGTCATGATCTATATCTCCGTAGGAGACCGAGTTAACAGAAAACGTAAAGCGTTTGGTCATCGATCCAAGGCTATGCTTTTCCTCCCACTCCTTTGCAAATATTCCTTGTTTAACTCGGATCGACCTAGCCCTTGTAACTTCTGCCGCCACCCCCGATACCGGATATGAGAAATTGCGAAAATCAACATCCCGTATATCCTTCCCAGACTCTGCGCAGGTGTCACGAAAAATACCGGGAGCGGCTAGGGCTATTAAAGCAACGAACGTATTACAGTATGGCTTTTTAAACATCTGAAGTTTCGCAACCGAAGTCTTGGGGTTTTGGCATTGGGTATATGCGTGAAATCCGGCAGCATCGCACTTGGATCTCATGCGGCGAAGATGTAAAAGCGGACTTTACCTCCACGCGGTTGAGTGCGCCTATGCAGCCCATTACCGGGGCGTAGCAAGGCCAGTCCCGGCTAACAAGCTGTCGGAGTCGTTCCGAGTATTGAGGGCTAAGGCATGCCCGCCTCAAAGCGTTGAGCGTCATCCATCGCTTCGGTGCCTCCCTCAATTGGTACGTCCATTACTATTGTCGCGTCATCGACGGCGTCTTCGAGCCCGTCGGGGACGTCCTTGATGGCCCGGAATCCGTTCGCCTTCGCCGCGCCGCTGAGCTGTAACACTAATCGGACAGGAAGGCCTCTTTGAACCGCTGGTGGCGGGCGTCCCAGTAATACAGGGCGGCCGAACTCTCTAATTCACTGATTAGTAAGCCGTCCGTACGAAGGTTCACGGCTGCCGGTTCCGCTGGCCGACATTCTCCCGTCCTGCCGCAAAACGTGATGTAACGCCTCGGAGCCACTGACTCCAGGCTCGTGTTCACGAAAAAGTCTCGCCCCGATCGGTATGTGCCAGAACTCCTGAGTACAATTGGCTTTGCACGATGCCTCGGGCTATCGAGTCGCACAAACACAGCATAGCGCCGCTCGGAATCATTGATCATGATGGCCGCGGCATCTTGTGTTCCATCTCCATCAAAATCGCCAACCGCCGTATTCTGCGGAACGCCACCATAATGTTTGCGTATATCCGGAGCGTAATCTACCGCGACCAGTGTTCGCCAAGCGCCTGCGGTGGTACCCATTGGGGAAGGCGAGGTCCGAGCCGTCGTCGATGCAGGAAGGCTGCCTCCGGGCTTTACTTCAACCGTCACACAACTCGCCAGGCCGCCAAGCAGGACGACGGCGAGCAGCAATATCTCTAAGGCCTTCACCATGACATCTCTCCGCACTACTCCCTGCAGTGTTACTGCAGCCCCAAGATTCATCCGCCCAAGGCCCGTTAACAGCCACAAGACCCGGTTATCCTAGCGCGTGACCGGCCATAGGGCGAGGTGATGGTGAGTATTCCCTCGTAGTCCCTGACTTCGCATTCACTTGGCTCCGGCGGGCAGCCTTGCGCTAGTGACATCTGAGTGA
>JBJYXA010000045.1:0-16278 GCA_046259705.1 Caldilineaceae bacterium
ATTATAGAAGATGCTCGATCCCTTGACCAATGATCGGGTGTGCTATACTTCTGTGCCGGCGGGTGGTCGCTGCACGATCGGCAGTGTCGATGCGAACTTGACCAGCCAGCATCGCCAACCAATTGACGAGTGCGGCCAACCGTCAGAGCAAAATCCTGGTACGATTTGCCATCGATCTCGAAAGAGGTTCCGGGCCGTAGACCAATGACCACACCCATCCCAGGTTTCGCCCACTCGGACATGACGCCTTCCGAGCTTTGGACAAACCAAGAAGTCCTCAAGTTGATCCTGTCATCGGCTCCGGTAGCCCTTGTCTTGGTGAATGAGGCGGGTCGTATCCTTTTTGCCAACCCTAAGTTACTCGACATGTTTGGCTATACATTTCAAGAAGTCCAAGACCAGCCCATCGAGCTGCTCATCCCCAGACGCTTCCGCAAGGATCACGTCCAGCACCGCGCTCGCTACGTCACGAATCCCCATGTTCGTCCCATGGGGACAGGCATCGACCTAATCGGTAGACGCAAAGATGGCGAGGAATTTCCGCTAGAGGCAGGTCTCAGTTTTCTCCATACCGACCAGGGCCTACTTGTAGTCAGTTCCATCTCAAACATCACCAAACGTAAGCAAACAGAGGAGCTGCTCGAACAACGCGTAGAAGAACGTACGCACGAACTGGAACGGCGTCGGGAGGTCTCTGACGGTCTTCGCGACATCCTGGCCATCTTGAATTCAAATCAATCGATTGAGGATATCCTGAACCAGATCGCTGCACAGGCGTGCAGTTTGCTCCGCGCGGACGCAAGCGCAATCTTCCGAATGCATGGGAAACGAGGCGCGCTTCAGATGCAGGCGAGCCACGGCCTTCCCGAGGAGTTTGCCAGTCAACGAAAGCATCCACCCGACCTGGAGCCGGATTCGGGGCAGCGCGCGGGACAGCAAACCGGCGCTGAGCAAGACGAGGACGAAGCCTACAACGAGAACATCGAAGTGCTCAAGCTCGTGTCGGGCTCGAATCCGACCAATGCCATACGCGTGCTTCATACGGAGGACGCGCTGAGTATTATCTCGGCGGGCGCAGCGACAGACGGCGAGGACGAACTCGTCTCCACAACGCAACAGCCGTACCAGGCGGTATTTTCGGTCCCGATCCTGATCAAGAACGAGGTGTACGGAAGTCTTGCGCTCTACTATCGGGAGCCGCGCAAGTTTTCCGCCGAGGAGATCGAACTCGCCACCACATTTGGCGACCAGACGGCGCTCGCCATTGAAAACGCACGTCTTCGTACCCAGGTGGAACGTGCTGCCGTAGCCGAGGAGCGCAATCGCATCGCCCGGGATTTGCACGATTCTGTGACACAGACTCTGTTTTCAGCATCATTGATTGCTGAGGTCTTGCCGCGTATGTGGGAGAGCGACCGGGAGGAGAGCGAAAAACGTTTGGCGGAGCTTCGTCAACTCACTCGTGGCGCCTTGGCGGAAATGCGCACCTTGCTTTTGGAGCTCCGTCCGGCGACCCTCATCGAGGTCCAGTTGCGCGAGCTTCTTCGCCAATTAACCGAGGCAACGACCGGACGTACGCGCATACCGATCCGACTGGAATTGCAAGGCGAAGGACCTTTGCCACCCGACGTGAAGATTGCCTTCTATCACGTCGCGCAGGAGGCATTGAACAACGTCGCCAAGCACGCAAAAGCCACGCATGTAACCGTGACGTTCAAGCGCACGCAGACGCGCGGTCAGTTGACGGTGACCGATGACGGCCGAGGTTTCGTCATCGAAAAGGTGACGCCCGAACATCTGGGGTTGACCATAATGAACGAACGGGCAGAAAGCATCGGCGCCCGACTTCAAATCGAAAGCCGGCTCGGTCATGGTACCAGCGTGACCGTCATCTGGAATAACCAAGATAAATGAGAAAACGGGGCGCTCTTTCGGTTCTGTCGGAGTGAGCATATAATTGACGCAACAACTCGCAACGGACGATGCCTTCAGGTTCCCCCCAATGGAACGGTCGAAAACTGGTCCACATTAGTTACGGTTCCGACACCGAGGTAGTAGCCAGTGACAGAGCAATCGAGAATTCGCGTCATGTTGGTCGACGACCACGCTGTAGTGCGAAGCGGTCTGTCCGCGTTCCTGATGGCCTACGACGACCTTCAGCTCGTTGGGGAAGCCAGCGACGGAGACGAGGCAATCGCCGAATGCAGTCGCGTTCGGCCGGATGTTGTGCTTATGGATTTGGTAATGCCGCACAGAGACGGCGCGTCGGCCATCCGAGCCATACGCGACCAGCATCCAGACATTCAGATACTGGCACTGACCAGCTTCAAAGAACAGGACCTTGTACAGCAGGCTCTGAAGGCGGGCGCAATCGGTTATCTGCTCAAGGACGTCTCTGCCGACGAACTCGCCGACGCCATTCGGGCTGCAAATGCCGGCCGGCCGACGCTTGCCCCCGAAGCTGCAGAGGCACTGATTCACACGGCAAGGAGTTCCGACACCATGGCGCCTGGTCATGATTTGACCGAGCGGGAACGCGAAGTGCTCGAACTCATGGTGAAAGGGCTCAACAATACCGAGATATCTGAACGACTAATCGTCAGTCGCTCGACGGTCAAATTTCACGTCAGCAATATCCTCTCCAAGTTGCAGGTATCCAGCCGTACCGAAGCCGTAGCGCTCGCTCTTCAGCAGGACCTCGTCTCTTAACGTTCGTCTCGCAAAAAACGCGCCGGCTCTTTGAAACGCTGCTGCTTTCCCACCATTCTCCAATTTACGGTGAACCTCCACGACTGAAGCTGAGAGTCTGGCCGTTGCCGATTCGCTTGTATGAAATACACGACACGTGCTGCCTAGTCATCTGACCAGGGCAAAAACTCTCCGCACGTCCGGGTGCCCGGCTATACCTATGCATGGCGCATCAACCTTCCGCTCTGCCTAAACTAGAACACAGCGCGGCAAAGAGGCGACATGTGCCGTGTCTCCATGCGTGTTCTGATATAGATGTTTCGGTGCAGAACGCTGATTTCCGGGATATTGTGGCACAGTCGCAGCGAGCCGTTGCACCCACCGGTGACGTTTTTCGTCCGCCGGATGGCGGCGATCTCGGGTAAAGGAGCGTATCAAAAGAATGCGTGTGTTACTGGCGGACGATCAAGCGTGGCTTCGTTCCGCTGTACGACTGCTTCTCGAACAGGAGCCCGATATTGAAGTGGTGGGGGAGGCAGGAGAAGCCAACGTGTTGCTCTCTCTCGTCGGTGCTGCCGCACCGGACTTGCTGCTTCTCGATTGGGAATTACCTGGGACGCTATCGGGAGCTCGCGGCGAATGCATCCTGAACAGACTACATCACTGTTGCCCGAATGTCTCAGTAATCGTGCTGAGTGGACGCCCAGAATCCGGGACCCACGCGCTAGATGCCGGCGCCGACTATTTTGTGAGCAAGGCCGATCCGCCGGAAGCATTGCTCGCCGCCGTGCTCAATGTGCGACGTTCTCGAACTTCCCTGCGCGTGGACTGATACCCCTTCCTCGACAACCTAATATCAGAAGGAATGCGTCCGGGTGATCGACGCTTCTCAATAGTTGTTGACCGGCCCCGGTCGCTTGAGAAACATCACGGGCTAGACCGCTCGATAGAACGCCCCAGATCTCAGCCGGCTTGCCGCCGAGGATCTAGGGCGTCACGGTCTTGTCGGAAGGGGCCGAAACGGTTCTTCGACGTGGCTTCGCGCCCCAATTCGTCAGGCGATCACCAGCTCGCGTTCGCCATTACGGTTAGCGGCTTTACCTTGAATAACAACGTGGCCGCATCGCTCTCGCTTAGCGGAACCAGGGGAGGCCGCAGGCGAAGCCACGCTAGATCATTGTGGTAGTGTGCCATCAATTGCTTGATCGCCGGAATTGGCGCCATCCCCGTGTACGTGGGTCGAAGCTGGTTGATCTGAGCCTGCCACTCATCCGCTTCGGGGGATTGCCAATTGTCAAAAAGCTTGCGCTCAAATGGTGAAATCAAATTCGCCACCGCGTTGATCGAACCCGCGCCGCCGCCTTGCAAGTTCTTGCGCAGGAACAACTCGGAGCCCGTGAATATACCGAAACCAGGGAATCTCGTAAGCAGGCCATTCTGATTGTCCCAGTCACCCGAACTGTCCTTAATGCCGACGACCGTCTCTGGGAAGTCGGTGATCAGGCGCTCAATCAGATCCAGGCTCCAGCCTATGACCGCCTGCGGAGGAATGTGATACAGATACATCCGTAGTCGATCATCGCCAACGCGGTCAATGGTCTCGGCCACGCTGCGATATAGTCCTTCGTCACTGACGCCCTTGTAATAGAACGGCGGCAAGAACAGTACGCCGCCACAGCCTTGTTTCACCGCGTGCGCCGTCAATCGAACCGAGTCCGAGAGCGCGCAACACCCCGTGCCCGGCATCAGCACGGCAGGATCGATTCCGCCCTCAATTAACTGCACGAGGGCATCCTCTCGCTCCTCGACCGAAAACGAATTCGCCTCGCTCGTCGTGCCAAACGGGCACAACCCGTGCGCCCCTGTTTCCAGCAGGTGCAGACTCAGCTCTGCCCAACGCGGGACATCGATTGCCAGGTTATCGTCGACCGGCGTGAGAGTTGGCACAAAGATCCCGCGCAACGTGTTACCAGACATCATTCACCTCTGTTATTACTGGGTACCTACGGCGATACGGTCAAATGGAAGGAAATTTCGACACTATGTGCGTTGTTGGCTATCAAGAAGAGGAGCAAGCCTATGTCAAGTCATGTAGCCGCGGAACGAGCCGCGCTTGCCGCCTCGGATCTCCGCATTAGCCCCCCGATAGCAGCCCAATTCTAGTGGAGCCACAGTGCCTTGTCAATGTATCGCACAAGTGATCGCAGCTGCCCGCTGCTGTTCCATGCAAATCGGGTCGGTCGAGCGCGGCTGGATGCTTTCTGCCATCCATCCATGATACAATCGCACGGCATCGCCATTCGAACGCGCAGGCCAGCGCGTTTCAGCAGGGCGAGCGAGCAGCGTCAAGTATACGCGCCGAACAGACTGGTCAGAGGAGAGCAAACTGTGACGGAGCCGCAATTCATTCCCCTCCCGGACTATCAAGAACTGAGCCAAGAAGAGATGGCCCGTTATGCGAAAGAGTTCTATCTAGATATGCGCCGTCGCCGCACCGTGCGCGAGTTTTCAGATCGCCCGGTGCCGCGGTCAGTCATCGAGGATTGCATACGTGCAGCCGGGACATCCCCAAGTGGCGCCAACCAGCAGCCATGGCATTTCGCCGTAGTTTCCAACCCGGATGTCAAACACCAGATTCGGCTGGGAGCGGAGAAAGAAGAGCGCGAGTTTTACGGCCGCCGCGCACCGGAGGAGTGGCTGCAGGAACTGGAGAAGTTCGACACAAACGCAAGCAAACCCTACCTCGAGATCGCCCCCTACCTTATTGCCATATTCGCACAGCCGTATGCCCGCAATGCAGACGGCGAGACTATCAAGCATTACTATGTGACGGAATCGGTGGGTATCGCGACAGGTTTCCTGATTGCAGCTCTGCATCGCGCCGGGCTGGCCACATTGACGCACACGCCGAGCCCTATGGGATTTCTCAATGACATCCTGGGCCGGCCTCCTTATGAACGGCCGTTCCTGTTGCTTGTTACCGGATATCCTGCGGACGACGCCACCGTGCCCGTAATCACCAAGAAGCCTCTCGACGAGATTGCATCTTTTCACTGATCGCGTACGATAGTGGGTGGGCAGACTGAAACTCTTGAGACAAGATTTCGTAGAGTTATAGAAAAGCGTGCAATGGTGCACACACGGGCCATTGGCTTTGCACTGCACACACCGTTGCATGGCGACCCCACATTTTGACTTGGCAGCCAGATGCAATACAGTGCAGAATGGCACTGTTGCCCCAGTGGCGGCCATGATAACCGTCACACAAACAGCGCAGTGGCGCCCTATCAACCAGAAAGCCAGCCTTGTGTATCGTAACGCGGGTTTGGGTGGCTCACAGGTGAGAAATGCTATGCGAAATTCAATTCTGCTATTCATTATTTTGGTAATCTTTGTCATATCCGGCTGTTCTGGTGATGGTGGCTTCCTCGGGCGCGGTCAGGCTGAAGCGACAGCTACGCCGCTTCCAGCTGTCCAGGCGAATCCGGAAGTAATCGTCGACGCTGTCGTCGTACCCAAACTCTATGCCGATCTGAGTCTTAAGGCATCGGGAACAGTCGACGAAATTCTGGTCCAGGAAGGAGACTTGGTTGAGTCAGGGCAATTGATTGCGAGACTGGACAGCGAGCGACAGGTGATTTCAATTGCGCAGGCCGAAGCGAGCGTGCGAAGTGCGCAGGCGCGCATTGACGAGTTACGTGCGGGATCGCGCCCGGAAGAGATCGCCGGTGCACAGGCCGCGGTAGACGCGGCACAAGCGAACCTCGACAGACTGCTGGAAGGCTCGCGCCCTGAGGACATTGCGGCGGCCCGCGCCGGGCTGAATGCTGCGGAGGCAAACCTGCAGCAGTTGCTCTCCGGCGCCGATGACGCCGAACTGATCCAGGCCCTGGCCGACATCCAGAACGCGGAAGCAGCCTTGCGGCAAGCGCAAGCCGCCTACGATGAGGTGAAATGGATGGCGTCAGTGGGAGCGCTACCCCAGTCTGCCGAGCTCGAACGCGCCACAAACAATTACGAGGCGGCCAAAGCTCGCTATGACTTGGTTGCGGCGGGGGCAAAGGACAATGTCATCGCCGGCGCGCAGGCGGAGGTCGAGCAAGCCCGGGCGGCTCTCGACAAGGCATTGGCGCCCGCAACCGACAGTGAGATTGATGCCGCACAAGCGCAAGTCAGACAGGCGCAGTCCCAGCTTTCCCTGCTGCAGGCGGGGACGCGCACCGAGACCATCCAGGCTGCCGAAGCCGACCTCACCCAGGCGCAAACCGCCCTCATGCAGCGCCAGATGGAATTGGATGACACGGAACTTCGCGCGCCGTTTGCGGGTACGATTGCATCTCTCGATCTGGATGTGGGCGAACAGGTGGCCGCCGGCGCGCCGGTAGTGCGCTTGGCCGACCAGTCCGAATGGCGTATCGAAACCGATGACCTAACTGAAATCAACGTTGTTTTCGTGCACGAAGGCGATCGCGCCCGCATCAGCGTCGACGCGCTGCCGGATCTCGACCTGCAGGGGACCGTCGTCCGTATCAAGCCTTTGGGCGAGAACAAGCAGGGCGATATCACCTACACCGCCACCATCATCCCAGACACCTACGAGGATCGCCTGCGTTGGAATATGTCCGCATCGGTGACCATTGAAACCGGCGGATAGGTCCGCTCTATCTAGCGGATGGGCCATCTCGTTTATGCTCCTTTGGCGCGCGTAGGCTGAGGACTTCGAGGCCACGCTACATGGTTTGAGCCGGCCACCATACAGACTGGCGTACTTGGTAGGGACAAACAACTCGATGATTGCTCCGCGGTGGCGGAAAGTATTCCGCGACCTTTGGTCGAACAAAACACGAACGGTTCTCGTGCTGCTGTCCATTGCCGTCGGCGTCGCCGCCATCGGTATGGTTATGGGCGCGCAGGCAATCGTGGACCGTAGCCTGCCCAAAGCCTACGCCGCGGTGAATCCTGCTAGCGCAACGATCTTCACGCTGAATACTTTTGGCGATAACATGATCGAGGCGATCCGGGCAATGCCTGAGGTAGCCGAAGCCGAGGCACGGCGAAACGTCACCGTGCGTTTCCGGAACGCTGAGGATGAGTCCTACTCGTTGACGCTCTACGCGATCCCGGATTATGACAACATCACTATCAACAAAATAACGCCTGAGGAAGGAGAATACCCTCCACCCGAAAAGGAGTTCCTGCTCGAACGTGCCTCGCGAATCGGAGCGCTTGGCTTAGGTGACATAGAAATCGGTGACACCCTGGAGGTCGAGTCTCCGTCTGGGAAGAAGCGCACCATACGCCTAGCGGGCACGGTTCATGACATGTCTCAGTTGCCCGCGTACATGAATGGCTCGGGCTACGGCTACATCACCTTCGACACACTGGCGTGGTTAGGCGAACCTCGCGACTACAACCAAGTTGTATTTGTCGTCCAGGACCACGCCGACGACCTGGACCATATCAATGACGTTGCAAAGCTGATACAGAAACGGATGGAAAGCAGCGGTATCGACGTTCTGTTCACATTTGCTAATTCGCCGGGGAAGCACCCTGCCCAAAACATTCTGGATGCCTTGTCGCTGGTTTTGGGCGGCATTGGCATTCTGGCCCTGCTGCTTAGCGGTTTTCTGATCATCAACACGCTCTCGGCCATCATGACGCAACATGTTCGCCAAATCGGCATCATGAAATCGGTAGGCGCGCGTACCGGACAGATAACGACGATGTACCTCATGATGGTGCTGCTGTTCGGCGTGCTGGCGCTGATGATTGCCATCCCCTTGGGTGTAGTGGGCGCCATCGGCTTGAGTTCTCTCTTTGCAGGGCTTCTGAACTTCGACGTGGAAGGCTTTCATCTTGACGCGCGCATCGTGCTGATTCAGACCGTGATCGCGCTGAGCGCGCCGTTACTCGCCGCGCTCATTCCCATCTATCGAGGGGTGCGCGTCACTGTTAGGGAAGCCATCAGCGAAGTAGGTCTGGGTAAGGGACAGTTTGGCACAAACTTCATGGATCACGTCATCCTGGGTGTGCGTCGTGTCATCCCAATGGCGCGCCCCATGCAGATCTCTCTTCGCAACACCTTCCGGCGCAAGGCGCGCCTATCATTAACACTGGTCACGCTTTCCTTGGCTAGCGCTATTTTCATCTCGATCTTTAGTATTCGCGCATCCCTGCAGCAGACGCTGAACGAAGTACTCGACCTCTTCGATTACGATGTCCAGGTTATCTTCGACCGAACATACCGTACGGATCGAATCGTCGACCAAATCCAAGCCATCCCTGGCGTGGATAGAATCGAAACGTGGGGATTCGGTTCCGCCCGACTTGTACATGACGACGACACCGAAAGTGATACCATAATCGTCTACGCGCCGCGGGCGGATTCGGAGATGGTCCATCCGATCTTGGTAGAAGGACGCTGGATCGAAGAGGACGATGCAAACGCCATCGTTGTGAATACGGATGTGCTCAAAGACGAAGAAGGTGTGGGAGTCGGCGACACGATTACCCTCACCATCAATGACAAGGAGAGCGACTGGGTCATTGTGGGACTCATGCGCAGTTCCATGATCGGACCAATGGCGTTCACCAACTACGACTATTACAGCAGAGTTATCAACGCGCCAGATAGGGCAATCATTTCACAAGCGCGGCTGGTTGACCGCTCGCCTGAAAATCAGCTCCGGCTCGGACAGGTAATAGAGGATTCATACCGCGATAGTGGTTTCCGCGTGCAGCAAATGCAAACAATTGGACAGCTTCGCACGACCATCAGTACAATCTTTGACGGCATCATCGGCTTTCTCTTGGCGATGGCGCTGCTTTTGGGCATCGTCGGCGGTCTCGGTCTGATGGGAACCATGAGCATCAATGTGATGGAGCGCACACGGGAGATTGGCGTCATGCGCGCTATCGGCGCGTCAAATCGATCGATACTGCGCATTATCCTGGTCGAGGGTCTGATTATTGGCCTAATCAGTTGGATCGTGGGCGGACTGATTGCCATACCCGCAAGCCAGGGCTTGACAATTGCCGTAGGTACTGCGCTCCTCGAATCCGCTCCAACCTACATATTTTCGACCACGGGAGCGCTATTGTGGTTGTTGGTTGTGTTGGCGCTTGCATTCATGGCAAGTTTCCTGCCCGCTCGGCGCGCCTCACGACTTACCGTACGCGAGGTCTTGAGCTATGAGTAGATGGTCACTAGATCGGTCAAACGGCGATCGCCCTTCCATGAACGGGAACGGCGTGCACAACGAAGAGCTCATCATTCTGGTCGATGTCGAGAAGGCCTACCGCACGCCGGTGGGCGAGTTCATCGCGCTGCATGAGGTCAGCCTGCAGATTGGCTCCGGTGAATTTGTCGCGGTTGTTGGCAAGTCGGGCAGTGGCAAGTCCACGTTGATCAATATGATCACAGGCATTGACCGGCCCACCAGTGGCGAGATATGGGTGGAGGGTACCGCTATCCACAAACTGGCCGAAGGACCGATGGCAGAGTGGCGAGGACGGCATATTGGCGTCATCTTTCAGTTCTTCCAACTGCTACCCATGCTCTCGTGTATCGAGAACGTGATGTTACCCATGGACTTCTGCAACATGTTCAAGCCCAACCAGCGCGAGGCGCGCGCGATGGAACTGTTGCGGCAAGTTGATATGGAATCCGACGCGTACAAACTGCCCAGCGAAGTGTCCGGTGGTCAGCAGCAACGCGTCGCCATCGCGCGCGCCATGGCCAATGACCCGCCACTGCTCGTTGCCGACGAACCGACTGGAAACTTGGATTCCAGAACGGCAGATTCGGTTTTTCGCCTATTCGAGGATATGGTCGACCAGGGAAAGACGATCCTCATGGTCACGCATGACGATGAACTGGCCAGCCGGGTGACCCGCAAGATCACGTTGGCCGATGGCCGCATCGTCGGTGAAGAACAACTCAAAGCCCCTCGCAGACAGGTGAAGCCGGAAGCGGCTTAGCCTATAGTAGTCTCCAGCCGACAAGTAGCGGTAGACCGGGAAAAGTGCCTGGCTTGCTACGGGCCTGTCTAGTGATGGGTCTGTGCGTGTGGTGTGCGGGATGCTTCACAGTGTCGCCGCAGTGCGGCTGTT
This sequence comes from Caldilineaceae bacterium, assembly GCA_046259705.1. Taxonomy (GTDB): domain Bacteria; phylum Chloroflexota; class Anaerolineae; order Caldilineales; family Caldilineaceae; genus JASGTU01. Next base: position 10,801 of record JBJYXA010000045.1, read on the forward strand.
TCCCAACAGCATGACAGTCTCGCCCTAATCGAGAATATATCCGCGGCCGATTTTTTTAGTTGACACTAAAACTTCTTTGTGGTAGAGTAAACATCAATCGAATTCAAAATAGTGAGCCGGTGTTAGTCTAGATCGCAAGTCTGGGGATTCACGATAAAATGTCACAACCACTTGTAGCACTTATCATATTTATGTTCGTTGCCCTGGTCGTTGCCGTGACATTCTGGCCTGGACGCGGAATCGTAGCCCGTTGGCAGCGATCCAGGCGACTGGACGAACGGGTGCTGATCGAGGATGCCTTGAAGCACTTGTACAAGTCAGAGGTATATCAGCGTAAAGCCACGATTCAGAGCGTGGCCGGCGCAACAGGCGTCTCACCGGACCATGCAGCGGGCTTGCTCGACCGTCTGGCCGAGCTTGAATTGGTTAAGGTCATCGAATCGGGCTACCAGCTTACGCCGGAAGGTGAGGCGTATGCACTGAATATCATCCGCGCCCACCGACTCTGGGAGCGATACTTAGCTGACGAGACAGGCTATGCGGAAACCGAATGGCATGATCTGGCCGACTTGCGTGAACATACGCTCTCACCAGATGACATGAAGGCGCTTTCTGCAGAACTTGGGTTCCCAGCCTACGATCCGCACGGCGATCCCATTCCCACGCCGGGGGGCCGTGTTGTCGGACATGGCGGCCAACCGTTGACCATCATGCCGCCGGGGCACATCGTCCAAATCGTACACATTGAGGATGAGCCGGATACGATCTACGCCCAACTAATGGCGGAGGGCCTCTATCCAGGTATGCAACTGCGCCTTTTGGAGACCACGCCTACCCGAATTCGATTCTGGGCGCGGGGACGCGAGATGGTCCTAGCTCCCGTCACTGCCGCGAATGTATCGGTTCGGCCGTTGCAGGCAAGCGAAACAACGGATGTATCCGCCTCTGAGCATCTCAGTGACCTCTCGGTAGGGCAATCTGGCAGGGTGTTGCGGCTCTCTTCGCGCCTGCGGGGCATGGAGCGACGCCGCCTGCTCGATTTGGGCATCATCCCCGGCACGATCGTTTCCGCAGAACTCGCGAGCCCCGGGGGTGGGGATCCCATGGCCTTCCGTGTCCGTGGCGCTCTGATCGCCCTCCGCACAGACCAAACGCGACTGATTGAGATCGAGCGAGTGAACGGCGATGCGCGGTCATCCGTTGCGCCACATGTTCAGCGCTCCGAAGACTCTTCGTACCTTGAACAGGAAACCATATGACCAACGTAAATAACGGCGACCAAGCCGTACAAACAGCGACACAGACTACTGCACCGCGCCAGGTCGTTCCCTCAGCCTGTTTGTCGTGCCCTGCCCACAACTCAGCGAACCTGTTGCGCCTTGGCGTGGATATGGAAGACTGGGATTATGTGATAGCGCTGGCGGGCAATCCCAACACCGGCAAGAGTACCGTCTTCAATGCACTGACCGGACTACGGCAACATACCGGCAACTGGCCGGGCAAGACCGTTGCACGGGCGGAAGGCGGCTTCGAATACGATGGCCACCGCTATAAGCTCGTCGACCTTCCAGGCACGTATTCGTTGCTCTCAACCAGCATGGATGAGGAAGTCGCACGCGACTTCATACTTTTCGGCCAACCGGATGTCACAGTTGTCGTCGTGGACGCTACGCAACTGGAGCGCAACCTGAATTTGGTGCTGCAGATTCTCGACATCACTGACCGCGTGGTGGTGTGCCTCAATTTGATGGATGAGGCCCGCCGGCGGAAGCTCGACGTCGACCACCGGCTGCTGGCGCGAAAGCTTGGCGTTCCTGTCGTTCCGTGCGCTGCACGACAACGAGAAGGGCTTCCCGAACTCATCTCTACCCTGGCCGGCGTCGCCAACGGTGAAATCGTCGGCCGGCCCAAGCGCGTACGTTCAGAATCTCGGGAAGTCAAACAGGCAATCTCAACGCTCGAAGCCGATATCAAACGACTGTACCCCGACTTGCCCAACGCTCGTTGGGTTGCAATGAGGCTACTGGACGGCGATGAGCGAATTGCCGAAGCGCTTCAATCGGGTGAGTTGGGCGACCTAGCGCCGAACGAACCAATCGTTGTGCATGATTCGCACGTGATGACCTTGGAGCCAGCCGTATGAGCGCTTTAGCCCCTACTTCTTCTGCGGACCCGCAGCGCCCGTCCTTCAATGCCGACGACATTCTGTCCGCCGCACAGGCCCTGCGCTGGCAGATCGGCGATTCCTTTCACGATCAAGTCGTCGAAGCGACGTATGCGGAAGCCGCTTCCATCGCCGACACGGTCGTCACGCCGGCCGGTGAGAAGCAGCGCTACGATCTGGACCGAACCATAGACAAGATCGTGACGAGCAGAATCTGGGGTTTCCCCATGATGATCCTGCTCTTTGCCCTCGTTTTCTGGATCACTATCGTGGGCGCGAATTATCCGTCACAGGTGCTTAACTACATCCTCATCGGGACTATTTATCCTGCACTGAAGAGCTTCGCCAGTACCATCGGCGTGCCGTGGTGGCTTAGCGGTTTCTTGCTGGACGGCGTTTATTTGACTACTGCATGGGTGGTCGCCGTCATGCTTCCACCCATGGCGATATTCTTTCCGCTCTTCACCCTTTTGGAGGATGCAGGATATCTGCCAAGAGTCGCGTTCAATTTGGACAATGCATTTCGGAAGTCAGGCGCGCACGGCAAGCAATCGCTTAGTATGATGATGGGTTTCGGATGCAATGCCGCCGGCGTCGTGGCGACGCGCATCATCGACAGCCCACGCGAACGTGTGGTCGCCATGATCACCAACAATTTTGCGCTTTGCAATGGACGGTGGCCCACGCAGATATTGATCGCCACCGTATTTCTGGGCGCCCTAGTACCTGCCTATATCGCAGGCCTGGTCTCTGCCCTGGCGGTTGTGGGCGTCGCCGTACTCGGCGTACTGCTGACTTTCGGCGTTTCTGCGGTGCTCACGCGCTCCGTTCTCAAAGGACAAGCCAGCGTGTACAGCCTAGAGTTGCCGCCCTACCGGCCGCCGCGGGTATGGCAGACGATTTACACCTCGTTGATTGACCGCACGCTGTTCGTGCTCTGGCGCGCCATGGTCTTTGCCGTCCCGGCTGGTGCAGTCATCTGGTTGATCGCCAATATATACATCGGCGGTACGAGTATTGCCGAGTACATGATCAGCTTCTTGAATCCGCTGGGCATCCTGATCGGCCTCAACGGGATCATCCTTGTCGCCTATATCGTGGCCATTCCCGCCAACGAAATCGTAATGCCCACCGTGTTCATGCTCACCGCGCTTGTGTTGGGGATCAATGCGGCGGGGGCCGGCGTCATCTTCGACACGCAGTCGAACACGGCTACCTATGACCTACTGACCGCTGGGGGATGGACGCTGTTAACGGCCGTGAATATCATGTTGTTCAGCCTGATCCACAACCCGTGCAGCACTACCATCTACACCATCTACAAGGAATCGGGCAGCGCGAAGTGGACCACCGTGGCCGCCCTGCTGCCGCTGGGTATGGGCTTTCTGGTGACCTTTCTCGTTGCACAGATATGGCGGCTCGTAGCCGGGTAGAGAATCACGAGTCCACTGGAACAGACGCGGTACCTGTGGCGGACTAACTAACGCAAACTGAGGAAGCGGTTAGTCCGCCACAGCCGCGTTCCGGGTCTGAGCGATTTGACCCAACCGCTGAGTGTCCCCGAAAATGAACGTCCGTGCTGCCAGCCCGTTTGCGCGCTACTTGTCGACCCCTGCACGCGCCAGGCGAACTCCTGCGCGGCCGAGCAACTAGCGCTGATGGCCAATACCACGAGCAACGCCCCTTTGTCCTCTCAGTACACAAGTCGCCTTATCGAGCGAACGCCCTTCTTCTACGGTTGGATCGTGCTGATTGCGGGCACGCTCGGCAGCGTCATGATGGGACCGAGCCAGACCTACACCATCAGCCTATTCATCGACACCTATATCACTGAGTTCGGATTATCGCGTGCCACGGTTTCACTGCTTTATGGCTTGGCTACGCTGGGTGCTTCATTGATGCTGCCCATCACCGGTCGACTGGTGGACCGCTACGGGCCGCGGAAGATGATGGTCATCGTGTCTAGCCTCTTCGTCTTGAGCTGTGCGTCCATGTCGCTGGTGATGGGGGTGGCCAGTCTCCTCCTCGCGTTGCTCATGCTGCGCTTCCTGGGCTTCGGCTCCATGCAGCTTGTCAGCAACAACGCCATCGCACAATGGTTCGTCCGGCGCCGAGGCACTGTTATGGGGCTTGCCGGTCAGGCGCTGGCTGTTAGCCTTCTGATATGGCCGCCCCTTGCTGAACGCCTCATCCAGACCTTCTCGTGGCGATCCGCGTGGATTGGCATCAGCCTCCTGGTTCTCGTCGTCGCGGTGCCCATGTCTTGGCTTTTCTTTCGCGACCGTCCCGAAGTCTACGGCCAACTCCCGGACGGCGATGGCCAAATTGACTCTAATTATCCGGACATCGCCAATGAAGACGATTGGACCCTGAGCGAAGCGCTGCATACGGGCGTCTTCTGGATATTCATGATTGCCTTCATGCTGATGTCCACGGTCTTCGCCGGGCTGGTGTTTCACCAAGCGTCTCTGTTTGCGGCGCGCGGCCTGGATCGCCAAGTCGCCGTACATTCGTACCAGATCATGGCACTCGTCTCCATCGTCGGCAACCTCGGCATGGGGTTCCTACTGGACAAAGTATCTGCCCGGCTGTTGCTCGTAGTTGTGCTTGGTATCCTTTCATCGTCCGTATGGTTGATCGCCACCATGCAAACGCCACTCGGCGGCGCTATCTATGCGGCGCTCATAGGTATGGCTGTCGGCGGATACCGCGTGATGGATGCCACGATTTGGGCCAAGTATTTCGGACGCCGGTATCTTGGTTCCATCCGCGGCGCAACGATGGTCGGCACTGTTGGCGGCACAGCGCTGGGCGCCCTGCCTCTTGGCATTTGCTACGACGTGACCGGCTCCTATGCACCGGCATTGATGGCCTTCGCTGCACTGCCGCTCGCGATCAGTGCGCTCATGATCTTTGTGAAGCGACCCACCAGATCGAACACTCCGGCATAGATTCGCTCATCGCAGGGTTGCACTCCTATCATCGCGCGCACGAATCTTGGAGATACGGTCCCAGAGGACGGCAACGAGATCGTGGGCGTTCCTGAAATCGGCTCAAATCGTCGGCATATGGTCCGAATTCCGTCATAATACCCCCGCAACCCTCCACTACACTCAAAACGTATACTTTGTATATCTGCATGCTGACGCAGACCTATGCGGACGCAGCCCAAACTCTGAACGCGGCGGCACGGTGGTCAGATGGGCGGATCGACACGTATCAAGACACAAGATTGCGCCAATATCTGGAACGACGATGAGAGGTAGTACAATGCAATTGCTGATTATCCTGTCTGTAACCGGCGTGCTGTCGGG
>JBJYXA010000046.1:0-2282 GCA_046259705.1 Caldilineaceae bacterium
GTGGGTACCGGCGTCGACGTGATCACGCTGCGTGCCCGCCATACATCGCCGTCACGGTAGATGACGTCTGCCTCGATGAGGTCGTGGATCACTTCCTCCACGAAGAAAGGAGGGTAGCGCATAACATAATTCCGCCATTTTGGCCGAAACCGATTCTTTCAGTCGAGGAAGGCGGCTCTGGCCGGCGAATTCGAGGGAGGCGGAGCCAAAGTGCGTTGTTATCCCTGGTCGGCAGCGTCGAGTGGTGGGATGGGTCGAAACGGGCGCAGGGATGCACAGCCGAGCATGGCGGCATGCACGGCGGGTGCATCTATGAGAGACGGCGCTGACCTAGGTCCGGCTTCTGTAGTGAGTGTCCACTCTCCACATAGCTAGCAAAATACAGAAGCCAGACGCTGCAAATCAGCGCCGTTGGGCTTTGCGCGTACGAATACGGTGTAGCGTTCGCATGTTGATGAGCACGTAGATCAAAGTGTTCTGGTTGGCAATGGAGCAAGCATTGCGCAGTCTGGGACGTTCGATGCCGAGTTCCTTGGCCTGTGCGTTGATGCGTTCGGTGGCGGTGCGCTGTCTGTAGAGACGCTGATACTGTTCGCTATGCCGGTCGAGTTGGTGGCGGATGCGAGCGCCGGGGCTGGTGGCAAGTGTGGTCGAGCAGCCGCCCTTGGCCCAGTTAGGATGGTGGATGGGGCAGGCGAGCCGGCCGGACTCGTCGAGCGAGAGAGGGCAGCCGTAGCGTCCACACTGGTGAGGGACCAAGCAGAGAGACTTCTTGTGAAACGTACTGCGCAGGGGCATGGCTAGGCCGGCGGCACACAGGGGAAGGCCCTGCGCATCGAATTGCTTTCTGTGGTCCTTGCGTCCGGCGTAGGGCACCGCGGCAAAGCCGCCGGCATCGTGGAAGTAGTCGTAGACATAGAAAGCGTCAAAGGCAGCATCGAAGGCGCCGAAGGTAGGCCGTCGCCCCAGGTGTTGCTGGGTTTGGTGCATGAGCGGGAAGAAGAAAGTCTGGTCACCCTGGTCGAAGGTCTGGGTGCGTTCGGCCAGGACGACTTCGCCCCAGTCGCCGACCTTGGTAGCGACCACTCCTGAGGCGTAGCCCCAATAGTAGTCGCCGACTTCGATAGAGCCGGCGGGCATGCCCTCCTGGGTAGGCGTGGTGTTTGTGCCGTCGTGGGTAGGAAGATTGCGTCTCTTCTTGCAACCCAACTTGCAGTCAGGGTCGCCCTTTGGTTGGTTGTGCTTATCGAAGCGATGGGGGATGAACTCCTTTGGGTTGTTCTCTCGCACCCACGCCAGGATATGCTTGGTATCGAGCGAGATCTCATCGCCGAAGGGGGATAGGTTGTCTGAACGGGTTACGTCATCCAGTTCAGAGCCGACGAGGGCGACGCTGGCGGCCAACAGAAATCGCACCTGGTCGGGCTGAAGGGTGCGCAAGATGCGGCTGAAGTGCTGGCGACAGGGCAGGCTTTTCTCCGGGTCGAAACCCCAGGGACTCTTGGGGCTAGGCGCCAGCGGAAAGCCCAAGAGCCAGATGAGGCCGGGATGGTTCACGAGGAAACTGCGTAGACCGGACATGCAGGGCTTGTTCTCATTGAGTTTGATGAGAAAGGCGGCCACAAACGGTGCACGTTTTTGGGGTTGCGGCCCCGGCCAGGCGCGATTCCGGGCTCGTTCCGGAAACCGGCTCCAGTCGAGTTCGCCCAAAAGGTGCAGGTACTGCATCGTCACCGGGCACTCGCGCACAAGCAGTGGCAAGTGGCCCTCATCGAGGGCCCAGAGTAGGTCGAGCGTGGGACGTTGCAGCGGCGGGGTTGGCAACAGCAAGCGCTGCAGCCATCTGAGACAGAGCAAGAGAAACGTGGTATACTGTCGGCGTAACACGAGAGCCTCCTTTGGTGTGACGTCGAGAGTGGACACTCCCATTGTAACGCCCGAGGAGGCTCAAATCTCTACCCGATTTCACAGCGAAACCGGATCACAATTGGTTTCGGCTCGTCAAGCCGGTGGCGAAACAAGATAGACAATTGGTTTCGCTGAGCGAAACCAATCTTATGTTATGCGCTAACCTCATCCTACCGCATGAGACGGCTCCCCGTAGACTCGCGGCACGTCAAGAACAAGCGCCTGTGTCCAGTTCCCGGGAATGTTGTCTGTTTAGTTTCAGATTTGGGTGTAGCCATTTTATAGCCACCACAAAGACACGAGTGAGCAGCCGTTAGTGGTGGCTTCCCAAGGCTGGACTCACCGGCGTGAACGACCAATTTCTCTGAAAGGGC
>JBJYXA010000047.1:0-6633 GCA_046259705.1 Caldilineaceae bacterium
GATGAGATCGTCACGGCGCTGAGCTACACGGCGGCGCTGTTCTTTGTGATTGCCGTGATGCACGCAACCCTACGCGAAAGCGCGGCAGCAATAGGCCTCACGTACTTGGAATACCTATATCTGTTCCTTTACGTTGCCATCCTACTGGTGGCCGCCAACACATTTTTGTTCGTACGCTATCCCAATTTCCCGTTCATACGGTACGGAGACAACCTCATCTCCAAACTGCTCTATTGGCCCACGCTATTGATCGGCATGTTGGCGGTCACGATATGGATCTTCGTAGTGAGTGCCGGATAGACGTCACTCCGGGACCAGATAAGAAATGAGAAAGCAGCGTTGTACCTTGCGGGAACCATAATCTCCGGCGAGAATTGTGCCTTGTGTCTACCTTGCAACCAGTGATCGACTCGCGTATGATGCACCTATCTTCTAGCGTCACCCTTGTTTGCTGAGACGAAAGAGAAATATCATTATGACCGTTCCAGATTACGTACCGATTGCTGATGTGCAGTCAGCGTGTCGCGAACTAGGGCTTTCTGACTGGTCGCGACTTACCAGCCCTGAGATCTCGCTGGAAGAGGCCAAAAAGGTGCAGGAGGTTATCGGAGCCGAAGCGAGCCTGATCTCCACAGAGCAATTCCGCGCCGGACTGGAAGTCGAGCTGGAGCATGGACTCCAGTTCTCGGATGCAAACGTGACGAACAACCATCCACTACTCACAGGCAAGATTGTCCTCGCCCATCTCAAGGAGATGCTGGACTACTATCAACGTCTCGAGGTAGCCGAGTTGGAAGGCGACATGCTGAAGGCGCGAAGAGCCGGCAACGAACAGAAATTGGCAAAGCTCTACGCTCGTTTGCTCGTAGCACGTCGCGAACTTGCTGAGTCGGAAGCCGCCGCACTCACGTAAAGCACTGTTTCATGGAAGTTCTGTCTGGACAGGACCTAAACGTAATATTTCGACTCGTGCTAGCCGTGATTCTCGGCGGCGTGATCGGGCTCGATCGCGAGCGCGCCGACAAGCCGGCGGGTTTCCGAACTCACATGCTAGTCTGTGCGTCTTCGGCCGCCCTTGTCATATTGGGCGAACAAATCGCTCTGCGTTACCGCGAAATCCTCGGGGCCGATATCATTCGCACGGATCCGGTACGGGTCTTGCAGACCATTATCACAGGCATCAGTTTTATCGGCGCAGGCACCATCCTTCGTCACAGGCAAGGCGCCGTCGAAGGCCTAACGACTGCGGCGACTTTGCTCTTCGCCGCAACCATCGGCATTGGTGTGGGTATCGGTGCCTATCTTCTGGCCATCGTAGCGACGTTGTTCGTCGTGCTTATCCTGATCCTCGGTGTTCGCATAGAGGAATGGTTGGGTATGCGAAAATAGCCCCCGCCACACATAGGGGCTGGCTGTCAATCACCTCATTGCTTCGTGGTCGGCCAGCACTTTGCAGGCCACGAGTGCGGTCACACGCTTCGTGGACGAACGATAATCATTTGCAGTTGTACGATCGGCTCAGATAGACTACAGTGGTTTGTGGTTGACCTTGTCGCATACAGCGTATTGTGCCCCACACGCTTACTTCTACTCCATTGTGAACCACAGCATCGTTGGCTTACAGGCAACCTGCCCCACCGGAGATACTCGATATGATCCCTGACCAAGACAGTCGCACGATTCTCCGTCTGGCGCTCGGCCTCGGCGGCTTTGTCCTCATCCTAGCCGGAATGTTCTATTTTTCCAGTTTGGTTAACGAGGTCTTGCTGGCGGCATTTCTGACGCTGCTACTCGTCCCTCTTTCTTCCTGGCTTCAACGACATGGCTTATCACGTACGTGGGCAAATGTTTTGGTCTTGCTGCTCGTCGTGTTTGCTGTTGCGGTCTTGATTCTATTCTTGGTTTTCTCGCTGACAGGGCTGGTCAGCGAACTGCCCAATTACGAGAGCGGCCTGGACGATACAGAATCACAGATACAATCTTCGCTTGCGTCCCTAGGACTTAACGGTGACTCGGTGGCCAGTGCCGTTGCGTCGGCGAGCAAAACTATTCTCGGTATTGGTGCATCGATCGCTGCCGGCATGGTCGGGTACATCGTCGACGGCGTATTCACCATACTGATCTTTGCGTTCATGCTCTTCGATGCGGCCGGCTTTCGCACGCGTATGCAGCGGGCTTTCTCCATGGATCATTCCACCTTGGAGCGAATATATAGCTCGACCGCGTCGGTCGCCATCTATCTCCGCCTACTCACATATATCAATCTGGCGATAGGCGTAGCTGATTCCATCTTCCTATGGTTTCTTGGTATCCCCAACCCGGTGCTGTGGGGTGTACTGGCATTCGTCACCGGTTATATCCCTTTCATTGGCTACTGGATCGCCATGATACCTGTGATGATCGTCGCCTACCTGCACGGTGGTCTTGTGCCGACAATAATCGTCTTCATCGGTTATTGGCTCATCAACGGCACACTGAGCAATGTTGTGGCGCCGCGAGTCTACGGCAAAGGTCTGAATCTATCACCTGTGATTACGCTGGTGGCAGTGCTATTCTGGGGAGCTATCCTCGGACCGGTAGGGGCAATGCTTGCGGTACCGCTCACGGCGATCGGGAATTCGGTCTTGCTCTCCAGCTACCCAGAGACCCGCTGGCTCTCTATTCTGATGCGCGAAGGGGACGGGACGGACTAGATTCGGCAGCAACAAGCGCATCATTCCGCGTAAGAGTCGGGTGAGGATCTTGGGATGACCAACACAACGCTCAAACGTCCGAAGACTGAGCGAACATTGAAGTCGTTCTTTACGGTCCTAGACTGGCTGCCGAAGTACAAGACCGATTGGCTGCGGCTTGACGTAATCGCGGCGATCACGGTATGGGCGCTACTTGTTCCCGAGGCGATGGCCTACGCCGGTATCGCAGGAATGCCGCCCGAAACAGGTCTTTACACCGCGCCGCTTGCCTTGCTTGGTTACGCGCTCTTCGGCACGTCGCGCCATCTCAACGTCGGACCGAGTTCGACGGTGGCCATCATTTCTTTCGGCGTGATCGGGCTGCTGGCGCCAGAAAACACAATCGAATTCTACGCAATGACCAGTGCACTGGCTATCGTCACCGGCGTGGCCATGGTGGCCGGTGGGCTATTGCGATTGGGCGTTTTTGCCGACTTCCTCTCCAAACCCGTCCTAGACGGTTTTATCGTCGGCCTTGCAATCACGATCGCCGTTGGTCAACTGGACAAACTACTCGGTTACAGCGTCGAGAGCCCGGCCTTCATACCGGATACGCTGGCGTTGCTGGCGAACATTAATCAGCTCCAAATAGTAACATTTGGCTTCGGTATAGCCAGCCTGGCAGGCCTATTTGCCATGGAGCGTTACGTCCCCAAAATACCGGCCGCCATCACCATTGTGGTGATAGCCATCCTAGTCACCTGGCTGTTGAATGCTGTCCCGTTCTTGCCTGACGTCGAACAACTTGGTCTCCAGATTGTGGGCAATATTCCAGCCGGTCGCATTCCCTTTGGTCTGCCTAGCGGCCTATCTTTGCTCAACATCATCAACTTGATTCCTGGAGCGATCGCCGTCGCCATCGTTGGCTTCTCTGAGTCGGTAGCCGCGGCCAGAAGCTATGCCGCTCAGTTTGGTTACGAGATAGACGCAGACCAAGAAATGGTGGGATTAGGCATTGCCAATGTAGGCGCCGGGCTTAGCGGCGGATTTGTGGTTGACGGCAGCCTTTCAAAGACGGCCGCTTCCGTACAGGCAGGGGCCAAGTCGCAAATGGTCTCTGTGTTGGCAGCGGTCATGATATTGGTGACAGCTTGGTTTCTAACCGGATTCTTCTACTACTTGCCCGAAGCTACATTGGGCGCAATCGTCATCCACGCCGTCTGGCATTTGATCAACTACCGAAGCATCATGAAATACCGTAAGTACACCCGCGTGGATTATTACACCGCATTGATTGCCACCCTGGGTGTATTGATATTCGGCATCTTGGCGGGTTTGCTTCTGGCCGTCGGCATTGCGCTACTGGCGCTCTTGGCTGCGGCTAAAAATCGCACAACATCTGTGTTGGGCAAAGTCGCGGACGAGAACGGCGCGGCTTATCGCAGCCTGACGTATTTCCCGGACGCTCAAACTGTTCCCGGTCTACTCATCCTTCGCTTTGACGGCACACTGTTCTTTGCGAACGCACCGGAATTCTCGGTGGAGACGATCGAGGGTGTGGACACTGCGGAGCCCCATCCACGTGTCGTGTTGATGGATGCCGAAGAGATCACAGACATCGACGCAACGGCCATCATTGGCATGAGCGGCCTGAACGCCACGTTGGCAACGAAAGGGGTTGACCTCTGGTTCGCGAACGTCCGATCCGATGTGCGCGAGGTCATGCAAAGATCTGGGTTCGAAGATCTCATAGGAGCTGATCGATTCTATCTATCCATCGAGGCGGGTGTGGCAGCATTCCAGAGCGAGCCTCAAGCGGCCGGCGCGTCAACGGCTGTTGCCGAACACGGCGAGAGCACCGGCCACTTAAGCACGGAGTAGCTGACGGCACAAACTACGACCGCCGCACCATCGAAATTGGCGTCGGTGCTTGATGCCGACTATCGAGTCACGTACTCTGATCTTGATTTGCGCTACAAGTTTGGTGGATGAGTCAGATCACCCGCCTAATACCTACAAGGAGCCGAGGACATTTCCATGAACGATACGATGATACCGGTCGATGCCCAAGTCGAGTGCACGGACGGACATGCAGGCTTCGTGTCAACGATCATCATTGACCCTGTGCACCAGGCTGTAACACACATCGTTGTCAAGACAAGCAAGGACAGCGACCACAAGATCCCTGTTGATCAGATCGAACGTACGGATCAGGAGACCATCTACCTCAAATGTTCTCTGGCCGAATTGAATCAGATGGATATCTTCACGGAGACGCATTACGTCAAGTCTGGCAATCCCGACTACTCGATGTACATGAGCGGCGCATATGAGTCTCCCTACGTGACCAATATCGAGGAAGACTATGTGCCCGTCGAGGAGGAGCAGGTGCCTGTGGGAGAGTTGGCCATTCATCGGGGCACCAAAGTGGAGGCTACGGACGGCGACGTGGGAATTTTGGAAGAGTTCATTGTCGACGCCAACACAGGCAAGGTTTCGCATTTTATCCTGCGCAAGGGGCACCTGTGGGGACAGCGAGACGTGACCATCCCTATGACGGCGGTCGATCACAGCGAGGGAGACAAGGTCTTTCTCACGCTAGACAAAGAGGCCATCGCCGCATTGCCCAGCGTAAAGGTCAAACGTCATCACGTACTGTGATCAGTGCACAAGCGCGCATCTCATTTGCAATGGTGCGCTTTGAGGTCAGCGATAGGGCCTGAACCAGTGAAGTGTCCCGCCGCCGAAAAGCGGTTCACAGATGCACTATAACGACCGGCTTGGACGTTTCCGGTCGTTTGCATTGATGTCCGGAACATGAAGAAACGGCATCGGCCAGAGTCGTGCGGGCCCAATGCATGTACCGATAGCTGAACATCGTGGGGCGGGTGTAACCTTTTGGCCGCTATGGCATCTAATTACAAGGAACGCAGACTGAGCATCAGCTCAGAATATTGAAAGACGAACGCTGTCGGATACGCAAATTCGCTAGCGTATGCCATAACGAATAGGAAATCGCAATGCAGGCTTCTGTAACCTGGGATCATGGGATGACGTTTACCGGAACTGCGGATACCGGTTTCGAGGTGCCGCTGGGCGCCGCCCCTAGCGTAGGCGGTGAGGACGATGGTTTTCGTCCCATAGAACTAATGCTAGTCAGCCTCGCAGGCTGCACGGCTATGGACGTAATATCCATACTCGCAAAGAAGCGCCAGGAGATAACCGGTTTCGATGTTCGCGTAGATGCCGAGCGCGCCGAAGAACACCCTAAGGTCTTCACGTCGATCACCATCCACTATGACGTGCGCGGACGAAACGTAGACCCCAACGCCGTGGAACGAGCAATTGAACTCTCCGAGACGCGCTACTGTCCGGCCCAGGCCATGCTTGCTCAGGTCGCGCCCGTCAGCCATACCTATTCGATCCGGGAAGAACAGCCCGCCTAGCCGACTCTACTCGGCCCTTGCCGGCCTTAGTCAGCCAGGTACAGCGCACAACGGGGATAACACAAGGAATGGCGGCGGGCTGAAGATTCGGCCCGCCGTCCCATTGTCCTGCAGATCACGCTCGTCCGAGCTGTTATGTCCCCGAGCGCCGGCCGCCCTGGCCGGACCAAAGCGGGCGGCCCGTTGTCTCCCTAACCTGCACCTGCTGGCTCGAGCTGTTGTTGACAATCACCACTGGCTCGAACTGTTCTTCGTCATAGAAGCCCGAGATCGTCAGGTTATCTCCCTGGCGAACGGTCAGGCCATTCTCCAGTGCAAAACGCCATGCCCTGCCCGTGATCTCCAAAGTTGTGCCTTCCGGCCCCTGGAAGAGCAGCATGTGCTCGTCATCAGCCTCTACTACGGTTGCCTGCAGGGTTTCGAGTCCTTCCACGTTGGCAAGCGACTCTGAACCAGCGCCGTTCGCCCTAGAACCCTGTCCATGGCCACCGGCAGTCACGGCGCTACCGGCGTAC
>JBJYXA010000047.1:6733-33703 GCA_046259705.1 Caldilineaceae bacterium
TTGCCCTGCCCAACGCCTTGTCCTTGTCCATCGCCGTTCACTCCGCTCTGTCCTTTGCCAGCGCCCTGACTCTGCGTTTGTCCCGCGATGCCAGCCTGGGCATCCGTTGCCACGGATGCTACGGCTTGTCCACGTCGCTGTTGCTCACCGGTCTGGCCAGCATCTGCCGTCTCCACCTGGCTACGCGCCATTGTTCGATTCACTGCTCCCGCGATAAGGAGCGCCGCGGCCGCCACGATCAGTACACCCCAAATGACTCTACTCTTCATAGCCGGTTTCCTTTCAAGATGAGTTCGCCCCGACATCCAGCATTGGGTTGGCGGTGCGCTCTACGTTTGTTGATCAATGCCAGTGGCCTGCAATATGGTTTTGGGCCGGGGTTGGACAGCTGCCGCTGCCACTCGCGCCACCTTTGCCGTGACCTTCTTCAGCCATAGCCAGTGAATCGCTATGTGAACAAGCGCAGCCACGATTAATGCCGCTCCGCTCCAGGTGTGAATGAGGTCCCACGTCAAGCGCGTGAACAAGAAGCCGGGATCCCAGCCGGCGACTTTGCCACCTTGGTAACCGCCGTGAGGCACAAATAGGAAGTAGATGCCGCTGATCGCACAGACAGCGAAGGTAAGGGCGACTGCCGCGTCTACCAGGACATTAGTGCGCGCGCCGGCCGAAAGCCGCGAGCCTCGGCCTGTAACGGATGAACGGACTTTGCGCGCCATCATGCCGATCCAGCCGGTGTGAATGGCCAAATGCAAAAGCAACGTTAGGGTCATGAGGACACCGCTCCACATATGGATCAATGTCCAGGTATCGCGCTCGAACAAGATCACAAATCCGTAGTATGGATTGCGCCCGCCTTGAAATCCCTCCGCCAGAAACAGGAAGTACACGCCGGAAATCGCTGTGACCGAGCCGCTGACGATCACCGTTGCGTCCAGTATCCAGTTCCAAAGCGTGCGCGATGAGATTCTTTCTTTGCCCGATTTTGGCATATACGCGTCCTTTCTTGAGCGATACCGCGTGCAGAACGAAGTCGCAAACACTGCGCATATGTTAGCGATAGCTTATGAAGAAGGTGTTATGATTCCGACGAGATCGTGTTGGGATGTGACGACGCGCTGAAGACGCCAATTGGGAACAAGCTACCAGAGCGGTCCGTGCCCTAAGCGTGTGGTTAACCTCTGGTCAAGATCGCGCCGCGCCTTGTGCTAACGTTCAGGGCGGGCTTAGTGTGCGAGCCTGATGCAACAGGGGGACTTGACAGCTTTGGGTCGCGTTGCCCCTTTACCGGAACATGGCTATACTTTGCCGCGCGCACAACACATGCCTAAGCGGGAGAACACAACATGCAATCAGGGGACTCAGTCGCGTCACAAAACGATCTTTACGAAAAGAATGAGCAGGAAAAGCTGAGCTTCTGGACCAAATTCGTGTATGGCTCCGGTGATCTGGGGACGGCGATCTCAGCTGCACTGCGTGGATTCTTCCTCGTCTTCTTCCTCACCGATGTGGCTCGAATCAACCCGGTGTGGGTGGGCGCACTGTTTTTCTCCAACCGCGCTTGGGACGCGATCAATGACCCGGTGGTTGGCTGGCTAAGCGACAAAACCTACACGCGCTGGGGTCGCCGCCGACCCTGGCTGCTATTTGGTGCTGTTCCTTTCGGTCTAGCCTACGTTGCGCTGTGGTATGTGCCACCATTCGGGCAGACGGGCTTACTTCTCTACTACTTCCTTGTCCTGTTGATCCTCGACACGACCTACACAGTCGTCAACGTTCCGTACACTTCCCTCACACCGGAACTCACTCGCGATTCAGACGAGCGGACCAGCTTGAACAGCTATCGCTTCGCTTTTTCCGTGGGGGGCGCGCTCATCAGCGCTGTCCTGCACCCTATCATTGTGGGGAGTTTTGATAGTGCGCGCACAGGGTATATCGTTTCTGGCGCCGTATGGGCTACCCTGGGAACGATAACCATACTGCTCGTCTTCCTGTTCACCCGCGAACGTCCAGAGAGCATGGCAGAGCGTCCCACACGGGACAGCATGCCCTATATGCAGCAGGTGCGGACGGCGATTAGTAACCGGCCGTACCAGTTCGTTGTGGCGCTGTACCTCTTCTCGTGGCTGGCGCTACAACTGCTTTCTGTAGTGCTCGTTTTTTACGCCACCTACTATATGCGCATTCCGGCAGACTACTACAAGATAGGCGCCGTCACATTGCCTCCGATGTCGGCGGTTCTGCTCGCCGTACAGGGCACCTCACTCATCTTCATTTTCATCTGGTCATGGGTTGCGCACCGTTTGGAGAAACGAACGGTCTACATCATCGGCGCCGCGCTCTGGCTCGTCGTACTACTCTTCCTCTCCTTTATCACGCCCGACATGCGCGCGTACGTTCTTCCCCTAGGTATGTTGGCGGGAGCAGGCGTAGCCGTAGCCTATCTGATCCCGTGGTCAATGATGGCCGATGTTATGGAGGTGGACGAGTGGAATACAGGCCTGCGTCGCGAGGGAATCTTCTACGGATTCATGGTGTTCCTACAGAAGATCAGTATAGCCATCGCAGGCTTTCTTGTGACCTGGTCGCTGGCGCGCACCGGATATATCACACCTACGGACGAGGTCCTTGCCCCAATCCAACCGGACTCCGCCCTTTGGGCGATCCGACTGTTCATCGGTCCCGTTCCGGCCATCATATTGGTGGCAAGCATCGTGGTCGCGGTGTACTACCCGATCACGCGCGCCGGCCACGCCGAGCTTGTCGAGAGACTGGATGAACGGCGCGCGGAGGAAATGGAGACAGCGCCTCCCGGCGCTGGTCCTTCGATGATCGATGCAGAGGAAGCTTCGACAGCAACATTGCTGAATCGCGCTTGATTGCTGATGAAAGCGACATCGCTATAAATGAGTTCTTAACCGGCTTCGTTTGAGTTTGGGTGCATTGCCATTGCCGGCTATTCCAAGAACCCCTGCGCGCTACTCGGCTGACTCCAGCGATGTCTCGAAGAGATCGCCATAGGCCAGACTCCATGGCGGACGCAGGAAGCCCAGTGCTCGCACATCTTCAAACCAGAAGCCGAACGGATTGTGGCGAGAGAATGTCCCGCCTCCGAGTACGCGGCAGATACGGCGAGTCACAGATTCGGCAAGCTCAGCGATAACCGTCTTGGCCGCTAACACTGCAAGGCGATCGTGCTTATCGGCCTCAATGGCGCGTAGCATGCCTTCGTATGCCTGCCTAATGAGCCAAACCTCCGTCACTGTTCGGGTCCATTCCACTTGATCGTACGCAGACAAAGACTCTTTACGATTCTGCACCTGACATCGTGCCGTTTCGTATGCCGTTTCCGCGATCCCTGCAATCACGGAAGAAAAGAGACAAGTTATGAAAGGGTTGGCGTTCTCCCCGAGATCAGTGATGTGACCGGGCCACGCACTGCGTGTCAGCGGGTATTCCTGAAACTGCATACTATGGCTCTGCGTAGCGATCATGCCATGACCATCCCACGGTGCTGTCAGTGTGATACCGGCCGAGCCGTCCCAGGGCACATCGCGTACATCCATAAAGAAGAGATCAGGAGTGGACTTGCCTGCCGGCAGCGCTGTTGTGATCATGTATGACATGATGCCTGAGCCGCTACCGAAGTGTTTCTGTCCCGTGAGTTTATACGCCTGATCCGACGCATCATCCGGTTCGGCTACACTCTTCGTCCGAGTTATGTCACCGCCGCTCCCGGGCTCAGACGTGATGGTGCCCCACCAGGCTCCGTCACGGGCAGTTTCGAATATCCAGTCTCGCTGGTTGTCCCAAGCTGCCTGGTGCTCGCTATCTGCCGATGGAGTGGCTAACCAAAATGATAAAACAGCCGGATGCATAGATGACACGAGCGCAACTGAGGAGTCGCCACCTGCGAGAGTACGCACCATTTCGCAGATTGGACGTACAGATTGGGACACATTTTCCCAGATCCCTCCTGATTCGCGAGGCACTCCCGTCAGCAAGAAACCTGTCTCTTTGATACGATCGAAGTCGGCCGGGTCAAGTTGACGACGAAGCTGGCGGTCATGACGATCTTGGGCAAACTCATCGGCGAGGGCGTTCATATTTTCGAGAATTGTACGACTATCCATAGATGTCTCCTCCAGACCATGTAAGTGCTACTAGACCGGCATGCAGAACAAGCAGGCCCGTCGATAGCTGGGATTCTGTGTGGACTGATTTTCTGCTGACAGCCGTTTGCGATGTAAGGAGCGAGGTGTAGCTGATTGCGCTGTAGCCCACCGAGGGTCTTGCCGACTTGCGGAGACGAACTGGCGGAATGCAGTGCATCATTTCTGGTGTGGACAGAAATGCCTGACAGTCCGGTTCCTAATTATGTTAGCATACAAGAGAACTCTGTCAAAGCTCTCTGAAATCAGCCCATAGGTCCAGGATACGCATGCCGGCCACTCGAACGAGTGGCCGGCATGGCGTGCCTTTTTTGCGTCTATCTGAATTGCCGCCTACGCTTACTTCCAGTCAGTACGGTGTTTTTCGCGCCCGTTGATGTGTTTGTCCGCGGCAATTGCGGCGATGACGCCGTCTGACGCCGCGATCACCGCCTGCTTGATATGCGAACAGACAAGGTCGCCGACTGCGAATACGCCAGGCAGCGTCGTCTCCAGCTCGTGGTTGACAACCAGACAGCCTTCCGGCGTCGACTCGACCTGTCCCAAGATATAGTCAGTGATAGGTGTCGCGCCCTGCAGATAGATAAAGGCGCCCTCCACGGGCAACACGTGCTCCTCACCAGTGCGCGGTTTCACACGAACGCCGTTCACTTTGCCGTTCCCGACCACCTCGCGCAGGGCGGTGCCAAGCAGCAAGTTGATGGCTGATGTAGCTTCGAGCGCTTCACGCACTTCTTCTCGAACATTGAGCCTGGGGGTCGGCACGATCATATGTATCTGGTTCGTATACTTGCTCAAGAAGAGGGCCTCTTCGGCTGCCTCATCATTGTTGCCCACGACGGCAACCGGTTTGTCACGAAAGAATGCCCCGTCACACGTGGCGCAGTAGCTGACGCCGCGGCCGAGAAAGACCTCTTCCCCGGCTACCTGACTCGTACGTCCCATGGCGCCGGTGGCCAAAATCACGGCTTTCGCCGTAAATGTGCCTGTGCCCGCCATGACCTGTTTGGGCTCACCGCTGAGGTCGACGCCCACTACCTTGTCCGTAATGAATTCAGCGCCGAACGATTCCGCCTGCGTGCGCATCGTTGCCACCAGCTCTGCGCCGCTGATGGGTCCGACGATGCCTGGATAGTTGCTGATTTTGGCGGTTACCCCGAGAGCGCCCGCGGTCAGGCCCTTGTCGATCACCAACGTACGCAGGTTGGACCGCGAAGTGTAGATGGCCGCTGACGTGCCTGCGGGTCCGCCACCAATAATGATGACATCGTACGCTTCCGGCTGGCCGCCGCCGGGAAGCCCCATGCCTAGATTCAAATCCATACCACAATCCTCTATTCAATTACCCGAATCACTGCCAGGAAGCCGGCTGCTTCCTGGTAGCTGATACACCCAAAAACGCAGCCCTACGCAAGGGACTGCTTCACCTTTTCGACGAGCATCATCTCAGGAACCGCCCCCTCGACAAAGGTATCCTCGTTGATCACGGTGCGCGGCACGCCCATCACCTGGTACTTCTGCGACAGATGCGGGAATTCGGTGGCTTCCACCATGTCTCCTACGACTTTATCGCTCTCCATTGCCATCATATGCGCCAAGCGAACTGCTTGCGGACAGTACGGGCACGTCGGGGTCACAAATACCTGCATATGCAGTGGCGACTCCAGCTCCCGAATGTACTGCTTCGTAGTTTCGTTCAGTCCCGATTCCCGATTCGACACCATAACGATGTCGGCAATGAGCGTGCTGAATTCATAGCCTGAAGGGATACCGTAGAGTCGGATCCCGTAGTCTTTGGCGTCCTCACCGTCGGCCACGATAGCGACGGCCGGAATCTTGTCGATATCGTATTGCTCTACAATCTCCTCGTCGGCGACGAAGTCATAGACCTCTAGGCCGATCTTGTCGGAAAGGTCGGCAACCTCTTCGACCAGTTCCCGCGTTTCGGAACAGTACTGGCACTCCATAGCTTGTGTGAACATGACGAGCTTTACTGGGTGGGAAAGCTTGTCAAATTCGTCACGTACCTGCTGGCGAATGTCATCGTTTAGAAGGCCCATCATATCTCCTCTTGTAACAAGTTATCTTTCGAAACAAAGGTTCTCTGTTTCAGTTCAATCGCATTCGCATCCACTATTTCGGTCATTCGCTTCTATGCGCTTTCGTATGGTCCTGCGCAACGCGATTGCCAACAATCAGTTTCTGCTCACGAATTAGTTAGATGTGCGAAGGCACAAAAGGTTACACCCAGATTCGGATTCTAAAGAATGAGAATCCAATCCTGGCCTGAGCTGTTATTGTGATGGGGACAGGCAAATCTATTTGGAGGCGGGCTTAATATCTAAAACGCGCAACAGGCGGTCGTGGACGTCACCCGGAACATCCTGCTCTGGCAGCTCACGATAAAGCAAGACGGTCTTGTTCAACGTGTCGACGACAACCCTGCAATTATCGCAACCCTCCAGGTGGCGTTCGATCTCCGCACAAAGGGCTGCTTCCGCCGTACCATCCACGTAGTCCGAGAGCGCGCCGAGCAACTCGACACAACCCACATGATCGTCTTGTTCAGCCATCGACTGCTGCCTCCGTCGAGTTGTCCAGATATCCTTCTGAGAGGAGCTCGCGCAGTTTGAGCCGTGCTCGATGCAAGCGCACCTTCACCGTACCCTCTGAAATGCCAAGTACCTCTGCCGTTTCTGCGGTGGAGAGCCCTTCCAACTCACGCCAAATAAAAACGATGCGGAGCGCATCGGGCAGGGCCGTGATGGCCTTCTCCATCACCTCACGCAGTTCACTGTCGAGCAGAACATCGTCCGGCTGATAGGACCAATCCACAAAATAGCGCGGCTCCTCGAATTCATCGTCGTCACCGTTGTCCAAGGGGGTGAAATCCGGTGCATTGGCCGCGCGCCGCCGCTGCATCAAACAAGCATTCGAGGCGATGCGGTACAGCCAAGTGGAAAATTGGGAGCGGCCTTCGAATTTTGGGAGCGCCCTGATGGCGCTCAAGAAGGTCTCCTGAAGCGTCTCTTCGGCGTCGTGCGCATTGCCGCACATACGCAAGGCGACATTGTAGACAGTGCGTTGATGGCTTTCCACGATTTCGGCCAAAGCCGCAGCATCACCCTGCTGCGCACGTGTAATAAGGTGGGATTCATCGATCATATGCGGAGAACGTAACCTACCTATGCGCGGCTCCACAGCATACCGACGGTGCCGGTTTCGCTAGCCAACTTGCGGGCTTCGCTCCGTGCCTCGCTGGCCTTAGCGCGCATTCGATCGGTATCGTCTAGTTCCAATGCTGCTAGTATGACCTTGTCGGAACAGCTCGCGAATTCCCAGAATGTCCCGATGCCAGCAGCGTACAGCATGCTTTGGTAGCGAGGCCCAATGCCGGGCAGGCGCAGGAGGTCCTGTGGGGCTTCGAGTTCTCCGGTTGTAACGCCAGCAGAGAGAGCACTACTTATCGCAGCTTCTTTCACTGAGAATGGGACCGCATCTTCGTTTTTAGCGTCGAGTGCCTGGCCGGACGGGGCTTCGTCGCCAGTTTGCTCAAATTGGGAGACCGGTAGGCTTGCGGAATTCTCGCCTTCCGAGTCAATTGCAGGGAGGCCGGTTTGCACGGTGCGGCCTTGCACTCTACGCACCGTAGTCGACGCTGCCAATTTTTCTTCCAGAGCTGCCTTCTCCTGCGCGAGTGACGCGAGCTCCGTTTGCATCGCATCCAGTTTCGCCGCGGTGTTGGAGACTTGTGCATTTTTTTCTTCCAGGGCTGCCGCCACCGAGGCGTTCTCTTCTTCGGCTTCCAAGATCTGTGCTCGTAGCGATTCTATCAGCGCTTCTGACTGCCGAAGCGCATCTTCTCTGCGCTTGAGCGTGGCCGCCGCAGCTACGGTAGCGGAGGTCAACGCGCTGACTTCCTCTGTGCGTTCATCCAAACGCGACTGCATCGCCGAAACCTTGTCAGCCAAAGCATCGCGATCTTGCCGCAACTCATCCATCGCCGCAGTCAGCCGCTGCATCTGTGAATCGGCGTCGGAAAGCTTCGCACCGATCGCGGCAGCGGATTGTGTCTCTTCCTCTAGCTGCCCTTCCAGCTCAGCCACGCGCGCAGCAGCTTGAGCAATATCCGCTGTCATACGTTGATACTCTTCGGCGTCGACAACCACCTCGCTCGCCGGAGCCTGGCCACCCGGTTGCGACGCGGTGGAAAGACGTTCCGCGCCAGCCTGCAAGAACGACAGTTGGTGCTCCAGCTCGACACTGTGCGCAAGAGCTGTGCTCAGCTGTGCTTTCAGCGTGGCGACGTCCGGTTCGCTGTCATACACTTCACCGTAGTCCGGAAGATCACCGTTCGGTTCGGCAATCCCATGCGCGGCGAGCTGGGCACGAAGTCTCTCATTCTCACGCTCGCGCTTCTCGAACTCTAGCGCGAGTTCGGCGCCCATGGCCGACAATGCGGTCACGCTGTCATTGAGTTCGGCGACACGCCGCTGTGCCATCGCCAGAGCGGTATCGTCGCGATCCGCATGACCGACAGGCGGCTGTTCGACAGGCACTTCTTGCTCGCTAGGCTGCTGCGAATCCATCTCAGAATCTGTAGCCAGAGTCACATCGATCTCGTCAGTTGATTCTATCGCCTCCTCTGTGTGGACCGGCGCCTGTTGCAGCGCGACGGCCGCCTCTATCTCGGTTCGTGCGGTAGCCAAATCACCACTGAGCGTCTCGAGTTCCTGCGCCAGCAGGCTGACTCGGAGCGTCTCCGCCGCTAGCGCTGTTTCCGCCGCCGAACGGGCTTCAGCTTCATCGTCGAGCCGGGCAGCTCTGTCCGTCAAATCTGAACGCGCCGCGTCGAGCGCTGTCTGCAGATCCATTGCTTGTGTGCGAATCTGCTCCAACAACCCCTCTGCGGCCTCGCGTCGTTCGACTTCCTGTTCTAGGGCCGACTCCAGCTCAGCCAGCTTCTCCTCCGTGCCCGAGGACGCCTCCACTGCGAGCTGCAGATCGCTCTGTGCATTCGCGCGTTCTGCCGCCAACACCTCGGCCCTTTCGCGCTGCGCTTCGAGCTGTCCCCTTACTGTGTCCAGATCGTCCTGCATGCGCTTTGACTCACGTTGGGCGCTCTGTACTTGCCTCTCGTAGTCGTGAACCAGTGCATTCTTGCGCGAACGTGCGATCAGCCATTGAATCAGGAAGCCCAAAACAAAAGCTACACCAGCCACGATCCATATCCCAGTACCCTGGAGATTCTGCATGCAGTCCTCCTACGCGTGGAAGTTCAGTTCGGTGTCGGAAACACTAGGCTCGCTGCAGGTCAAGAAAAGTCGGCCGGATTGGCTCAATATCGTACGCGTTGGC
The DNA here is from genome assembly GCA_046259705.1 of Caldilineaceae bacterium. GTDB lineage: Bacteria > Chloroflexota > Anaerolineae > Caldilineales > Caldilineaceae > JASGTU01. The sequence continues at coordinate 16,264 of JBJYXA010000047.1, forward strand.
AGCCCGCACCACACGTCGAACTGCCTCCCCTACCTCCCTTGGACGCGCAACCTATCAACTTCCTCCGTCAATTGAGCAATACGCGCATTGGCTTCGTTGAGCGCATCGTCCTTTATCTTCAACATTGTGGACGTAAGCACTGCCAAGTCGCCTGCCACATCCGATCGCGATTGCTGGACACGAATATGTAGCTCTTCGTTCGCACCCTCCAACTTGCTCACCTTTTCCTGCATTTCCTTCAGGTTGCTACGCGCGGTGGCGACTTCCTCTTGGCAGTTCTTCAGCTTGGTTTGGACAGCCGCCGCGTGCTCGTAAGCTTCATTGAGCGCGATTTCCTTGTTCTGCGACCCAGTGCCCGTTTCCTCGATCTGAGCACGCAAGGCGTCCAGTTCCTGACGCGCCGCGCCGGCATCGTCTCGTGCAGCAGCGAGTTCATTCTCGAGAGCGATACGCGCGGCAGCCGCCGCTTCTATTTCCGTACGAGCTTTCCCCAATTCGGACGCAGCGTCCTCTGATGCGCTGTCAAATTCCTGTTGGAACTGGGCCAATTGCGCTTGTAACTCCTCTACTTCCTTTTCCATTGCCGCGACGTTGGCCGCGCTATCGGCTGCGGGGCCCTCACCGGCATCGACAGACTCCTCTTCACGGGGGGCCTCGACCACAAGTTCCTCAACCTCCGGCTCCTCTGTTGCGCGTACGGTAGCTTTGTCGGCCTCCGCCTCGTCCACTTGAGCGCGCAGCGCATCGCGCTCCGCCTCCATCTGTTGAGCACCCGCGCTAACTGTATCCAGTTCGTCCTGGGCGGCTTTCAGACTGGCCTGGAGTTCCTCTACTTGGGCAGTAAGTTGCCTGACCTGTTCAGAGGGATCTCCCTGTTCTTCTAGTTCACGTAGCTCTCGCCGGTGTGCCGCCTGCACACTGTCCAACCGCTCCTCAGCCTCGTTCAGGCGCCTGCGCCACCCCCTCCGCGTGAACAGCCAGCCGATAAGTATTCCAATCAACATGAAGACGCCAGCATAAACCCAAAACATCGGATCGCTGGCGATGGTCATGAAATCCATGATGCGGTCTCCTTGAGGTGGTTGCGCCAAGAAAATGATAAAAATGGCAGAAGTGATTGCATCCCATCTGAAGGACGCGCCATGTACACGAACGCGCGTTTCAGTTTCTGTATACTACCATCGAATGGTTTGCTTTGGCACGCGCGGCATGGCTGCCGTCTACGGCCAGTTACCATCCGACGCGCAGCAACGGGCCACAATACCGATCCGTCGATGGATTGACAAAGGATTGGCGAAAAACTAAGATTCAACGAAATAGTCATTCTCCATGGGCGGATAGATGTCTGCCGGCCATAAAGGACGCGCGGTCACTCCGTCTTCCGCTTTCAGTTTCAATTCAACGAAATGGGTATGAGTCAAATGGAACTACTGAAAGAGCTATGCGAAACTCCCGGAATACCGGGACGCGAGGAACGGTTGCGCGCGATCGTGCGCCGTGAACTAGAGCCTACGGTCGACGAGATGAGTGTCGACGCGATGGGTAATCTGATTTGCGTCAAGAAAAAGGAAGGTGCGCCTAAATTGATGATTGCGGCGCATATGGACGAGATTGGATATGTCGTATCCTATATAGACGAGAAGAAGGGCTGGTTGCGGCTTGTTGGCCTGGGCGGCCATGATCCGCGCAATATGGTCGCTCAGCGGGTCACGGTCAGCACGGCGTCGGGTGATCTACCGGGTGTCCTTTATCCCGGCATCAAACCCCCGCACATCCAGGGCCCGGATGACCGCAAGGAAAATCCTCCGGTGAGCGAGTTCTTTGTTGACATGGGGCTACAGGCGTCGGATGTACAGGAGTTGGTCCATATCGGCGACATGGTGACCATGCGTCGTGACTTCGAAGAGGTCGGCGAGTGTGTCTCTGCCAAAGCACTCGACAACAGAGTAGCAGTCTATGTCATGATACGCGCGCTACAGGCCGCGCAGAGCTTTGGCTTCGAAGTGTACGCCGTGGCCACGACCCAAGAAGAAGTCGGGCTGCGTGGCGCGTTGACTAGCGCCTATGGCATATACCCGGACGTGGGCATCGCGCTCGACACGACGCTGGCAGTGGACATCCCCGGCGTTTCGGAACACGAGCAGGTAACCCGACTCGGGAAAGGCACGGCGATCAAGATTCTCGACGGGTCCGTGATTGCCAATCCAAAGCTGGTAGCCTATCTGCGGGAGTTGGCGGACCGGCGCGATATTTTGTGGCAGAATGAGATTCTGCCGCGTGGCGGTACCGATGCAGGCGCTATGCAGCGGGTGCGAGCCGGCGTCGCTTCAGGCGTTATATCGATTCCCACGCGCTACATTCACAGCCCAGTCGAAATGGTCCACACCGCCGACGTCGAAGCGGCTATTGCTCTATTGGCCGCGTTCATCGAAGAAGGCCACGAGGCCGACTTAGTGCTGTCGTAGAGGTTCGCGGGTACGATTTGCCATCATGAACATGCGCAGCGTCAGTCTGGGTCTTCCCGTGGCGATGCTGCTACTTCTCATAATCGCGATGCGTGCGTCTGCGGTTGGCGGAATGCAGCAGGCGTTTGCGCGTCACCTTGCGGGCGGGCAAACACCTGCAGAAGTCTTGAGTGGCAAAACCGCAGCACAGATGCAACGGGCCGGCGGCGCACCGTCAGCTTCCGGCCTCATCGTTACGGCAACGGTGGGCATCGTCCCGGACGTCTGTGCGCAGTCCACACAGATTCGTGTTGCCCCGCAGACACAAGTCTACTATTGCTACCAGGTCACTAACATCAGCGGTGATGTGATATACACACACACCGTGGTCGATAGCCGGGCAGGCGTCATCTGGGATCGCCAGTCGCGCCGATTGGAGCCAGGCGAAACCCTCACGACAGTGGATGCGGGCCTCACGCTAGACGAGCGGGCAGAGGTAAGCAGCCAGACACACATCACGTGGACGGCCAGCGCAATTACGCCCACGCTGGTTTCGTCAACTAGCACGAGCGCATCTGTGTTGGTGATGGGAGCCGGCGTATCGGTTACAAAGACAGCTTCCGTCGCAGGCGCCGGATGCCCCGCAATCACGCACACGGTCGTGCCAGATGGCGGCTCGGTAGAGTTCTGCTTCAGGGTTCAGAATACGGGGGATATTCCCCTCAACCGGTACGTGATCTCGGATCCGATCATGGGCCTTGCGGCCTCCTTCGCCTACACGCTGTCTCCATCCGAGTCTTTGACTATTACAAACGAAGGGTTGCAGGAACTAGGCATCGACGGCGCGCTGGTCCGCACAGAGGTTACACGCTCGCTGGTGAATACAGCGTACTTCACGGCGACGTCAGCCTCTGATGCTCTGGCAACGGGCGCACTGACCGTAACGGACGTAGCGTCCGCAACGGTAGACATCGCACGGGCTGGCATTCGATTCACGACAACCGTGGGTACGGACGAGGCGATATGCAGCGGGGATACGCAGCTTACCGTGGCAAGTCCTGACTCGGACTTGTACTTCTGCGCAAAGCTCCGCAACGAGGGCAATTTCGACGTCACACATCACATCCTGTCGCAGCCGGCGCGAGGCCTCTACTCGGAGTTTGACTATCCGCTGGCGCCCGGTCAAGTCTTGTCCATAACAAATTCATTTTTGGACGCACTGGGGCTAGACCGCACGCTCGGCCCAGCGAGCGTCTATGACGGGGTCAACCTGGCGTTGAGCAACAACTTCCGCTATACGGGCACGACGTCGTTGGCGGTAGGTGTAGACGAAGAGACGCGCGCCTTTACGGTCACAGCCAGTTCCTCCGCCGGTGCCGCTGTTGCGGCGACGCCAATCCCCAGCTCGACACCCACATTCACACCGCGTTCCGCTACCGCGCGGCCCACGAATACACCGGCCGCTGCGACGCCAACCTGGACGCCCGCGTCGCCCCTGGCCACCCCCACCGCGTTCGCGGCGCAACAATCGCCACTCGACACCCCGACGCCGACCCGTAGCTACCAGATCTCATTGTTGGAAACACCTACACCTACTGGCCAGGCAATATCCCCTTTGCAGTTGACGGAGGCCCAGGCGGCCGCGGCCACCCAAGCTGCGCTGGCCACTGTCCAGGCCGAGGGTACTCTTGCATCGCTGTACGCAACCGCCACTGCACAAGCGCAGTCTCCGCTGGAGACGCCTACGCCCACACCCGGCCAGCCGACACCAACACCATCAGCGACTGAACCGCCAGCCGCCGAAGCGATAATCATCGCGGCAACTGCCACGATACCGCTCCCTACCCAACGACCGGTGCAGACGCCTCCGCCCCCGCCTACGCCGGATGCACTCTTGTTCGCGGCGCACACCGTCGACTCCATCGTGATGACGGTTACTTGGATTTGGTTCCTCGTCGGCACGCTGGTCTTCTTCATTATCGCAGGGGTATTGGTCGGACTATCGTTCCGGCAGAACGAACAGCAGCGCTTCGATCTGCTCGACGCAGGATTGGTGGAAGAGTACGAGTTCCTTATCCCGCCGCCTGCACCGCCGATGGACGACGATGAAGCCGCGCGGCCTGAGTAGATGACGAGTAGAGTACGCGCTGCATTGCTCTTGTTGTTGGTGGCTGCGTTCGGCTGGCGCGTGCAAGGCTTGTCGAGACAAAGTCTCTGGCGCGACGAAGTGGATGCGGTCTACTTCGCCACACGGCACTTGCCCGATACGCTCTCAATGTTCGTGCAGGCCGGACAGAACGGTCCGCTATTCTTTCTTGCGCTACGGCCTTGGTTCTGGCTTACGGGCACGAGCGAATTCGCAGTTCGCTTTGTCTCAGCCATGGCGGGCGTCTTGAGCGTGGCCCTTCTGTGGCAAGTTACGAGACAGCTCATACCAACCCGTCTGCACGAAGCCTCACCGGAAGACGATGGTCCTTCGTACCCCGTCCAAACGGCGCCGGCGACAGCGAATCTGATACCCTTTGCGGCGGCGGTCTTCCTGGCGGCCAATCCCTATCAGCTCTGGTATAGCCAGGAAGGCAAGATGTATACGGTAGTCACCGCGATCGTGCTGCTTTCATCCTGGTTATTCTGGCGCGGGATCACTGCAGGTGGATGGCGACCGTGGCTGGGCTACCTGTTGACTGTCACGGTGGGGCTCTACACGCACTTGTTGTTGATCTTGCTCTATCCGCTACATATGGTCTGGTTCCTCATCGCTTGGCCACAGAGCAAACGTCATTGGCAAGGCTACGGTCTAGCGCTGGCCGGCTTGATTGTGCCCTATGCGCCTATGGTGTGGTGGCAGTGGGACCTGTTGACCGCAGGCCACCAGATGACCGGTTTCAGCTTCACGCCGCTGCCGGAGATGTTACGCATTCTGCTCTTTAACCAGTCCCGCGGCTTCATGCCCGAACCGCACATAATCTGGCTGGCGCCGGTGTTCTTCCTCGGCGCAGCGGGGCTCCTGCTGGGACCTGGGGAGATTGGCAGCCGGCAATGGCGCGCGAGCGGAGAACCGGGTCCATCCCTGTCACCATGGCGTCGCTACGGGCTATTGTTGAGTTGGCTTGTGCTCCCAGTGTTGACCATTTATGCTCTCAGCCTGCGCCAGCCTATCTTCACCGACCGGTACATAGTGTGGATTGCCGCAGCTGCGATGATCTTTCTGGCACTCGGCGTGCAGGCGGTATGGCGGCATTCCGGCCAGATCTTCCGCTATCTCGCCTTCGCTCTGGCTGTCTACATTGTCGTATTCTGGCTGTATGCGGGTTGGCAGCAAAAGACGCTGCCCATGAAATACGACCTGCGCGCCGGCGTGACATACATCGCGGATCGGCGCTCACCGGACACGCTTCTGCTGTTGCAGATACCGCATCTCCAATATGCGGTGCAATATTACACCAGCGGCTTCGGTCCTCGCCCATTCGAGGGTGGAAGCGAGCGACTGGGCAATTGGGCCGAAGGGCTGTGGACGAACAATGGTTGGGATGATGACCAAGCGCGCATGCTGGCGGATCAGCAAATGCGTGAATTGACGGCCGGAGCATCTGAAGTTTGGGTATTGCGCAGCGAAGTGGAAATGTGGGACCAGCGACATCTAATGGAGGAGTGGCTGGATACGCACGGTACGCTGTTGGAAAGCGCGGATTTCAACGGCGTGCAGGTAAGGCGATATCGGCTGGAGCCATAGACCGACCGAACCGTAGTGAAATCACACACGAACAATTATCGTAACGGGCAATTGTGATAACGGGAGCAATTCGGATGCACTCGCAGTCAGCAGAACTACTACGCGCCCTAACGTTTGCAGCACAGCGGCATAGCGGTCAGCGCCGCAAGGGAGGCGACGACATACCTTATATCAACCACCCCATCGATGTGGCTACCATACTTGCCTCAGGCGCCGGTGTGGACAACCGGGATGTACTCGTCGCAGCCATACTGCACGACACCGTCGAGGACACACCGACGACGCCGGCAGAGATAGAAGATTTGTTTGGGCCAACAGTTGCCGGTCTTGTGGCGGAGATGACAGACGACAAGAGCCTGCCCAAAATGCGACGAAAGGAATTGCAGATCGAGCATGCAGCCGAACTGTCGGATGACGCCAAATTGCTTAAGCTCGCGGACAAGATCTCTAATGTGCGCGATCTGGCCGCCAACCCTCCCCACGGCTGGTCGCGGCAGCGGCAAGTTGAGTACCTGGACTGGACCGAGGCTGTGATTTCGGGCTGCCGAGGTGTGAACGAAACGTTGGAACGGCTTTACGATGATACACTGGCAGCGGCGCGAGACGCACTAGGCGCGGTTTCCACCAAAGATGCTTCACGCTAGCGTGTGAATGCACAGGACTATGTCCATGAGTCTTGAAGGATCGGGTTCGGCTCGTGCGGTGAACCATTATGCCTACACGGAGAGATAAGCTACCGTTTGTACAAGTCTCATCCAGGCTCAAAACCTCGTTTGCACAGGGGCACCCGTGGGTCTATGCAGATGCAGTCACGCGCGCGCCGACCGATTTGGCGACGGGTGACTGGGTTCATGTCCAGTGCGGAAATCTTCAGCGTTACGGGCTATGGGACTCCGAGAGCAGCATCGCCGTACGGCTCGTTCACAGCCGGCAGCGTCCGAGCCGATCCTGGGCTACAGACTGCGTGCGCAGGGCGTGGGATATACGCGCGCCGCTACGTCGTAATGCAGCGCAAGTAAGCGCGTTTCGGTGGCTATTTGGTGAAAGTGATGGGCTGCCGGGCGTGGTCGTAGATCTATACGGCGACGTCGAGAGCCACAAGCAATGGGCCGTCCTGCGTACCTACAGCGCCGGCGTCGAGCGGCTAAAACCATGGATCGTCGAAGCACTCCTGTCGGTCACATCGCTGGAAGGCATTGTTCAACGCACAGAAGGCGGGCCGGTGCTGCTGAACGGGCGGCTACCGTCGTCGCCGCTAGTGATCAGCGAATACGGCGTGCGCTATGAGGTGGATCTGATCCATGGACAGAAGACGGGTTTCTTCCTGGACCAACGCGATAATCGGCATACGTTACGTGGGTGGAGCGCCGGACGCAGCGTGCTCAATCTCTTCGCCTACACAGGCGGTTTCAGCGTAGCCTCTATCCTGGGCGGTTCGGCAAGCGTGACGTCGGTGGACAGTGCAGCGCCCGCCATAGCCGCGGCACAACGCAATTTCGAACTCAACGGGCTATACCCGCGGGATCATGAATTCGTGGTCGCTGATTGTTTTGAGTTGCTGGACAGATTCTACAGCGAAGGCCGTCGCTTCGACCTAATCGTGGTCGATCCGCCCAGCTTCGCCCGATCGAAGGCGCAACTGGACGCGGCTTTGCATGCATACCGGCGACTGAACACGCTGGCCATCGGTTGTCTGGCACCAAACGGATTGCTTGCCAGCAGCAGTTGTACAAGCCAAGTCAGCCCAATCGCGTTTCAACAAATGCTTGCCGAGGCTGCGACCGAAGCGAAACGAAGGCTCCTCGTCTTGCATGAGGCGGGCCAGCCGCTTGACCACCCTGTGCCCGTACATTTCCCCGAGGCCCGTTATCTGAAATTCGTACTGGCCGCGGTTGCGCCTGCGTACACATAATTGAGCCGACGACCATAGGGAATACCGCGTACACAAATCGACGCGCCTGCTCGACAACTGACACGCCGATCTTGCGTCCGGTTAGGTCGGCATGTATGATATGGCTACGGCTTCGGCGCGTATCCCAAAGCAAAGCATGCCAGTGACTGCCACTGGGCCTATTGTCACTAAATAGTTTACTGAAATCGCCCCAGTTGCCCGCGCATCTCAATTGGTGCTCCCAAGAAATCTCGACATGACCTCATAGCGTATCGCACAAATCGTTGCACGGCAGGCTTCGACGACGGTGGTATGGACAACGGGATGTTTACTGCAAACCCTCCGCGAAACCAGTTCGTCCCAGGCTAGAAGGAACTTCCGGAATGGCACAGATCCTATCAATGAGCGGGATCGAGAAATCCTTCTTCGGTGTGCCTGTCCTAAAAGGCGTTGACTTCGACCTGAATCGCGGCGAAGTGCATGTACTGCTTGGCGAAAACGGAGCTGGTAAGTCAACGTTGATGAAAATCCTCTCCGGCGCGTACACCTTGGACAAGGGCACGATTGCCGTTGACGGTATTCCTATCGACCTGACGGATTACGATCCGCGCAAGGCCGAGGATCTGGGCATTGTCACCGTCTACCAGAACTTCCACCTCATACCCGATCTGAGTGTCGCCGAAAATCTATCCCTGACGAAGTTCGTTCGAGAGCGCGGTTTGATCCGCTGGAAGGACGTGAACGCACACGCGCGATCCGTGTTGGAACGCATCAATTTTCAGATAGATCCTGCGGCAAAGGTGCGGGACCTTCCGGTTTCTCAAAAACAAATGGTAGAAATTGCGGCGGCGCTTTCCAAGAATGCCAAAGTGATTGTGATGGATGAACCGACTGCTGCGCTTAGCCGGCACGAAGTAGAAATCCTATTTCGTACTATTGCAGACATCAAGGCCCAGGAAATCGGCATCATCTATATTTCCCATAAGCTTGAGGAAATCAAGGAGATTGGCGACCGCATTACGGTGATGCGCGACGGTCTTCAAATCGCCACCCTGCCCGCGCATGAGGCGGAGATCCGACAGATTATCAGCCTCATGATTGGCAAAGAGCTGTCGCGCGTTCAGGAAAGCCGGGACAAGCCTGTGCGCGACGCGCTGCTCTCGGTGGAAGGCCTGATGAACGAGCATTTGCCAACCCCCATAACCTTTCAGGTTCGGAAGGGCGAGATCCTCGGCATTACGGGACTCGTTGGTTCGGGAAAAACAGAACTGGCGCAAGCGCTATTTGGCGTCCAGCCATGGAATTCCGGGACGGCGGAACTGCGCGGCAAACGCGTACGCATCAAGAGCCCAGATGGAGCGATTAGGCTCGGGATCGGCTACCTCCCGAAAGACCGAGACAGTGATGGTCTCTGCCTTGATCGCACCGTCAAGGAAAACATCTCTATGGTCTCATTGGCCAAGATGCGCGGGCTATTGTTCAGCCCCACAGCGGAAAGGACCGCTGTCGCCAAAATCGTGGACTCCATGCGGATCAAAACGGCGGGACTTTCCCAGCAAGTGAAGTTTCTCAGTGGCGGTAACAAGCAGAAGGTAGTGTTCGGCAAATGGTTCACCGCGGATTGCGACCTATTGATCCTGGATGAGCCGACCATCGGCATCGATGTCGGCGCGCGCCGGGATATCTATGACCTTATCCGGGATTTCGTCGAGGAAGGTGAACATGGCGTCATCTTCATTTCCAGCGATATGGAAGAGATCCTAGAAGTATCGGACAGGCTACTGGTCATGAGCCATGGCGCGCTCGTGGCTGAGTTGGATCCAAGGACGACTACGCAGCAGGACATTCGAAGTTATAGCCTATAGACGCCGGTCACCGATTCGGTGCTGCCCGCGGCCCACCGCTTGAACAGAAACGAAAGCGCGTCTGATGAACGACGTCGATACTGCACAGCCCTCTCGCACCTCTATGGTCATGGACACACTCAAGAGCATCCTGAGCCGCCAAGGAGTACCGCTCCTCATCTTGTTGGTGATCATGTGGATAGCCTTGGGCTTCATGTCGCCGTATTTCTTTACCATAGATAACCTGTTCGAGATCACTCTTCAAATGGCCGTAATCGCTATTATTGCGGCGGGCGAAACATTCGTGATCCTCTCGGCGGGCATTGATCTCTCCGTGGGAGCAGTGTTTGCGGCTTCGGCGGTTGCGGGCGGTCTTGTGTTGAACAGCACGGGTAGTTTGTTCTTTTCACTACTCGCGACGCTGGTGGTAGGCGCGCTTTTCGGACTGGCCAGCGGCCTGCTAATCACAAAGATACATGTGCCGGCATTCATCGCCACGCTCGGCATGATGGGCATGGCGCGTGGCTTAGCGCTCATCTGGTCGAACGGGATCCCTATTTATGGCCTGGACGAACGGTACCGATTCATCGGCCAGGGCAAGGTATTCGACGTGATTCCGGTCCCGACAATCATTGTGATCGGAGTCTATGCGGTGAGCTGGTTCGTCCTCAACCGATCTCGCTTCGGCCGCTTTGTGTATGCCATCGGCAGCAACGAGGAAGCAGCAAGACTTTCCGGCATCAACGTCACGATGGTGACGATCGGCATCTACGTGATTTGCGGTTTCCTTACCGGTCTGGCGTCCACCATTGAGGCAGGAAGATTGGCGACGATACAGCCTGCCGGGGGCAACGGGTACGAGCTGTTGGCGATCGGCGCCGTGGTGGTTGGGGGCACGAGTCTGTTTGGCGGTGAAGGCAGCATCATCGCCACGCTAATCGGCGCGTTGATGGTCACTACGATTCGAAACGGCCTAAATATACTGGGCGTTAACGCATTTTGGCAGTACGTGGTCAACGGAGCCGTGATCGTTGCCGCCGTTGCCATTGATCAATATCGAAGACGGAGCTAGCCACGTTTTTTTGTGAACCACATGATGCTTGGCGAACCCGCCGATTTTTCGGAACATACCTGTTACCCACGTTTGTCCACGTTCGTACCAACTGTATCAACCATTTCCAGGAGGAATGAGATGTCCAAGAGAATGTTGCAAATTCTGTTGGTGTTCACGGTTTTCGCTCTGCTGACCGCATGTGTTGCACCCGCGCCAGCCCCTGCCGGAGAGGAAGCGGCGCCGGCCGAGGAACAGTCCAGTGAAACTGAAGGAGCGGCGACCGAAAGTGAAGCGGAGGAGGCCGCCCCCGCGGACAAGGGCGAGATCGTATTCGTTCCCAAATCGACATCGGCTACGTTCTATCTGTTCCTGGTGAAGGGCGCGCAAGACAAGGCCAAAGAACTGGGCTACACGATTGACTACCAAGGTCCTGCTACTGAAGCAGATATCGCCTCACAAGTCGACTTGGTGCGCAACCTGACAAAGAAGAAGCCGGCCGGCATCCTGCTTGCCGCTCTGGACTCGCAGGCGCTGATTCCGCCCGTCGAAGAGGCGATGGCCGCCGGCGTGCCGGTTGCGATGGTCGACTCCGGCATTGACAGCGATGCACCGATAGCCAGCATCATCACGGACCAGTATGCCGGTGGTTGGATGGCCGGTGAAGAGATGGCGAAGCTGTTGAGCGAAAAGGGCCTGGTAGCCAACCTAGGGATCCAGGCCGGTTCAGTAAGCGCCGGCCGCAGCGTTGGCTTCGCAGAGGCAATCGCCCAGTACCCCGACATGGAGGTTCTGGAGACGCAGTGGACGGACGCGGATGCGGCAAAGTCCCTGAACATTGCCACAGACCTCATCACGGGCAATCCGGACATCGTCGGCTTCTTCTCGGCTGCGGCTCCGATTGCCGTGGGTATCGCACAGGCCGTCAAGGCCAAAGGCCTCGAGGACCAGATCCAGATCATTACCTTCGATCCGAGCCCGGAAGTCCTGCCCCTCTTTGACGAGGGCACCATCGACGCCATCATTGCTCAGGATCCCTATCGCATGGGTTATGAGGGTGTGGCCGCCATCGACGCCTACATCAATGGAGAGACCATCGAGAACCCCGTCCAGGAACTGGAACCCGTGCTGATTACGCCCGAGAATGTAGACACTCCAGAGGTACAAGCTCTGCTGCAAACACCGGATAAGTTCGAGAAGTAGTCGCCGGTGGGTCGACTCGGAGCCCGGGTGGAATCCACTCGGGCTCTTCTTTTGCGGTACTGCGGACACGACTACGGCGCACGGCGCACCGTCGAAATACGCTCGTTCGCTTACGTCCTCGACAGCGCTATGACACATTGTCGCAATGCAAGACAGTCGCGCAATGCAGGATAGTGCAGCAATACGTAGTCGCCGTGCAATGGCACACCAGGGAGGGCAAGTATGGATACACTGAACATAGGTCTGATCGGCACGGGTTTTATGGGCCGTACGCACTCAAACGCGTATGGACAGGTCGGCAAGTACTTTAAGCACGAAATCACCCCTGTAATGAAGGCGGTTTGTGCGAGAGACCCTAACCGCACGGCTGCTTTTGCGCAGAATTGGGGCTGGCAAGAGATAGAGTCCGATTGGCAAGCGCTAGTCGACCGAGACGATATCGATGTCATCGATATTTGCACCCCGAACAATACACATCTGGACATAGCGCTGGCCGCGGCGGGAAAAGGCAAGATCATCATTTGTGAAAAGCCGCTGGCAATGGATGCTGCTGAGGCGCTACGGATGGTGACAGCGGTCGAGGAGAGTGGCCGGCCGACGATGGTCTCGTTCAACTATCGGCGAATCCCTGCCGTTACCCTGGCCAAGCACCTAATCGAAGAGGGGCGTCTGGGCCGCATCTTCCACTATCGCGCCAAGTACCTACAGGATTGGACTATTAGCCCCGACCTGCCACAGGGCGGCAACACGCTGTGGCGACTGGATGCCGGCGCTGCAGGTAGCGGTGTGACCGGGGATCTGTTAGCGCACTCGATCGACTTGGCGCTATGGCTCGTTGGCCCTATCGAGAAGGTGACGGCCATGACGGAGACCTTCATCCGCGAACGGCGGCTGCAGGACGAACCGGATCGTATCATGCCCGTAGGCATTGACGACGCGTGCGCGTTCCTGGCGCGTTTTGAGAATAGCGCCCTTGGCACGTTCGAATCCACACGCTACGCCAGCGGACGCAAGAATCAGAACACGTTTGAAATCAATGGAGAATATGGTTCGATAGCGTTCGATCTCGAGGACGCACATCAGCTTCAATACTATGACCGCAGTGATGACTCACTGACGAGAGGCTTCCGTACGATTTCTGTGTGGGACAGCGGCCATCCCTACATGGACCATTGGTGGGTGCCAGGCTGCGCTATCGGCTATGAGCATACTTTCATACACCAGCTCGCAGATTTCCTGGACGGTCTGCAAACAGGGGAGAAGCGCGTACCTGACTTCCGCGACGGTTACTCAACCCAGCTCGTCTGTGATGCGGTCCTGGCATCGGCGCAGAGCGGCGAATGGTGTTCCGTGCCCCTTGTTGCTTAGGGCTTTCCTGTGAGCGGCTAGGTCAACGTTGAGGGGCGCGCATATTCAGATAAATGTGCGCCGATACATAGGGGGCAGTCGCACTGGCGCTGCCACGACAACGAGCGACGAGCGGATCCTATTCTAGACGCGAATCCATCCACTCCTGATCGACGCCGGCGCGGGCCAACTCGTCCGAAAGCCGTAGCTGGAAGATCTCCAAGTGTGATATAGGTTGCTTGAGGTTGTATATGAGAATGCGGTCGTTGAGCTTGACCATGCGCGCTTGCCAGTCATCCACCTGCATCATCCATCGGGTCAGGAGGTGGTCCAGCGGCGCCCCTGGTGGTGCGGCCTCCATCGCGCTCCGCATGTGTGCAGCGGCGTGACGTAGCTCTATTCGTACATTTTCGATGGCAGCGAGGATAGCCGTCCGTTCAGATATCCACTCCGGCGCAAGGCCGTTATTTCGAAGCAGCGTAACGGCCATTTGCTGATCCTCGGGCAGAAAGGGATCCCGGTCCAGGTTGAGCGGTTTACCCTCTCCGGCCAGTCCATCGAACAGGCCCTGGCGCATGGCATCCTCAATGCGTTGACTGACGATGTCGCGCCATTCTTCCATGGGTTTGACTGGGTCGTCGCCGGCCTGGCCAGTTTCATCGGGTGACTTAGTGTATTCATGCGCGCCGTCGACGGCTGACCTGAGACGATGCTGCAAGTCCGATCGCACGTCCTTGTCTGTTTCGCTAGGGTGCTTTCGAAATTCCTTCTCCATCTTGCCTCGCTTCCGTTCTGAAAGGCCGGCGAAAATTGTATCAGGAATGCGATCCACCGGTCAATTGAGCCCGAAACCGAACGGGAAATGTTATTCCTAGTCGGGGCGTCGCGCTGGACAAAGCCCTGGCTTTTCGCGCTTTCGAAACAGAGATCAATTGCTTCATGTTTGGCGACGAAAGGTCTCGGAAGTGAGAGACATACAGTAGGGCATTTCACTCAATCACACGTGATCGTTTTCACTGGCGTGGGTTGCACGTTACAATAATCGTCGGTCCGCCGACGTGCACCGGATAGGCAGACGGCAAGACTGCGAACCTTCGTCGAAACTGGTTGTTACCGCCGGGTGAAAATCTTTCAGACACATGCTCACCCAACAGACAATTTGGGCTAAGCTTGCGTGGCCAGCGTGGAATAGATACGAGCGACGACTAAGAGCGGCGCTGCGTATTATGATCCAATTTGGCTTGTGGCTGCTTCTGACGGAAGCAGTAGCGGCCGCGATCTCCGTGATCCTGGGCAGAGAGGGCCAGATGACGGGATTCGCAGTGCGGCTTGCGACCATGGTGGTCAGCACTTGGCTGGCCGCGCACTTCATCGACAAACGTCTATACAAAGACTTTGGACTAATAATAGACCGCCATTGGTGGACAGACTTGGCATTCGGTCTCGTGCTCGGCGGCGTATTGATGACGGGGATTTTCACAGCGGAGTATAGTCTGGGCTGGATAACGGTTCAGAAACAATTCGCGGAAGCAGACAACGGTCTCCGTTTCAGCGCATCACTCCTCGGAGCATTCGCCGTTTTCATCGCCGTGGGCATCAGCGAGGAACTACTCACGCGCGGGTACCAAATGCGCAACATGGCCGAGGGGTTCAATTTCGGCGGGCGACACCCGGCGGGCGCATTACTAGCTGCATGGCTAACTTCGTCCGCGATTTTCGGATTTCTTCACATTTTCAACCCCAACACTACTTGGGTAAGTACGCTCAATCTTGTGCTGGCCGGACTCTTCTTGGGCCTTGGACTGGTGCTCACTGGGCGCCTTGGTCTGTCCATTGGCTTGCACATTTCATGGAATTTCTTTCAGGGCAATGTCTTTGGGTTCCCCGTCAGTGGCAACGACTATTCGACAGTCGCAACTGTTCTTGCAATTCGACAGGGCGGACCTGATATGTGGACCGGTGGAGCGTTTGGCCCCGAGGCGGGCCTCGTCGGCCTGTCCGCAATTCTCATCGGATGCCTGCTTATTGTGGTATGGGTATGGGCGCGTTATAAGCACGTCGTATTGTACAGACCATACACCGTCTATTCCCCACCTCGACCTGAGCAATTCCTGGCGGACGACGAGTATGAAGCGCCAGACCTGCCATTGGACGACGACACCGTGGGAACAAATGTATTGCCTCTGGATGACGCGTAAAACTCGACGACGCCGATGAATCTGCACTACGTACACTAGAGAGCGTTGATTATGGCAGCCAAATTGTGGGGAGGGCGCTTTACCGGAAAGACGGATCCTTTGATGGAGGCGTTCAACGCGTCCATCGGCTTCGATCGTCGATTATGGGAGGCGGACATCATCGGAAGCCAGGCCTATGCGCGTGCGCTCGCCCGTGCAGACATCATCTCCGACCGCGAGTCTGATCAAATCGTAGACGGTCTCGGCAAAGTAGCCGACGAATGGAAAGAGGGTCGCTTCGAGATTACCCCAGTTGACGAGGACATCCATACGGCAAACGAAAGGCGATTGACTGAACTGATAGGTCCGGTAGCAGGCAAGCTACACACCGGCCGCAGCCGAAACGATCAGATCGCTACCGATATGCGAATTTGGTTACGGGAGGAGGCACGACTCGCAGACAGATATCTGCGCCAATTGATCAGCACAGCCGTGGAACGGGCGGCAGGTGAAATCGACCTGCTGATGCCCGGCTATACGCACGTTCAGCCCGCCCAGCCTATCCGATGGAGCCAATGGCTACTCAGCTACGCCTGGATGTGGCAACGCGATACGCAAAGGCTCTCTGAGCTTTCCGCACGCGCCAATCGGCTACCCCTAGGCAGTGGGGCCCTAGCAGGCAATCCATTTCCGATAGATCGCGCCATGCTTGCGCGTGATTTGGATTTCGACGGCTTCACACCCAATAGCCTCGACGGCGTGAGCGACCGCGACTTTGTTGCCGAAAGCCTTTTTTGGGCCACACTCACGATGGTGCACCTAAGCCGATTCGCGGAGGACCTGATCCTCTACAGTAGTCGCGAATTTGGTTATGTAAGCTTGGCGGACGCATACTCTACGGGCAGCAGCCTCATGCCGCAAAAGAAAAATCCTGATTCGCTCGAATTAGTGCGCGGCAAGACAGGCCGTGTGACCGGTTCGCTCGTGGCTGTGCTGATGATGTTGAAGGGGCTGCCCAGCACGTATAACAAGGATTTACAGGAAGATAAGGAGCCCCTATTCGACGCCATGGAGACGGTGTCGGGAGCGCTGCAGATAGCCGCTGGGGTACTATCGACACTGACGGTGAATGCAGAGCGTCTTGAAGCTGCGCTCGTGCCGGAGATGCTTGCGACCGATTTGGCTGAGTACTTGGTTCGCAAAGGGGTTCCATTTCGGGAGACGCACCACGTGGCGGGTGAAGCCGTACGGCTAGCAGAGGAGCGCGGCTGCCCACTTTCTAGCCTGTCTTTGGCAGACCTGCGCACACTACATCCTGCGTTCGCTGAGGATGTGCACGGGGTTTGGAGTTACGAGCAAAGTGTCGAGCGAAGAGACGTTGAGGGAGGAAGCAGCCTGCGCGCAACTCAGACACAGATAAAGGATCTGCGTGCATGGTTGAACGAACAACCATCATGCAATCAGTAGCGAACAGGCAGGCATGGGCATTCCAGTTGCTTTGCGTTCGGTCTGGATACGCGGCAGCTAACGGGTCCAGTGGAATTGCCCAGGCACTTTCTGAAAATGCTTTTGACAAGGCAGACAATGTCTGTTAGCATTCGTGCGCAATATTTTGGTTGGAACTTGCAGTATTCTGCATCGGAAGAAACGTCTCTTCCGATGCTTACAGGGCTTATTGAGAGCGAGTGCGTAGCAGTTTCTCCTGTGCACTTGCGAGCTAACGTCGACGATGCAGCCTGGTACCTGCGGC
>JBJYXA010000048.1:0-5395 GCA_046259705.1 Caldilineaceae bacterium
TGTTCGAGAGCCCACGCAACCTTGCGCGCTGGGCTCGCTACGCACGAAGAATTTTCAAAAGTGCACGTAGAGACCTTCCTTTCGGGGTCCTACAAGCGGCGCACCGCGATCCGTCCTCGGCTCGTCAGTGGGGTACTCCAGCGACCCGACGTCGACGTGATTGTCGTGACGAATCACACACAGGACGACAAGCCACGTGTCGTTCTAGATGCGATGCATGATGCTCTGGATGACGCTGGTTACTCTTCCCTGAAGATCAACCGCCGATCTATCGCCGTCACACTTGCGGGCGTCGATATGGACGTCGTCCCGACCATTGAGGACGGCGATGGCTATCTAATCCCTGATGTCAAACTGGAGTCATGGATTGCCACTAACCCCCCAGCCCATACGCAGTGGACGATCGATACCAACAAAGCTGCAGGTGGGAGGTTCAAGCCGCTCGTGAAGCTGTTCAAATGGTGGCGTCGCGAGCATCTTTCTGATTTGAAACGGCCCAAAGGCTTTATTTTGGAGTGTCTGGTTGCCGAGCACATGAATTATGATCAGGTGAACTACGAAAGCTTGTTCGTCGAATTGCTGGAGGGGATTCGCGACACATATCGTCTTGAGTTCTTGCTGGGAACTGTGCCGTTTGTCGAAGATCCAGGCGTTCCCGGCAACAATGTCTTCTCGAACGTCACCGCTGAGGAGTTCAAGACTTTCTATGCCAAGGTCGAGGATCAGGCTCGACTTGCTCGACGAGCGAAGAATGAGTCTGACGATGCAGAGGCGTTGAAACTGTGGCGCGAAGTCATGGGGCCTCGTTTTCCGGCCTCGGCCAAAAGATCTGATAGGGGGTCGAGCGACTCGCTGTTGCGCCCAGCCGTAGGTGCCGGTTTGACGTTTCCTGCAGCTCCTGTCTACCCCAACAAGCCGGCTGGATTTGCCTAATGGGGTTGCTTCAGGAACAGCCTAAGCGCATGGCGCGTGAGCGGCGCCTGTTGGTTGAGCACTGTCGAACGACTTCGGGCTTCCACATTCAGAATTGGGGCGAGACGACTGATGGTGAACTATGTCTTCGGTTTAGTTTCGACCTCGCTGTTGGGGAGTTCGAGGGAGTACTGATTTATCCTGACTTGTTCCCTGATGTTCCCGCTTACATTCGTCCTCAGAAGCACGGCGAATCATGGAGCGGACACCAATACAAGGGGTCCGGTGTTCTTTGTCTCCAGTACGGGCCGGATAACTGGCATCAGGACATCACGGGCGTTGACCTGATACGCAGCGCCTATCTCCTCCTTTGGGGAGAACAGCTCGCCGTGGTAGAGCCGCGACTGGGGGCTGTGCCATCGCGGCATGCTTCAACGGTCGGGCAGGATCTCCGTGGGTCGCCTTCGCGGTTTCTTGTTACTCCGGGATTGCGGCAACGGCTTTCTGCGGCAAAGAAGGATGCGCCCACGGAGATGAAGGCTGCTCTATCATTTCTGACCAACAGTGCCGTAGCGACACCTACCGGCATAGGTGTACCTATCGAACCCATCCCCGACATTCCGAAGGAGTTCTCGGAAGCCCGTTTCGCGCTATCCGGTTGGGCGGTTCCTGTTGAGTCAACAAGCGCATTCGAGGCAGTCAAGGACATAGAGTCAATGCAGGCGACGTTGGGATCCCAGTGGCCTTGGGGTGGGGGGTTGGACGGGAGTCTTCACGGTCTGTTGTTGCATGATGAACAGGGACAAATTCGTTTTTTCTTTTTGAGTGGAGGAAGCAAGCCGCTCTTTTGGGAATACCGAACTCTGGATGTCGCTGGCGATGGGAAGCGGCGTTACCCGGAGGAGTTCCACAGACTCTCAGGGGCAACGGTAGCAATCGTTGGGCTTGGATCTCTGGGTAGCAAGATCGCTGTGTCTTTAGCGAGATCTGGCGTGCGGTGCTTTCTGCTGATCGATGATGATGTGTTCCTGCCCGATAACTTGGTCCGTAACGAATTGAACTGGCTGGATGTAGGATTTGCCAAGATCGATGCAGTTGAACGAGAGCTAAAGCGAATTGCGCCCGCTATCGAGGTGAAAACCTCCAGCGTTCGGGTTGGAGGTCAGGAGAATCCACAACTTTCCGCTAGCCTGAGCAAACTAATCTCTCAGTCATCGTTGATCATCGATGCGACTTCAGATCCCAAGGCATTTGTCGCGCTCTCGGCGTTGGCGGCGCGAAGCAAGCTTGCAATGGTTTGGGGAGAAATATTCGCTGGCGGCGGGGGCGCTTTGATGGCTCGAAGCCGGCCGGGACTGGATGCTGTCCCCCTCAGCCTTCGAAGCCACATCCACGGTGTGATGGAAACAATGGCGCCTGTACCAGAGGGTCCTGCCAATAACTATGCCTTGGAACAAGATGGGCAGGTTTACATTGCGTCGGATGCGGACGTTACCGCGCTGGCGGCATCGATGACTCAGTTCGCATTGGACACCATTTATACCGCGGTGGATTCCGCTTATCCGGTCGCAGCGTACCTCATCGGGTTCCGGAAGTTCTGGGTGTTCCGCTGTCCATTTGACACGATTCCTGTCGACTGCTCTGGGGCTCTTCGGGAAGCTCCTGACGCGGAAGAATTATCAGACGAGGAATTTGCGGGCCTAGCCGAGCTAGAAAAGGACATTGAGGCTACTGTGAATGTTGCGGATAACGATTCCTCCTGATGTGCAGATCTCTTTGCAGTCTGCACTCGCGAAAGCTGGAGAAAGAGAATGCGGTGGTGTGCTAATGGGAGAGCATGTTGATGTTAATCACTTCGCCGTGAGACAAATTACTGTGCAGCAGGCCGGGAGTATCGCATCTTTCGTACGCACCATCTTTGGGGCGGTCAAAGCCATCAAAGGCTTCTTTGCGGCTACTCATAACGATTATCAGAGATTCAATTATCTTGGCGAGTGGCATAGCCATCCGTCGTTCAGCGTGGAACCGAGCTTTCGGGATCACGCCACTATGCAAGAGTTGGCGGCAGATTCAAGAGTTGGCGCAAATTTTGTGGTACTTCTAATATTTCGCCTCAAACGCGGCGATCTTGAGGGCAGCGCCCATACATATCTGCCAGATGGTAGCGTGCACCGGTCCAACTTGGACTTGGAGAGACGGGAATGAAGGCAGGACTGTTGGAAAAAGAGTCGACCGGGGGTGCAATAGCGCGAGAGGGCTTTGAGTACCAGGATGCGTTCGTGTTGCAGCACTTGCCGCTCTGGCTATCGGAAAGTGCGTTTAGCCATGTGGTTAGTGAAGCTGTTGGGGACGTTGAGGTTTGCTACTTTGCACCGTCTGACCAGATTCGTAGGGTGATGTACGAGGCCAAGGACTATGTGCTGACGTCGACGCAATTATGGAGCGAGATCAAGCGGTGTCAGACGGTTTTTGAGACATCTCCGGAAGAATACGTAAGATTCAGGCTAGTGTGTCGGGATTACAATACGGTTACGTCACCACTGCTTTCGATGCTGGAACGGTTACGTGGCGTGGGATCTTCTTATCAGTCGGACTCGGTTTTCCTGTCAGATGCTAGGCAGGAGATTATCAGTTGGTGTGAGAAAAACAACCAGCCAAGGGATCTTGCGGAGTTTGTTATTGATCGCATGGACTTCTTGGCCTTCGCTGCGGAGCATGCGGATTCGGCATTTTCCGGTGAGGTGGAGAAGCATCTCCCGTGGATCGATCTTGCCGGTAGTCAAATAAGGAGCCTCAGAAGCCGATTGAAGGAGTTGATTGTAAGATCTTCTGTTGGGGCTCTGTGTCGAAAGCATTTGGAAGAAGCTATCTGCGATGTGTTGGGTTCTGACAAGGAATTGTGGCTATCTGCGCCGATTGATGTTCTCACTGTAGATAGGGGTGCCGGCGTCAGAGAATTAGGTTTGGGCGTAGATGGGTTTAATGGAGAAGAACGGGCAAAGAAGACTCGCGATGATTGGTCTTGGCTGTTTTCAGAAGCGCTCCGCATCGGAACGTTTATTAAGGACAATACGGCGCGGCGTTGTGTTGCTCTGGATAGCAAACAGAGAATGTCAGCAGCGTGTTCTCTTGGGTTTGCATTTAGCGCGACGCGCGGTTTCGTGCTGGAGGTAGAGCACAATGGCCAGCGATACCGTACGGACGTCCATGAGCGAGCAGGCGGTACATTTTTTACTTCAGAAGATGCTACTGGTAGGCATGGAGCGTCAGAAGGGGTTGCCTGTATTAGTTTCCCAACGCCTATAGGAAATGATTTCAGAAAATGTGTTTTGGACGGGCTGGCCGAATTGCCACTAATAGTTTTGGAAAGCACCGATAGTATCGATGGTGTGGAAGCGTTGAATCAGGCGGTATCCGAAGTGAAGTCCGCATTGGTGCAGTTTAGATCAAGGAACGAGCTGACCACCCTGCACCTTTTTGTTAAGGCGCCGTCGGTCTTCGCGATGGTGCTGGGGCATCGCCTGAATGGGATCTGTGATGTGCAACTCTATGATTGGGTGGAAGGCCGGTACGTGCCGACCGTGTTTCTGAGAATGTAGCGGAGTTCGCGAAGGGCACGACTGGTGTGCAGGTGGAAGACTAAATCCCGATCCGCTCGACCTCATCGAGCGACACCTGGTCGCTGCGGCGGTCGTAGAGCCGTGTGGTCTTCGGGTCCGAGTGCGCGGCCATCTGCTGGGCGTGCTCCAGCTTGGCCTCGGGGTTCTCCAGGTAGGCCGTGATGCCGGTGCCGCGGAAGGTGTGGTTGCAGATGCCGGGCGTGTCGATGCCGGCCTTCTTCGCCCGGCGCTTGACCATGGCCCAGGCGCGTTGCCGGTCGAGGCGGTTGGCGCCGAGCTGCTTGGTCTTGCGGTCCACGGACCGGAACAGCGGCCCGTTCGGGTCCTCGGCGATGCCCGCGGCCTCGATGTACTCCTGGAGCCACTCCTTTAGATTATGTTGGCAGGGCATCTCGTGGTGCTTGCCGCCTTTCTCGTGCAGGCGCACCCACAGGGCCTCCTGTTTACGGTATACGTCCTTGACGTTCATGGTCACCGCGGCCGAGACCCGGGCGAAGGTGTAGATCCGAGTCCGATCAGCGCTCGGTCCCGCAGGCCGACCAGGGTATCGGTCGGGATCGACCGGATCAGCTTCCGGGCCTCGGTCGGCGTCAGGATCGGCGTCTTGCCCTTGGTGTAGGAGAACTTCGGCCCCCGGACGAAGGATGCCGGGTTCGTATGCGGTACATGGCCCGTGACCAGCCAGTCGAACAGATGGCGCAGTGCCGTGAGCTGCTCCTTGATGCTCTGGGCCTCGTAGGTCTGCGTCTTGATCTCGACCCAGGCCGCGACGTGCAGAGGCTCGATGTCGAGGAGGTCCTCGATCCCGGCCTCGATTTCGACCCAGCCTAGGAAGTCACGGACGGCGCGCAGATACGCCTCGC
>JBJYXA010000049.1:0-2520 GCA_046259705.1 Caldilineaceae bacterium
ACCGCGTCTGAAAAGGCTTTGATGTCGGCAGATGGCCGACAGCCGCCTGTCGCCGACCGACGGCGGGCGCCCGCTTAAGACCCCGCTCCGGACAAGCGGCATCGCCGGCCGGACTGGCGGCTTACGACCCATTGCGGACAACGACGCGATCGCACCGCCTGCTGCTTCGGGCCCCACGCGGAAGCGCGCGGTTGACCGCCCTCGCACGCCTGACTAAGCCGACATCTGCCGAAGGATTCCGGTTCATTTACGAACGTGTCGGCGCCAGCTCAGAAAACCCGGGAACTCAACGCCCAAGGAACCGAAGGCATCGCCGTACACCACGGATTGTTGCACAAGGCGCTTTTGTGTACCGTCTGGGGTAAGAATTTTTCCTAAATTTTGAAATCCCCGAAACCCCGCGACTTTTTGAAGCGCGGAACAGAACATTGCACCCCGCGAAACTACGACTGAGATAAACGAAAGAAATGCCGCTAAAAATTCCATCTGTAACGCTTTTGATCGCCATCTCGGCCAACACGTCCGCTGCACTGGTAGCAATAGACGATGCGGATTTCGGCGTCGGAAGTCTAACCCGAGACACTTCAACAGGCTTGGATTGGCTTGATCCGACATATACCACTCTCAATCCTGGCAATATTGACGCGAACGGCCGGTCTACCGCGGAGATCTTGGCGAACCTGGGTGCTGGCGGTGATTTCCAAGGATTCCGGCTGGCCACGGGGCTTGAATTTGGTGACCTTCTTACATCCGCGGGGATTGCCTTCACAACAGGTTGTTGCGGCGCAAAGAATTCCGCGAACATCGACCCGATAATTGGCTTTCAGAACCTTGTCGGTGTAACGCAATCGACTTGGACAGGAACGAAGGGCTTGCTTGCCTCGGGGGAAAAAGGCGAAGTGTTCGCTGAGGACGGTCGCGCATTTATCTGGACCTATGGGCAATTAGATGCCGGCGGTCATTGGTTAGTTCGAGATAGTAGTGTGCCTGCACCGATGACGGCCGCTTTGCTCGGCCTCGGTCTTTCGGGTTTCATCTTCACCCGTCGCAAGCTAAGCTGAAGTTCACGTGAAAATATCCAGACGAAACCCGCCTTGTGCCGGGCTGTTGTGTGGATTCGCCAGGCGTGGGGTATAGCGCCGTGACCGGCGCTGCCCCCCATACAGGTGGTGGCGGTCGGATGCGGACATTCCCCTGCGAGGCATCTCGGCCTTCGCTCTGCTGCCGGCATCGCGGGGTCTCCCGGAGTATCGACGGGAGTCAGCAGACGCCATAGTAGCCGGCAACATTGAGCGTTGAAGTGCTGGAGCTGCGATGAGCAGAAAGGCCGCTATCTCTCCGTCGCGGTCCGGACAAATTTCCTGCGAAGGAGTTCAGCGAAATATATGAATAGCTTGCAATTATCATGTAATGTTCCGCTATATGCGGCCCATTGTTTGTTGGCTTTCTGACAAATATCAAACTTCCGAGGAAACTCGCTTGATCGAGCCAGGCGGCAGCCGTCCTATAGTGTTCGAGTGAAGAGACAGGTTTAGCGGTGCGTCTTTGGGAAGCACCTACTGCACTCGAGCGGGATATAGTTGTCGTGCACAGAACCTGCAAAGGACCCGTTCGTACCTGTAGTACGTGGTCAGGCAAACCGGCGTCTACCAAGTGCCTCCGCGGGCAAGCCAATCATGGAGAACCAAGAGAAGCCGACGGCTGATGTGATTCTCGCATCGTTCAAGGATAGATTCATTGCGCGTTCAATCGACCTGATCGTCTTGCTGTGTGCTCTCGGGGCCTTGGCCCCCTCATTTTCAGAGTTCGCCCCTGTACCCCCTCGGTGTATCGCACCGGGTCTGATACTTATCTACCTCACCATTCTTACTGCAAGCCCATTTGGCGCCACTCTTGCGCAAATCGCTCAGGGACTGAGAGTGGTGAATTACGCTGGCAATAACCTCACACTATCGCAGGCCGCACTCCGCAGCACCATAGTATTAGTTCTGGTTACCGGTGCGCTGTCCATCGTTAGTTGCGCAACGGAGCCAAAACTATATATTGTCGCGCTTGGGAGCATACTAATCGCTTTGGCTCCCGCGGTAATGGCCAGCCGCCAGGGATTGCAGGACATCCTTGTGGGCTCGGCAGTGATCCGAAGGAAGGCATTGCGACGCCGTGACGAAGCCAAGCGCATCCGAAACGTCCTCGGCGAAGGAGTAGATAAACCTTCTGCATTAAACATTCTCGGCAGCGTCCTTCTTGTAAGCGTCCCTACGCTATCACTGCTTTTGATGGCGGTCGTGCACGAAGGGAAGAGTCTTCGAGCAAGGGTCGCTTACGCGCTCCAGGAGACAAGCAACCTTCGTTCGTCGATCGAGTGATATTACACTCTGTATGGCTCTCTAGCGCCCGATGCGGCCGCCTTGGGCGTTGCATTGGAGACGCCGTATCCTGACGGCGGATATTGTCGTCTGGAGAAAGATGGGATGATCAAAATCGGCTTCAGTACGCTTCCAGCGGTCAACGTCTCCTTAG
>JBJYXA010000050.1:0-15521 GCA_046259705.1 Caldilineaceae bacterium
TAATCCTAAGCGCGCTCGCTCTGCTTCTCGGCCTGTTGCCGTCGACGAAGGCAGCGTTCGGACAGCGCTAAGCGCTGGACGGCGGCACAAGGATAGTTGATATGGCCCCACCCTTGTTTGAGCGTCTGGGGCCTCTCAGAGAGCCCAAGACGGATAGCAATGCGGCAGCGGCCTGCGAGATGCAGGCCGCTGCCGCATTGGCTGGATAATAAGCGATCTGCTAGACGCAGTAACCTACGGGACCACTGAAAGTTGCGGCCACTGATTCGGCAGTGTATTCAATACGAAAGGCTACACCATGCTTGTCGACGAACTTGATACCCCGCAATTAGTGCTGGATCTCGATGCGCTGCGCGAAAATCTCGTCCGCTACCAGCGCTACTTCGATGAACAAGGCATCAAGCTGCGCCCGCATATCAAGACGCACAAGACGCTCGCCGTGGCGGCGATGCAGATGGACTGCGGGGCCGTGGGTCTCACCTGCCAGAAGGTTGGCGAGGCGGAAGTGATGCTCGCCGGCGGTCTCGACGTGGATATGTTGATCTCGTACAACATCATTGGGGACAGCAAGCTGGACCGCCTTGTGGCTCTAGCCAGGCAGACGAGGATCACGGTGACGGCCGATTCGACGTATGTGCTGCAGGGCTACTCCGCGGCCGCCGCGGTCAACGACGTGATCCTAGGCGTGCTGATCGAGATAGATTGCGGAAACCAACGTACCGGTGTGACCAGCGTAGAGGAAGCTGTGGAACTGGGTAAGCTCGCACATACTCTTCCCGGGCTAGAATTGCGCGGCATCATGGGTTTCCCGACGCCTCCGTCCGTAGGACCGTTCTTGCACGAGGTCGTGGAAGCGTACGCGCAGGCAGGTTTGCCTTGTCCCGTGGTCAGTGGAGGGAGCACAAAGAGTGCACTTCAGGCGCACGAAATCCCCGAACTGACCGAGTATCGTATCGGAGAATACGCAGTAGGCGGCGCCGGTCACCTTGCTGCGGGACGGCATACGCTGGAACAATGTGCACTGCGGGTGATTGCAACGGTTGTCAGTCATCCCACGCAGGACAGGGTGATCCTCGACAGCGGAAGCAAGACGCTTTCGGCCTCCACCATGGAGACGGAGCGCGGCGTGAGTATGGGTTACGTCGTGGAGTACCCGGACGCACATATATTCGCCTGTTCGGAAGAGCATGCGCATGTGGACGTGTCGAGATGCGCGCGCAAGCCTGAGATCGGCGAACGGGTGCAGGTCTTGCCGGTCCACCCATGTCCATGTGTGAATTTGCATGACGAAATGGTTGCCGTTCGCGATGGGCAAGTTGTGGGTTTCTGGCCCGTACATGCGCGTGGCAAGATCCGTTAGGACGGACAAACTGCATGTCGGAATGGCGAGAGCGGCGATGTGGCCGTTCTGACGTCGTGCTCTCAATTGTAATGGCGTGTCCGTAGGTCGATTAGTCTGGCGGTACTTCCACGCCGACGCCGGCGCCGGCTTTCACGATTGCATCCCAGGTCGCTTGTTCCACGGGTATGCCTTCCGCAAGCCGCCGCTGCTTCGTCCGTTCCTCGACCTCACCGGGGATCAACACTTCATCGAAGCCCGGCATGGTGGGCGATGACTTGAGCCATTCGACCATGGTCTGAATTTCACTCTTGAAGTCATCGACGTCGATGAAGCTATCGATCTTGATGGCCAGGGCCAAGTAGCCGCTTCCGCCGCGTGTCGGCGACTCTGCGCTGCAGCCGGCCCAAGATAACCCGCCGGCGATCGCGTCGATCATGAAGGCCAAGCCATAGCCCTTGTAGCCAACGGCCCCGCCCATAGGCATCATGGCTACATCTCCTTCACGGAAGCGGTTCGCATCATTGACCGTATTACCCGCAGCGTCCACGAGCCAGCCGTCCGGCAATGGTAGTCCTCTGGCTCGGTAAACATCCACTTTACCGCCAGCGGCCACGCTGGTCGTCATATCGAGCATTGGCATAACGCCTGTTGCGGTAGGCACGCTGATGGCCAAAGGATTGGGGGGCAGGCGCCTGGCGACGCCGCCGTACGGCGCCACGAACTGAGCGCCGCCGTTGAGCAGCACGACGCCGATACAGTCCTTCTCAGCGGCCAGTGGAGGGTAAGCGCCCAGCCGGCCGATGTGCCCCGAATTGTGGACGGCTACGGCGCCGAATGTGTTTTCCATCGCCATTTCGACGGCGCGTTGCATGGCGTCATAAGCAAGAACGATACCGAAGCTTCCATTGGCATCCATGACCACGCTGGCAGGCCGTTCACGCACGATCTTCTGTCCGCCAACAGGCCGCAATTCACCGGAAACCAGACGAGGTACGTATTGGGGAATGCGGATGACGCCATGGGAGTCGTGGCCCACAAGGTTGGCCTCCACCAGGTGATGGGCGGCAACTTCCGCCTGGTCACGCGGGAGTCCGGCGGCATGCAGGATTTCAGTACTTATTTTGTTGAGAGGTTCATAGGCGAGGGTTGGCATGGCATGCTCCGTTGATGATGTCGGCGGAATGAAGCGTTGCTAGGTTAGGGTGACGTTCGCCGGCCACTGCGTGCGCAGACGAGTCTAGGCGGATGGCCAGTCTGCTCCGTCGTAGTAACGTGTGCCTCGATGTCCTTTCATTGGAATCGGCTCGTCCAGCTTTTCTCCAGGAGCGCTCACGAAGATCAATGTCCGTGGTTTGCCCGACGAGGGGTTGACCTCACCACCTTCGATACGATTGATTTGGCAACGGCCGATCAACTCATCCTGAAAGATGGTGTAGACATAATCCCCGACGTTCAGCCGTTTGGGTGTACCCGCCATGTGGAATTCGAATTCACTCAGCGTGCCATCATAAAGGGAGTCGACAGCATCGCGACCGTCGGTTGCGGGTATTGTTTTTGATATACCGAAACTCATGCGAAGACCTCCTTACGGCGCGGGGTGAGTGCGGAAGGACTGCCTCAGCGCAAGGCAGTTCCAGTGATCAGGACAGAGCAGAATTGTCACTCGGCACGATAGGCCGATGCGCCAATGCGTAACGGCGGCGGCGAGCCAGTCCCTCCAGTGTATAGATTGCCAGCGCGGTCCAGATCAGGACGAAACCCACCAGCAACTGGAGCGAAAAAGGCTCGTGGAACACCAGTACTCCAAGCAGAAATTGCATTGTCGGTGCAATGTATTGTAGCAGACCGAGCACGGTCAGCGGAATGCTTCTGGCCGCCGCACCAAACAGCAGGAGCGGGCCGACGGTGGCGACGCCACTCAACATGAGTAGAACAAGGGTGAGCGGGTTAAGCGTTACTGGGTTCCCGTCAGGCATCAAGTAGGGCAGTGCAAGAAGAACCAACATGGGCGCCAGCAGCAGCCCCATTTCGGCGGACAGCCCCTCCATGGCATCCAGTCTCGACAACTTCTTGAGCAATCCGTAGAAGCCGAATGTGAAGGCAAGCGTCAACCCAATCCACGGCAGTGAACCGTATTGCACGGTTAGCCATACCACACCGGTTGCTGCCACGCCGATGGACACCCATTGCCATGGCCGCAGGCGCTCCTTGAAGAAGAGCACGCCTAGCAGCACATTGACCAGCGGGTTCATAAAGTAACCAAGGCTGGTATCGACCACGCGCCCAGCATTCACCGCCCAGACGTATACTAGCCAGTTCGTGGCCAGGAAGACGGATGCGGCGGCCACGGCAGCCAGTGTCCGACCGGATCGTAGCGCTGCGGCCGTGTGTCTGAAGCGTTGCGTCGCGACGAGCAGCACTGTGAGGATGACGGTCGACCAGAGCACTCGTTGCGCCACGATCTCCATTGCCGGCACATTGTGCAGCATCTTCCAGTAGATGGGGAGTATGCCCCATAACAGATACGCGCCAAGGCCATAGAGTACGCCACGGTTCATCTGGTTTCGCCTGCGGTAGTTCTAGAGAATAGACACGTCACGCCAATAACAACCGCACTATGATAACTGACGATACCTTGATGGACGCAATCGAAACGGTAGCGCGAGGCGTGGCGGAGCACGCTCCTGCAGGCACTTCGCCATAACTGAAACCCGGGGCTTTGAGCGAAGATCGACGGTGAGTATACTCTTTGCACCGGCATTGCTATGGCGGCACGAGCACTGCCTGGACCGCATTACGGCTGCCGGCAGTAGTTTCTGCATGCCAGCACAGCTTACGACATAGACAGGGAGGAAGTGACCATGACACACCACGTCTTTGCTGGCCCCGACTCATATCGAGTAGACGGCGGGCTGCTGGCTGGTGAGTATCCGGGTGACGCTAACCTGGAAACAGCGCAGGTTAAGGTGAATTCGTTGCTGGAGACCGGTGTCACCTGTTTCGTCGACCTGACAGAGGCGGGAGAACATAGCCTGAAACCATATGCGCCGCTCCTTCGCGATGGTGCAGGGACCATGAGGGCAGCCCACGTACGCTTTCCTGTGCGCGATCTCCACGCCCCGTCCCGGCCGAACATGGTCGCCATTCTCGACTTTATCGACGAGCGGATCGCGCAAGGCGAGACCGTGTACGTCCATTGTATGGGAGGCACGGGCCGGACGGGAACCGTGGTCGGATGCTATCTTGCCAGGCATGGTATTGCGAGCGGAGACAATGTCGTTCCCACGATCGCCAGGTTGCGTGCCAAGACCAAGAAGGCGGGACGTGCGTCACCCGAAATGCCTGAGCAGATCACAATGGTTACCTCTTGGCGGGTCGGCGAATAGCTGCGGCCATCGCGTACGGCCAGACGCGGAATCCCGGCCAAAACGCGTAGCAGCAGACTGGTGCAGTGTTCCTCGTTGCACTATACTGAAGGGTATGCTTTGGTTCTTGCCACAGCCAATTGACTCCTACGAGAGGGCGGTGGCGAGAGTGGTCTGGTAGGGAAAGCTTCGGGATATGAACCGTACTGCCGCAATTATTCTGGCTCTTCTCGTCGTTGCCATCGTGGGCTCCGTTGCCTTGGGGACGGGCGTCGTGATTGGCGCAAGTGGCGTCATACCGTTCCCGGGAAGCACACGTGCGCAAGAGCCCGAGGAGTTCTCGGTGTTTTGGCAGGCCTGGAATACGGTTGAGCGAAACTTCGTGGACCGGTCGGCGCTGAACGACAGGGAAATGACGTACGGAGCCATCCGCGGCATGGTGAACGCCCTGGGCGATGAAGGTCACACGGCCTTTCTGACGCCCGATGAGTTGGAGCGGCAACAAACCGACCTTTCGGGCACATTTATGGGCATCGGGGCGCAGCTCGGCATCCGCGATGCATTGCCGGTGATCGTCGCGCCGTTCGACGGGTCGCCTGCGGACTTGGCAGGGGTCAAGGCCGGTGACATCATCATGAAGGTGGACGGCGAAGATGTCACCACAATGTCGCTGAACGACATTGTCTCGAAGATTCGCGGTCCCGAAGGCACCGTCGTCGTGCTGTCCCTTCTCCGCCCCGGGCAAAACAAAAGCCTTGAGGTCGAAATTACGCGCGGCGAAATCAAGGTCCCCGCTGCAAGTTGGGCCATGGTTCCAGGCACAGATGTCGCCCTTATCCGCCTGAGCCAGTTCAGCGCAAACGCGCTCGACGACGTTCAGAATTCCATTGAGCAAGCAAAGGATGCAGGCGCTCAAGCACTGATCGTCGATGTGCGCAATAACCCAGGCGGTCTGTTGGAACAGGCAATCAGTGTGACGAGCCAGTTCCTGAAAGACGGGGATGTCCTTCTCGAAGAGGACGCCGAAGGGAACCGCAAGGCCTATGCGGTGGAGCCCGGCGGGCTTGCCACCGATATCCCTATGGTCGTGCTTATCAATCCCGGTTCCGCCAGTTCGGCGGAGATCTTCGCCGGCGCGATCCAAGACCATGATCGTGGCCAGTTGGTAGGCGAAACCACCTTTGGCACCGGTACAGTGCTGCAGCCCTACCCGCTGAAGGATGGTTCCGCGCTGTTGCTGGGTACAAAACAATGGCTGACGCCTTCGGGACGACTGATCCGAAAGCACGGCGTCGACCCGGATGTCGAGGTGGTGCTGCCCATCGAGGCCAATCTACTTACGCCAGGGGAAATCAAGGAGATGAGCGCCGAAGATATCCAGAACAGCGAAGACACGCAGCTGCTCAAAGCGCTGGAGTTATTGGAATCAAATCAGAGCAATTGATCGTGCTCTCACACCCATCGTTCTTTTGCCTCTTCACGCTACATTATCTGACCAAACCCGAACCCGTTCCAGTCCGTGGCTGACATCGACGACGCCGACAACCAACGTCTAGACCCGTACGCAGCCCTACGCTTCGAGGACTACCGATTCTTTATGGTCGGCTGGTTTCTCGCGATGATTGGCACGCGTATTCAGAGCGTAGCTATCGGTTGGGAGATGTATAGCCGAACCGGTGACGCCCTGTCTTTGGGACTCGTGGGTTTGGCGCAGGCGCTTCCAACGATGCTGCTTGCATTGCCCGCCGGTTATTTGGCGGACCGTATGAGCCGCCCGCTGTTGATCAAACTCAGTCTAGCTGCAATGACTGTCACGTCTCTGAGCTTGGCCTTGCTCTCCTATCGAGAGGGCTCAGTGCAGCTCATGTATCTGTTCCTGTTCATGGACGCCGCGGCCGTCATCATTGGCCGTCCGGCTCGTTCCGCTATCGTTCCGCATCTTGTGCCCAAGGAAGTGTTTCCCAACGCGGTCACGTGGAACACGACGATGATGAATATCGCCGCGGTGACAGGGCCAGCCATTGGCGGTGTGGTGGTCGCATTCAGCGTGCCGTCTGCCTACGTGCTGGCGGCCCTCAGCTCGATCATCTTCATCATCCTGCTCAGCTTCATGAAGCTTCCGACAGTGGCGCCCGCACGCACCTCTGGAACGACATCACTGCGCGGATTCCTGGCTGGCATCAGTTTTGTCTGGAACACGAAAATTATCCTGACGATGATCACGCTGGACTTGTTTGCCGTGCTGTTCGGCGGCGCCGTCTATCTGTTGCCCATCTATGCTCAGGATATCCTGAATGTAGGCGCTACGGGTTTTGGCTGGCTGCGTGCTGCTCCGGCAGTGGGTGCCATGTGCATGGCACTCTCCATGGTCTATCTGCCTCCTATGCAGCGCGCCGGCCGTACACTGCTGATCAATGTAGCGCTC
The DNA here is from genome assembly GCA_046259705.1 of Caldilineaceae bacterium. Classification (GTDB taxonomy): domain Bacteria; phylum Chloroflexota; class Anaerolineae; order Caldilineales; family Caldilineaceae; genus JASGTU01. The sequence goes on from JBJYXA010000050.1 coordinate 7,133, forward strand.
TTTGGCGTCGCCACCATCTTCTTTGGCATTTCCCGGAACTTCTGGTTCTCGTTTGCCATGCTATTCTTCACGGGCGCTTTCGACAACGTGAGCATGGTGATTCGCGGCACACTGCAACAACTGATCACACCGGATCACATGCGCGGTCGCGTGTCGGCGGTCACCAGCGTCTTCGTGGGCGCATCAAACGAGTTGGGCGGTCTGGAGTCCGGGCTGATGGCGCACTGGTTTGGGCCAGTATTCTCGGTTGTCTTCGGCGGTATAGGCACATTGACCGTCGTTGCCCTGGCGGGCCTGGCTTCGCCCGAGTTGCGACGGTTCGGGCCGTTGACTTCGGCCAAAACCGCTGAGTGGGATGAAGACACGCCGCTCAGGAGGTCGCGGACCCCGGTGCCGGCTCAGACCGCTGATGCCATGTCGACCGACGATTGAGCCCCACCGTCTGCTAACGACCTACAAACAATGGCAGAGCGAAAGAAATAGGGGCAGCCTGCGAGATTTCTGCTGCAGGCTGCCCCTGTTACCGTTTCAGGAATCGACTGTAGGTCTACTCGAACCGCAGTGTCACAATCTTCCGAGGCGGCACGTCCACGGTCGCGACGCCCGATCGCAGGTTCGTCGAAGGACCCAGCCGGTTGCTTTCCAGGTCAACCGGGTGACAATTGGCAAAACCTAGTTCGCTGGATAGCGCAAGGCTAGCCTCCGTCGTCGAGTCGGTCGGATTGAACAAGCGCACCTCAAAACCGTCTTCTACCATGTGCGCGCTTGTGACAACTACCTCGCCTTCCACGTTCAAGAAGCTCTGCTCCGGGGGAAGGATGGACTCCCTACGGTGGAGCCGTATGTCGGCATCTCGCAATTGCACGACCTGCAAGCCCGCGGCCAGAAGCTGGCCACTGCGGAATAGTTGCACGCGGTCTGGCTGGTCGAACAAGGGCGCAATCTTGTATCGAAAGGCGTAGTCACCCAGAAGCAAGCCGTCCGGCTGACCATCGGTGCCTACGGTACGGCGTGTGCTGCGCAGGAGTGTCAAGGCGAGCGTCCGTTCCGGGATATCACGAACGGCCGACTCCATCAATCCCGTACTGACGACCGCAAGCCCGCGCCCTTCTTCGAAGACGGCAGTCCATGATTGTTGCGGTTTTGTCTCAACCTCCAGCTCACGATAGCGATAATTGTCGGCGCTCAGCGCGATGGCGCGCTCCACGACGTCGAACGGAGTGTCCGAAAGATAGGTGTCAGCCTGGACATGGGTGGGGAAGAGCACACGCAGACGGTGGTCTTCGGCGACATTGTGGACAACGGTCTCCACCTCCAGCTCAGTAGCGCCGGGTCGCAGGCTTATACGGCTTTCGAGTACCAGATCGACGAGGTCTTCGCTACGCGCCATAGCGTCACCAAAGTCAAACCGCGCGGGGACCTGCATCGTTGTGCGAATGCGGAAGGCGCTCAGGTTCGGACCATCGTGAACCAGGGCAACGGCGGCGCTACTTGCCGCAGATGTGAACACTTCGTCGTTGACCGCTTGACCGTGATACCATCCGTCGCCTATATCGGCGCAGTCCTCGAACGTGAGGAGATCAAGGTACGTCTGGCCGCTACGCTTGTCGACGAGATTCAACGAGCCATTTGCGTTAACAATCACGCGCAGGTTTTCGTTCTCCATCACGTGATCACTGACGGCCATCCCTGTGTTGCTCGGGTGGCGCGTGGGCTGGCCGTAGGGGGCAGCCCGCACCGTCAGAGTCGTATATCCATTGGCCGGCAGATGCAGCGGCAAGGACACCTGCACGTCGTTGGTCTGATAGCGGCGGGGGAACTTGGTCTCGTAGATGCGTGTCTTGGTGCGGTTGTTAGTCTGGCGAAGCCGCTGATACGGGATCGGCTCATCGTCCGGACCGTAGATATAGAAGGCCGGCTTGGGCTCGAAGCCGAAGAACTCGTTGAACGTCAACCAGTCCTGCGGTATTTCAAGGCTCAGTTCAACCGTGCTTTCCACCGCTGTGGCCAGGGGGTTGAAGACTACGACGCGCAGTTCATTGTCGCTGACATCACCGGAAACACAGGCCGCGATACCTCTGTTGGCTTCCAGCGTTAGCCGTTCAGTGATCTGCTCGGTCTGGCTGAAGCGATACTTCATATCCTCGTGCACGACGTCGATACTGCAACCGCAGATGGAGTCGTGGGGATGGTTCTTCAGCAGCCACTTCCAGGCGACGTCCAAGAAGCCCTGCGGATACTCGACGCCCAGGACGCGATTGGCCCAGGTGGAAGCTGGTTCCGCCCAAGCGCACAACAACGATTCACAACGCGCGTTGCGCTGCTTAATCCATACTCGGCTGGAGAGAACGCCCGGAATTACCCACTGGGTATCATAAGCAAGCGCGCCCGGTTCGCGCAGTTCACCCTCTACGACCGCTCCTACGCGAGAAGTCTGCTCTACCACCTCGGCTAGATACGCATCCAGACTCGTATGCACGATCTCGAATTCATTCTCGGCGTGATCGGCATAATCGAAAAGTGCCGCATAGGCCTGTTGATCCCATTCCTCGTGGTCACCGCCGTCGAAGAGCAGGATGGGGTCAACTTCAGTGTGCTCCGCCTCGTCCCGCAGATAGGCGGCTACGTCGCCGGCGACACGCTGGGATTCGACCGGCAGCAGTTGGTCGGTGGCATGCCGGATTTTGAACGCATAGTCGCAGTAACCGAAGCCGGGGAAGCGATAAGCGGTGACCTGAGTCCCGTCAGGCGAACGCCATCGCACGTGTCGCGAGTCGACGTGATTGATGCCACGCCAGATGAGCGCGCCCTGGATGCCAAAACCGGAAAAGACCTGTGGCATTTGGCTATTGTGGCCAAACAGGTCACATACGAAGCCGGCCTGGGACGGTTTTGTATCGAAGCTGCGAGCTATCGCTCGTCCCAACCTGATATTACGAATGATAGATTCGCCGGAGACAAGGAACTCGTCAGGCAGGCAGTACCAAGGTCCAATCACGAGCTTTCCCGCCCGTGCAAATCTCTCTATATCCTGCCTTCGTTCAGGCCGAATTTCCAGATAGTCCTCCAGCACGATGGCCTGACCGTCCGTCTGAAAGGGGCCGCGCAGCCTGCCAGATTCGATCCCATCTAGGATGCGATCGATCAATCGGACTAACTGGTAGCGATAATTTTGGAAGGACTGATACCACTCTCTGTCCCAATGCGTGCTGAGCACATAATGGGCACGAATCTTCTTAGGAGCGTCCAATACACCCTCCTTTTGTGGGTCTTGTGAGGGTCTGTGATTTCAGATTTATTCCCCTACGCCCAGCACTTCGCGGCAGTAGCGTACGCTCTTCGCAAGCTTGTCCTGCTGTTGCAGTGCAATGGCCTTCCTTACTTCAGGCAGCATAGCGCTCCAGTTTGCCGTGAGCACCGGAGCGGTATATGGCCGACCCGTCTGGACCAACTTCAGGAAACGAGTGAACTCCGAAGCAGTCGTTTCCGGGAACACCTCCCAGAAATCTTCGTTCATGAAGTCGACCACTCGAGGTGAGATGCTAGTAATGATCTCCAGCGTGAAATTCGTATTGGGACACGCAGCAATGTATGCCTTTGACCAGGCTTCGATGTCGATGGTGCCTTCACCCATGGCTACCCACTGAATTACGGCGCCTTCCGGGTGGGGCCAGACGGCGCTATCGCGTACATGGCTCATGAGTACGTGCGGCGCCAACTTCTCCAAGGTTACGAAAGGGCTCTCCGCGACCCAAAGCGGGTTGCCGGCGTCGATACACGCGCCGACAAAGTCGGGACCTGCTGCGTCGATCAATCGAGCCAGCTCACCTCCCTGGAGATCGCCGGCGTGATTCTCGATTGCGATTTTGACGTTCAAATCCATGGCCATGCTGCGTATCTCGCGCAGATTGGCTACGACGGCCACGCAGTGGGCATCCATGGGCAGATCTGACCTCCGGTCATCCATGGAACCAAGATAGCAGCGCAGAGCCGGTGAGCCGAGTTCGGCCGCTATATTGAGCATCTCCGTGAGCTGATCGACAACCGTACCGCGTTCGGGCGAAAATCGTGTTGAGGTAGGACAAATGGAGTCCATGCCTACCTCAATGCCGATACCGAGTTCATCTGCTCGACGCTTCACGTCTCTCAGAAAACCAATTTCGGTGCTCTCGAATGACGACATGTCGGAGAAATGGACCACGTCGAGCCCTACGCGGTGTGCGTACTCAAGCAACTCAAACGCGTTCCAATCGTTGAACCGGAGGCTAAAGACATCTACGCCCAGTTTCATGGCTGTCGTTCCTTCCTATTGATGGTAAGTACTAGAGTCCCCAGTGTTCGTCGATAGGTTTCTGGAACGAGCCGCGCTTGCCGGAGAACACATCCTCCACACGGACTACGTCGCCGGTGAACGCGGACTCATAGATGGCATCGCCGAGGGCTAAGGAACGAATTCCCTCCGTAGCGCCGACTTCGGGTTTGGACCGTTCGCCGTTGATTAGGTCAACGAATTCACGGATCTCGATGGCAAAACCGTCGGTGACGCCGCCCGGGAACAGGAATTCTTCTTCTTCCTCGCTCAGGGTGTCGCGATACATCTCTTCCAACTGCGCCATCTGGTACCTCGTACCGTCGGCGGTCACCAGCTGGCCTGTCTCGCGCTGCTCGGGGCGGCGCTCGAAGAGGTGGAAGATCTTGAAGCGACTGTCGGTTGTATCCTCGAGCGAACCCTCACTGCCATAGAACATCACCCGCGCTGTGGGTTCACCGGGTGCGGCAACGCTCCATGTCCAGCTTCCCACCACGCCACTGGCAAACGTAAACGTAACGTAGATCGAATCTTCGGGCCGTTCAAGGACAGAGACTGGCGTTCCGGACTTCAGTTCACGCATCTCTGCATAGACCTTTTCAACGTCACCGTAGAGATAGCGAATGCTGTCGCAGTAGTGGAATCCGCTGTCTAGGGTCATGCCACCGCCGGACATCATGCGATCGCGGCGCCATACGACGCGGGGAGGCATGACCTGGTTGGGATTTGGTGGAGCCGGTGGTCGCGTATAGCTGTGGAAGAAGGTCAATGGTGCGCCCATAAGGCCGGATTCCTGCAGCACCCATTTGGCGGTACGCTGTCCCGGCTGGCGTCGGTGGGGTACAGCAATGGAAAGAATCTGGCCGGTGCGTTCAGCGGCCTCGGCCATGAGTTTGCCGGCGCGAACGGACACGCCGATAGGCTTTTCACACAACACGTGCACGCCCGCTTCCATGCACGCAATGGATACGGAATGGTGAAGTCCGTGCGGCAAACAAATATCGACGCCGTCCAGGTCCTCCGTATTCAACATCGTCTCGAAATCATTGTAAATGACTGGTCGATTGCCCAAGTCCGTTTCGATGGCATCGGCCAGTTTTTCGGCATTCTCGCTGACGTTGTCGCACACGGCCGTGACGACGAAACCACCGCGGTTGCGCGATACGAGATCCTTCATAGCCACCACGTGCCGCAGCGCGATACCGCCACAGCCGATGAAAGCAAGTCGAAGATCACTGTCGCTCATAATTGTGCCTTTCTAGCGATAGAGTGGGCGCGGGAATATATACCCGTGTGGTGCGTTCCAACGAAAAACGGGACAGCAACGAGAGCTGTCCCGCAAGTGGAGCCAATAGCGGTTAGCCTTTGATACCGGTCAATGCAATGCCTTGCACGAAGGTCTTCTGCAGGAAGAAGAAGAGCAGAATGATGGGCAGGGTGATGAGTACAGATGCGGCCATGAGAAGCGCCCATTCGGAGCCGTGTTCGCCGCGATACTCGTAGATTCCCAGCGAAAGCGTGTACTTGTTCTGGTTGCTAAGATAGATCAGGGGGCCAAGGTAATCTCGCCAGCGGGCGATGAACTCGAAGATAGCCACTGTGGCGAGCGCAGCTTTGGCGAGTGGCAGGATAACCTGCCAGTAAATGCGAAATTCTCCAGCGCCGTCTATGCGGGCAGCCTCCGATAGCTCCATAGGTATGGACATAAAGAACTGGCGCAGCAAGAAAATGTATAGGCCGGCGCCGAACCAGTGCGGCAGAATCAGGGGAACGAAGGTGTTGACGAAGCCCAGGCGAGACCAAACGACGAAGAGCGGAATAAGCGTCACCTGGAAGGGTAACATGAGCGTCGATACGGTGATGATGAACAGAACATTACGGCCCGGCCATGGGATGCGGGCCAGGCTGTACGCTACCAAAGAACATGAAACCAGGGCGCCGAGTGTAGCGAACACTGCGATGTAGAGCGTGTTACGCAGATAGAGCCAGAAATCGATGTAATTGACCGCTTTCGGATAATTGCTGAATTGTGGTGGGAACGGAAACCAGATTGGTGGATAGGCGAAAAGCTGTGTGTCCGACTTTAGGGAAGTAGACAACATCCAGAAGAAGGGCATCAGAAAAAGAAATGCAGCAGGTATCAGCATGGCGTGAATCAGCGTTGCACGTATCGCTGACCTGCGCCGTCGGTAGCGCCTTCTCTCTTCTGCGCTCATGTACCCTACGGCACGAGTTGTGGATGTTTCTACAGCCATCGGAACACTCCCTCCTCTTCTTCAGCGGTCATGTAGTCAAACGGTTAGGCAGTGAATGAGTATCGACTAAACCTTGTCACCGCCGGCGTAGAACACCCACAGTCTAGCTGAGCGGAAGACGATTAATGTGATAACCAAGGTTGCCATAAACATCATCCATGCCATCGCAGAGGCGACGCCAAACTCAAAATACTGGAACCCGGTCTTGTACATGTAGATGGAATAGAACATGGTGCTGTTGCCGGGAAAGCCGTTACCTCCCGTCATTATGAAGGGAATAGCGAAGAACTGCAGCGCACCAATGATAGAGGTCACTAAGTGGAAAAAGATGACCGGCGTGATGATGGGGACCGTCACGTGCAACATGCGGTGCCATGGATTGGCACCATCCACTGCAGCCGCGTCATAGAGGTCTTGCGGCACATCCTGCAGGCCGGCCAGGTATAAAATGACCTGCTGGCCGATGATCCACAGCGCCAGCAGGACCAACGTCTCACGCGCCATCTGTGGACAGGTCAACCAGCACGGCCCGCGCCTATCCATCAATTGCCACGGAACGTTCACGATGCCAGAGCCGGGCGTGAACATATAAACCCATACCAGGGCCAGAGCCACTTCGGGAACCAACGTGGGTAAAAAATAGATCGTACGATAGACGACCTGCCCTTTGATTTTTGCATTGAGCATCAAGGCAAGCCCGAAGGCCGTTAAGACCGCAAGCGGTATCGAGACTGCGGCGAAGTACAGCGTGTTCGTGATTGCGCTATAGGGCCACTTGATAAAATTCGGATCGTTTGTGAATAGCTCGACATAATTACGGGCCCCGACCCATTTGGGATTCTGGACTCCGTTGAAGTTCGTGAAGCTGTAATAGGCCGACATAATTGTCGGATATATCCAGAACGCGAGCAGACCAAAAAGCCAAGGCGACGCGAACAGGAGTCCGTTGATGATGTTGCGGGTGCGAGGTCGCATCCTTACGCGAGAGGGATGCACTGCCGGGGATGTTGCTGACATTTCTCAACCTCCAGTCCGTGGAGCCCGGTCGGCGCCGTGATGGTCTGTTTTTGCACGGCAGGAGGACCTCAGGAGAGGTCCTCCTGCCGCCATACCTATGTAGACGTTGCCGGTGGCAACGTCTGCATGAGACAGCAGATTAGCTGAAGAAGCCAGCTTCTTCCAGGTCTCTGTTGATCTCGTCGTCGATGTCTTGCATGGCCTGTTCGACGGTCTTCAGACCGTGCGGGATCTCATCCGTGTACGCCTTAACGTGCAGGTCCCACAGCTTGGAACCGAACGGAATGGGCGGGCGGGTGTGCGAAACGGGCAGCAGATCCATGAACACGGCGTGCAGCGGATTGTCACGGAAGTACGGATCATCGGCGAGGGACTTGATCGTCGGGATGTGGTACGTGTCCTTGCAGTACTTTTCCTGACCTTCCGGACCACACATGTAGGAGAGGGCGTTGAATGCGGATTCTACATCCGAATATCCTTCGGGCACGCACCAACTCCAACCGCCAGCCCAGCTCGCATACGGCGCCGGGCCCTCGGGACCAGGAATAGGTACCACGCCGTAACTGACATCGGGCGTGTAGCGCTCTACGTCCGCAACCACCCAGTTGCCGTTCCAGCACGATGAAATCTGGCCGGTGTAGAACCAGTTGTTTGGTCCATTGCAGGCGCCGCCGGCACACGCGGCCGTCATGGCGTCCAGATCAGCCACGCCGAGCATCTGGATCATATCGTTCTGCGCATGCGCAGCTTCGATTACCTTCGGATTGCTGAACGTGATGCGCTTGGTCTCGGGATCCTGGAACTCGCC
>JBJYXA010000051.1:0-1789 GCA_046259705.1 Caldilineaceae bacterium
GGCGAAAAGCGGACATGCCAGGTCTAATCGTCAATGTCTGCTTCTGACCCAAAGCGGCCATCACATGCTAGATGAGTCACGCTCCCTTAAGTCCTGCCTCGTCAGCTCTTGCGTCATCGAACCGAGCCACACAGAAGGCTCCCACGTGCGATCACTGTTTCGAGCCAGCGTTCCGACGCGCGGCGTCCTATTCCGCCCCCGCGACCTCTCTTTCACCACCTTTGCGAACGGCGCTTTGGCCCGAATCGGCCTGCTTAAATGGTCCGAGTCTGATCTCGAAGCGGTCGCGCACGATGTCCATCACATCAGTGAAGTGGGTGGGACGCCGCTTCATGAACGTGAATAGACGAGCGAATGCGAGAAGGCGGCGGTGGGTGGGATACAGGAGGAGGAAGTCGAGTCCGTTCTCACGCGCCGCCCAGCGCGGTAGCCGCGACATGGCATGCCAGCTGTTGTAGAGCGTTAAGCTCATTGCAGCGGGGGCCAATACTACTCGGCTAGCGCGTGCGAGTTCGTTACCATCGACCTCGTATAAGGGAACGGAGTCGAGCTCGCCCATCAAGAAAAGATGCGTCAGGAAGTACGCCGCTTGGGAGCTTAGGAAGTGGATGGCCGAGGTAGGCTGGATAGAGATTACATTCCCGGACGCCGACAGCAGCGGCTCGTAAGGCAGATTCTCACGCAACAAGTAGCCGGTCGCGTTGATGATGATCGAACCAGGCTCAATCGAGCGGCGCTGCCCGCTCCGTAGAACCATGGTCGGACTATTGGATTCATCGACCACGTCGACGAGATGGTCCATGATCACCTCGTCTAGTCCTTGGCGAATCTCGCTGAGTTCAACCGGTGAAAGCACGCCGAAGGTGTGGCTCCGGGTATCCGGACCGAGGCTCAGGCCATAGCGCCGCAGAAAGTACGCCATGACCTCGGCCTCATTGCGACCGTCGAAGCGCGCAGCTGTGTCAAGGAAGGCCTCGAGAGCTGGTACGCCACCCCAATACCGCCGCAGACCGCGAGGATGGGCCAAGTCCCGGTTCGCGAAGATCGTGCCGGCTCCAGCCAACATGCGGACTCGCTTGTGGGGCAACTGCCGGACCATTAGGTGTGCGGTGTCCATTCCAGTCTTGCCACCGCCGACGATGTAAATCGATCCATCGCTGTCGCGAACCTCTGGCGCGGTCAAATCATGGAGGTCGGGGGATAACGACTGGACCGTCTGGCTTGAGAGCGCTAAGGCCGGTTGAACTTTGACGTCGTAGCCAAATGCCTTGATCAAGCGCCGCGCGCGAATTGTGAGCGGCTGGTCGTCGCTCGCCCGCCGACAGTGAACAGTGACAGGGCGGTCTCCGGTGCCCTTATCCTCGTGGTTTACATACTCGTAGCCAAAGTGGGGATCGATGCGCGACCGGCCCGACAGTGTCTCGAAGCAATAGTTTAAATGCTCCACCACCTCTGTGCGCGTCGCAAGGTAGTAAGGGTCCCGCTGCGAGCGCCATGAAATGTTGCCCGCGGTGAATGTGGGATGCGGTTGATGTAGACGGACATACTTATAGGTTCGGTTCCACATGCCTGCAGGCGATGCAGTGCGGTCGACGATTACGATTGGCTGATCGGAAGATAGGTGACGTGTGGCAGCGAACAGTGCGTTCAGCCCCGCCACTCCGGCTCCGAGAATGCACACCTCACAATCGACCGTGCGCTCCCTGGCATTCGGAACTGCACTGCCATCCGCGCCACTCATATGGTCCGATGTCCTCTGTGAATGACCGAATAATAACAGATTGTGTGG
>JBJYXA010000052.1:0-3184 GCA_046259705.1 Caldilineaceae bacterium
CGCCTTCACGGCGAGTGAAACATTCGATGTGGGCATCGATCTCGGTTCCACGGTTTCAGAGGCTTACTCCGAGCGTCGCCCATTCGAGTTTGACGGCAAAATCAAGACCGTGAACGTTGAGATGAACTAGATGCTGACGACTTGGACCACTTATGAGGCAGGTTATTGGCGTCGAGTTGCCGAAGGACGTTCCGACGAGCATTCAAGAACGGCCTACAGACTGCTGATTTGGTACATACCGAATTAATGCGGAAAACCCAAATGAAGACTGAGACGCAATCCGTTGTGAATCGAGAAACAGTTATGAACGCCTTCCTTCGTATTCAGATCCTGGCATTGGTCTGCGTTGCCCTCACGTCACCTCTGCAATCACAAGAGGTGAACCGAACCATATTGCCGCCAGAACCGCCTGCGTTTGGTGGAAAAGTTGGCAAAACCTACAAGGATTCGACGCCAGACTTTTCGCCCGCTCTGCCACTGACTGCACCGAAGGACGCACCGAACGTGCTGGTGATCGTGCTCGACGATGTCGGCTTCGGACAGCTCGGCTGTTACGGCGGCCCGATCGAAACGCCGAACATCGATCGCTTGGCCGAAAGTGGTCTGCGATACACCAACTTTCATACGACCGCGCTTTGTTCTCCCTCTCGAGCCGCGTTGCTGACCGGCCGCAACCATCACTCGATCGGCCTAGCCGCGATCACGGAAGCGGCAACCGGCTTTCCCAGCAACTTTGGCAGCATCCCCAAGAGCGCGGCAACGATCTCCGAAGTGCTAAAGCAAAACGGGTACAACACGTTGGCTTTCGGAAAGTGGCACTTGGCTCCCTACACCGCTTACACGGCGGCCGGGCCGTTTGATCGTTGGCCACTCGGCATGGGATTTGAACGCTATTACGGATTCCTGGGCGGCGAGACCGATCAATGGTCTCCCTTGTTGATACGCGACAATCACATGATCGAAGAAGAGCGTGAAGCAGGCTATCACGTGACGGCTGATCTGGTCGACCAAACAATTTCGCATATCCAAGATCAACAGCAAGCCAACACTGGCAGGCCATTCTTTGCCTACCTGGCGTTGGGCGCAGCCCACGCGCCTCTGCATGCCCCTAAAGAGTACATCGAAAAGTACCGCGGGCGATTCAACCAGGGGTGGAATGAGGTGCGGCGCGAAACCTTCGAACGTCAGAAAAGGATGGGAATTCTCTCTGCCGACGCCGTCCTTCCTCCGCCCAATCCTGGCATTCGGGCCTGGGACGATCTGAGCGAGGACGCTCAAAAGGTTTACTGCCGGTTGCAGGAGTGCTTCGCCGGCTTCCTCGATCATACGGATCATCATCTCGGGCGACTGTTGGACGCCCTGGATGAAATGGAACTCACTGATGACACCTTGGTTCTTTTGGTTTCCGACAACGGTGCATCGCAAGAGGGATTGCGAGACGGGACGGCCAACACCGATCGCTACCGCAATTACTTCCCCGATACCGTGGAAGAGATGCTCGGCAAACTGGACGAGCTCGGCAGTCCTTCCACGGACCCGCATTACCCGATGGGTTGGGCGATGGCCGGAAACTCACCACTGAAACGCTGGAAACAGGATACGCATTCCGGTGGTAATACCGATCCCCTGATCATCTCGTGGCCGGCCAAAATCAAGGACGCCGGCACCTTCCGCAAGCAGTATCACCACCTCGTGGACGTGGTCCCGACGTTATTGGAAGTGACCGACTTGCCGGCACCGACCAGCGTCAACGGCGTCAAACAAATGGATCTGCCCGGCGTCAGCATGGCTTACACCTTTGACAACGCGGATGCTTCGACACGAAAAGAAGTGCAGTACTACGAGATGCTCGGCAGTCGCGCGATCTGGTCCGAGGGATGGACCGCGGTTACGTGGCACAAGAAAGGGGAGTCGTGGGACGACGACAAGTGGGAGCTGTACCACACAGAAGTCGACTTCACGCAGGCCAACGACCTGGCCGCGAAGATGCCTGAGAAGTTGCAGGAGCTTCAGGACCTGTGGTGGGCAGAGGCGGAAAAGTACGGCGTCCTGCCGCTGGACGATCGTCGCTACGAACGGGTCGCCGATCCGACTCGTCCCGTTGCTGCGGCTGAGAAGCCCATCTACACGTATTATCCGAATACGACGATCGTCCATCCACTGGCGGCGCCTCAGCTGATCGGCAAGCCCCACACGGTGACCGCTCACGTGACCATTCCCGAGGAAGGCGCCGAAGGCGTGTTGTCTTGCTTCGGCGGCGAGTTCGGTGGTTGGTCACTGTTCGTTCAGGACGGCAAGCTGAAGTACGTCCACAACTACCTCAAGCTGAAGGAGTTTGCGGTTGAGTCGACCGAACCCGTTTCGGCCGGTAAGCATGAGCTGGCCTTCAAGTTTGTGCCAACCGAGAAGTCTCTCAAGCCTGACTACTTCATCGGCGACGTTACGCTGATGATTGACGGCAAGGAGGTCGGCAAGCTCGAGGGCATCAAGTCCGCCGGTCAGTATAGCGCGGTGACAGGATATGGGCTCGTCACCGGGCGTAATCCCAACACCCCGGTCTCGCATGAATACAAAGCACCTTTTGCCTTTACTGGTCAACTCGACAAGGTGACGATCAAACTCGAATGAAGCCGCGGTTGTTGCCTGTCGTGTCCAGAACACTAGTGCAAATAACGAGAGAAATAATGAACCAATTTACGAAGCGATTGAGAGCAGTTGCTACGGCAGCATTTTTGTTCTGTCCCATTGCAATACTCTCGATGTTAGCCAACCCATCCATCGCGCAGACTCAGTCCGAGCGTACTGATCTGCCGATTCGCGATCCCGCATTTAAGGGGAAGATTGGGAAAACCTTTGAAGATTCGACCCCGGACTATCCACAGAGTGTCAAAGCTCCAGACGGTGCACCGAACGTCTTGCTTATCCTACTCGATGACGTCGGCTTCGGGATGTGCTCGCCGTTTGGCGGCTCGGTCGAGACGCCAAACCTCCAGAAGCTTGCCGATAACGGGCTGACTTACACGCGTTTCCATACGACTGCTCTTTGCAGTCCGACGCGAGCGGCACTTCTCGCAGGGCGCAATCACCACAGCGTTGGAACCGGCGTCATCATCGAGATGGGAACCGGCTACCCGGGATACACCGGCGTGATCCCGCGTAGCACCGCCCTTGTCTCGGAGATGCT
>JBJYXA010000053.1:0-1899 GCA_046259705.1 Caldilineaceae bacterium
GGCGGCGAGAACGGACCCGAAGAACGCGTGATCCGCCGGCCCTGCCTCAACGTCTGCGTAATGGTCCAGCCGGACAAGTACCTGGAAGCCGCCGGGCATCCCTCGTTGCGGGCATCGGGCGCCATGGCCCGCATTTGGCCCGTATGGCTGTCCCCGATGGCTGGGACGCGCTTCGAGAGTGACGACGAGCCAGGTTTAGACCCGTTCGCCATGGAAGGCTACCGGACGCTTGTGCGCCGCATCCTGGATCACGAAGGGTTGCCAGAATGGTTCTGCGAGCCCCAGCCCCACAAGGCGAAGCTGTCTTCCGAAGCCGCCCGCGCTCGGCGAGCACTCCACAACAAGGTGGAACGGCTGATGGCCGAGGGCGAAGCCTACGAGGACGTGAAGGACATCGCTGCTAAGGCCGTATCACAGACGGCGAAGTTAGCCCTTGTGCTTGACATCGCAGAGAATCCCGCAGTTCTGGATCAACTGGAAAGCGAGATCAGCGGCGACACATGGGCGGCTGCGGAGGAACTCGGGCAGTGGTTCCTCAACGAAGCCGTCCGAGTCCAGCGCATGGCCGATGAGGACGTTTGGCTCGAACATGCGCGCCGTGTCCTTCGCTGGATTCAGCGGGAACGACTCGAATCCGTCACCAGCATGAAGCTGACGCAGAGCGGGCCGCGGCCAAGGCTCAGAGCGACCGACGCAGACAAAGTGCTGGACATGCTGGCCGATCATGGTTTCTTACGAGCCGATAAGCAAGACGGGAAGAAGAAACCGATTTTCTACGTGAATCCTGCTCTATCTAGCCAGATTAGCAGCATTAGCCAGGGATAGGGGTGAAAAGTGAAAATGGATTTCAGGGCTTAGGGGTGGTTAAACTGGCAAAAGTGGCTAGATTGTTTAGCGAGTTCAAGTTTTTCCGTGGGAATCAGTAAGCCTCGAACGAGACTGTAACCTTCCTCGTCCTTGCGGCGGGACAAGTCGCGCAGCTACTCATGCGGTAATTTGTAATAATAGTGTAGTCACCAGAGGACGGAAGATACATTGTCGAAAGAGATGAGCAGTACGTGGTCCGGTCGCAACCTATAAGGTTGCCATCGGGAGTTATAACTTTCCAAGTGTAGACATCAGGTCCAGCGACACGGAGGGATTGACCCTTCGAAAGAGCGAGCTTGAACCGCTTCTCCCCGTCCGCGATGTTCCCGCTCCATGTGTGATTGATTTCTCCCTTAGCGAACGTGATCCGCTCCGCAGAGCCAGCTGTCGACTCGGAAACGATCTTCTCGCCATACGACGGGGTTCCCCCAAGCCGACAGTCATAGCGGCCTTTTATGTGGCTCCCGTAATATTTGCCGTGTGATGGTGCTGCTAAGAATGCATTCCACTGTTCCGCGGGAACGCGGCAATGGTGGTATGCGGTTCCCTTCAAGTTGATGACCATGTATTGATTCATGCGGTCGTACCACGCTCCGCGAATCCAGCTAGATTTCGACGTGTCCCCAGCTTCAAAGTCATCAAGGCAAACGAGTGATCCCCGATACTTAACGGCCACGAGCCGCTCGCACCCAAAAGCGGGGAAGGCAAGGGTTAGCGTGAAGGCAAAGCAGACAAGCAAGGCGGCTAGTGTTTTCATGCGAACAACCCTGGGTAAGTCCAACTGAATTCAAATAGATTCATCACCCAGCCCGGCCAACCGAAGAGTATTGCCCAAGCCCCTACCGGGCACGTCACTACCCATGCAGCGGGTACGACGCCGACGATGAGCATGAAAAGGTCCTCGACCTTGATCGCGACCCAAACCCAATAAACGCCACCCGCGGTCAGTAGAATCGAGCCTGCTGCGTAGAAGATGAGACCTAGGCAACCGCCATCGCCACCGTTATTGCTCATGAAAAAACGCTCTTGATA
>JBJYXA010000054.1:0-2847 GCA_046259705.1 Caldilineaceae bacterium
GCAAATTCTTTGAAAGGATAGGGCACAATGGCTGAGAAATTAGTGCAGTACTATACTCGACATTGGCGAAAATAACCTTAACAGCGCAAAAAGGCGAACCGTAATGAGCTGATGACAGGCGTGCGCAACCATTCTGGGTTCGGGAGGTGTTTTTTCGAACCCAAGCGCAGCGCCTAGCGACAGCATCGGAGAGACTACAACGCTGGTATGCTTTCTAGGCGCAAGAAGCGTTGCAGTACAGCGTCGGCATCGTTGGTTTCGACGGCCATCTGAATGGCCGCGCGTAACCAGGCAATGGCATGTTCGTTGCGATGCTGTCGGAGGATGTCGCCGTAGGTTTTGACTTTGGGAGAGCGCTCGTTGGCGAAACGTTGCTCGACATAGGCCCAAGCCAAGTGTACGACGACGATATATCTGTCCACCGCCTCGTAAGACTGCACGCGGAAATCGCCCAAGCCGACTTGGTTCTTGAGGTAGAAGTTGGCGGTTTCGCAAGACCAACGCCAGGTGTAACCTTGCAACGCCTGTTTGGCGGAGCAGGCCAAATCCGTACATGCGATGTACGCCAGAGCGGTGGCTCTGGGGTGCCGTTTGGAAAAGAAAACGCGGAGCGCAAAGGGGACCTCGGCTAACCGGCCTTCCAGCCAGCGCACAAAGTAGGTTTCTTTGTCCCCGTCCGCAGTGGTTACCTGGACTTGGGTATACCACTTGTGCTGGAGCGCCTGGGCATGAGTCTTGAGTTGGGTACCATTGAGCGTGCGATTGCTTTTGAGCGCGCAGGTGGCGTGCCACCCTTGGCGGCGGACATACTTGAGTAGGCGAGCGGAAGCGTACCAACTGTCGAATTGCACGTACACTTGCCAACCGCGGGGGAGCAAGGGCGCAAGATCGACAAGCATCTGCCGCGCGATGCGGTACTTGCTGCGAAAGGAGAGGCGTTGCGCGCGTGGCCGGTGCCGATTGAGCTTGCGGACGGTCTGCGCGCGCAGATAGAGCTGTAGGTCGAGGGTCGCCACGTAGTCGCCGCAGCGCAGTGTACAGACGACGTAACAGAAAGCGTTTTTGTAGCGCGGGCGGTTTTTGGTGCTCTCGCTGTGGTCGTGGAACCACGCCACCGGTTCCAGATGCCGTGTGGCTTTGTCTTTCTCGCCAAGCGAGTCGTCGATGTTGATGTAGAGCACCTTGGGGGCGCCACTGCGTTCGGCGGCGGCGACCACCCACGCGACTTGGTGTTGGCGCAAGGCCGCGCGCCCAGCCTCCGCTGCCCACGGGCTGATGCGTAGAAAATCGGCCATGTTCGAAGCATCGGGCGCTTCCACAAACTGCCGCTGTAGTGCCGCGAGGGTTTTCTCGTCCTCGCAGACTAACAATGCATCGGCGATGTTGAGCAAGTGCCGACGTTGCGGTTGACTGAGGTCTAGACCTAACTGTTCGACAAAGGTACATAGTTTTTCAGAATTGTGTACAATACGGGTGAGCATGGGATGGCCTCCTGTTGGAACTGGTAGATTAGTGATATCACTATTCTACTCAGGAGGCGTCCCATGTTCTACTTCCTAATTTTCGCCAGAGTCGAGTGAATTATTCTAACTCAACTGGAGAATGATAAGATCCTGGGTGGTTGTGAAAGACTTTTGTAGTCTTTCAAGCATGTGGTATACTCTCGGTTAGTGACTTCCAAATCATCGATTCAGGAGGTATGATGGTAGACGCTGAGTTGCTGAGCATTTTGCGTTGTCCGTATTGCGTCAGCGGAGAGACGCGGCGGAAGGACAAAGAGGATCCTGGCCTTTTGACGTTACTCCGTGAAGATAGCTGGCTTGTGTGCCAGGATTGTGATCGCAAATACCCCATTCGGGATGACATCCCCGTCATGCTGATTGAGGTGGGCGAAAAGTGGATGGGAACACCAGTTGCGGATTTGCCGGTTCCGCCTCCTGAGGAATCGTGATGATTGCTGGCAAACAGCACTGGCTGGTCATCGCGCTAAGTGGCGCAGGCGTCCTCTTTATCTTGTTAGGCTTGATGGCCTTGGCACTTCCTGACACCTATGAAGGTGCCTACGTTTGGCAGTTGAATAGCGAGCACACCTTCTACTTGATGGATGTTGTGGGAGTGTTTGTCCTGGCCGTGGGTGTGATTCTGAATTGGTTAGGTGGCGCGCTCTGGAAATCCCAGATGCGTCTCTGACCACAGCACCCGGCACGTATGCTATAGGACTGCGCATTCCCGCCGTAGTACATTGCACAATAGGTGCGCTAGGGGACTGGACTTTACCCGCCGGATTGTATTGTTACGTCGGTAGCGCCTGGGGATCAGGTGGGCTGGCGGCGCGGGTGCGGCGTCATCTGCGCGGAGGCACTGTGCGGCGCTGGCACGTTGATTATGTTCGCGCGTGTGCCACGCCGATTGCTATGTGGTTAGCACCTTACGATCGTTGCGAGTGCGCATGGGCTGCGTATCTGCTGGAGTCCCAAGAGGCGCGCGTGATTGTTCCTCGTTGTGGGGCGTCCGATTGTCGTTGCGCAGCGCATCTGCTTTATTGCGATGACCGGCTACCGGAAACGATTGTTTTTCCGGGCGAGATATCGCCCTTGCTATTATGATCGTCTTTGGGAGAGTGGGGGTTTGGAAACGAACAAAACTCGTTCCCAAACCCCCAAAATTGTATTTAGATGAGGAGGAAAGGGCATGAAGATCAAGAAGCAATCATTTGGAACCTTGGCCGACGGAACAGCTATTGCACTGTATACTTTGGTCAATGCGCAGGGCATGCGAGCAACGATCACCAATTATGGGGGGATCGTCGTTTCGTTAACCGCCCCTGATCGTGACGGGGCCTTTGCG
>JBJYXA010000055.1:0-1814 GCA_046259705.1 Caldilineaceae bacterium
AAGCACGCCCCGTGCGGCCCCGATTGCGACCTAAACGCGGCGCTCTCCGTTGCGAATCGACGACACACAATCCTATCTGCAAAAAACGACTGCAAAAATGTCACTCGCGAAACGGCGCTTTCGTTTTTGGCAAACATCGGCTAGTATCGTGGACCGCTCGACGCGACGCCCGCGAAAGATGCGAATCCACGTGAACTTCATGTGTGCTGGGAACGCTCTGGGAACGCGAAGCGCGATAGGCTACAAGCGTTGTATGCATACGTCACTGATAATTCGAAAGGAGAAAACCGATGACGCTGGTTGTAAACTGTAGAGATTTGGGGTTTGATTGTGATGGAGTCGTAAAGGCAGAAACGGAGGAGGAGGTGCTCACACAGGTCGCCTCACACGCCAGTGAAGTCCACGACATTTCCGAGGTCACGCCCGAACTGGTCGAACAGGTTCGGGCAGTGATGTTCGAAGAAGAGTCATAAGGCCGGCGCGGTGGCGCCGGCCATTTTCTTTGACAATTCACCCGAGTACTTCCGCACGCACGGCTGAGGTGAGGAGAGTCCAGTAATCGGACAATCGAACCGCGGCACACGGTGCACATATCAGTACTAAATTGAATACAACTGCGCACAGGAGGAACAAATGAACATCAAAGCATATGGGGCCGAATTCATCGGCACCTTTTGGTTGGTACTTGCCGGATGCGGAAGCGCCGTGTTGGCCGCGGGCTTTCCCGACGTCGGCATCGGCTGGCTTGGCGTTGCCCTCGCATTTGGTTTGACAGTGCTCACTATGGCCTTCGCCATTGGCCACATTTCCGGTTGTCACATCAATCCGGCCGTCACCTTCGGCCTCTGGGCCGGTGGGCGTTTCCCGACAAGGGACGTATTGCCCTACATTGTGGCTCAAGTACTGGGCGGCATCGTCGCCGGAGGGGTTCTATATCTTGTCGCGAGCGGCGCGGCAGGCTTCAGCCTATCTGACGGTTTCGCCACCAACGGCTACGCAGATCACTCACCAGGCGGCTACAGCCTCACGTCGGCAGCGATCGCAGAGGTCGTCATGACCATGGCGTTCCTCTTCGTTATCATGGGCGCAACCGACATGCGCGCGCCCATTGGCTTCCCGCCCATCGCCATCGGGCTGTGCTTGACGTTGATCCATCTGTTCCTCATCCCGGTTACCAACGCCTCGGTGAATCCTGCTCGCAGCACGGGCGTGGCCGTCTACGTGGGGGGCTGGGCAGTCTCGCAGCTCTGGCTGTTCTGGGTGGCCCCTATCGTCGGGGGCATACTCGGCGCGCTGATCTATCGCATGGTAGCCAGCGAGCCGGTCCCCGAGGAGGGTCAGGCTATCTGACGTCTGTTCGGATCATGTTTGGCCGGCATCCAGAAAGGCCTCAGCTTCCTGGATGCCGGAGTTCATCGCGACATAAACAACCCTACCGCCCTCGGTGTATTTCGCCGCGAGCGCCTGCAGCCGTTCATCGCACCACGTTAGGCGACCGGCGTCCATGTCCTCCACCACTGACCGCACCCACGCCTTCTCCGTTTTGGGCTCCGACAGCACATATTCCGATGAGATCAGAAAGAGCCTAAGAACCGAAGGTGCTGCTGAAATCGAAACGCCGACCCGCTCCATCTCCGAGCCGAGCGGTCTAGACGCCGCGCCAGTTGTGCCCGGCCAGGCGGTTAGCTCCAACGACTCCGACCTGCTCCGCCTTTTGAAGCCAAACGCACAGGTGACTCACGCGCTCGGAGGCTGCCTCATTTGTGACCGCTTCATGGTAGACAGTAACTGCATGCCCGAGGACATAGCCGAAA
>JBJYXA010000056.1:0-1564 GCA_046259705.1 Caldilineaceae bacterium
CTGGGATTCCCGCAGCATGGGGCGGCCTGCCCAACAGCATTCGCCTGCTCGACCCATCGATGCCCGAAGGCGCTTACCTGGAGGGCGCCAATACGACGCAGCGGGAGGCAATGGGGCTGCCGATCATGGCCTTCAACCCGGATGGTGAACCGGTGGATATCACCAATCACTACGTCAACTTTGGTTGGGAGTATGTCTATCACTGCCACATCCTGAGTCATGAAGAAATGGACATGATGCACGCCCAGGTCGTCGGAGTCGCCCCCGCTGCTCCGGGTGATCCGACATGGGTCACTGAAGGAAATGGTAATAATCAGGTGAATACGTTGACCTGGATGGATAACTCAAAGAACGAAACAGCCTTCGTCATTGAGCGCTCCATCAGCGGTACTAATCAGTGGAGCATCGTGGCAACAGTCCCGTCCGATAGGGATATCGTCGGACCAGGGACCGGCCCGCGGATGTGGTCCGATCCCATCGGCAATTCCAAGGACACATACGACTACCAGGTATACGCAATCAATGTCGTGGGCGATACCTGGGATTACTCCAATCCGGCGCTTAATGAAATCCCGCCTGGCGGTGGATGGCCGACGCTGACCCTGGATTCCAGGGGAGGTTATGGGCCGGTAGACACGATTACAGCCCCGAGCAACCTGGCCGGAAGCGCCGTCGTGAAGAACAAGAAGACGGCCACGGTCACGCTGAGCTGGACGGACAACTCGACAGGCGAGGCGGGATTCCTGATCCAGCGTGCCTATGACGCAGCCTTTACGAGCGGAGTCGTGAACGCCACAGTCGGGCCAGACGTGACAGCCCTCAGCCAGGACCTGGCACGTGGTGTAACCTTCTACTACCGGGCTCAGGCATTTTCAAACACAACGCCGTCAGGCTGGTCGAATACGGCCACAGTAACTACACCTTAGAGGATTAACATCCAGCAAGCGCATTTGGGTGAGGACTATTCCTCACCCAAATGCGCACCTGTGGGCTATCTGTCGATGCTATCCATCCTGATACACAAATTTATGAAAGGTTCTCGTTGTCCGCTTGCGGATGTGGGAACCTGCTTTGTTTACTGAGAAGGGAAAGGAACGAAATGATGCAAAAGAAGTTATCATTAATGGGTCTGGCCGGGCTTCTTCTTGTTCTGGCCGGCAGCGTATCGGCCGCCGTGCAGGCCGTATCGACATGGCAGCAGGCTAACAGCAGTGGCTTCGGCGACGCGCAAGTGATTGAGGTCAGCGCGATAGAATCCTTCAACGACTATCTCTATGCCGGGACCGACAATCCGATCGATCCTGAACCACTGTTTGACGGAGCCGAGATACTGCGCTCGGCGGACGGGGTGACGTGGACGGCCGTGACCCAACCAGGCTTCGGCAACGCGCATGATACTGCGCCGCCGGCCATCGAAGACTTTGCGGCTTTCAATGGCTATCTGTACGCGGGTACCGGGCGGGGGAATGCCAGCCAGCTGTGGCGCAGCCAAAATGGCACGATCTGGGACCCGGTGGACGTGACCGGATTCGCCGACCCGGACAACGTCGCCGTCAACGTTCTC
>JBJYXA010000057.1:0-5747 GCA_046259705.1 Caldilineaceae bacterium
CATGTCAGTCTGAACGGCCTTCGAGCAACTGGGTCAGAACTTTCAGCATCTTGTACGAATAGAATACGCTAATCCGGCCTTGCGTGTCAAATTCAGATAAGCGATTTATTCGCATTCAGCGTGGAAGCACGAAGCAATATATGATACGTTTCGAATGCCGGAGCAACGGGGCTGTCCAATAGCGGGCAGCCCCGTTGCGGTGTTGCAAAAGAATGGCCTGCGATTTTGCCAGGACGGTAACGTGTAGGGCGAGTGGATTTCGAGGGGTTGGCAAATTGGGACACGATGGTACACTAGAGTTGGCGCACTCTGGAGAACATCGTTGACCATCTGAACTCCCAGTTTTGGGCTCGCGCTGCTGTGGAAAGGTGCGTCCCGCATTCGTGCGTCGCGGCAACCAAATGCCAGCAGGTTCGGAGCAGTCATCGGGGTAGTCGAGTTGGGGTCTTTATCTAGTAAGGTAGCGCAGCGCGCCGTGACAGTCCAGGATCCGTCGCTACAACCACACATTCTTGGCACCAAGCTTTGTCCGCCTCGGACCGCAGGATTTCTTATCCGGCGGGAGGAGCTTCTTTCCGAGTTGAGGGAATCGCAGGCAAACCTGATCCTGATCTCGGCGCCGCCCGGATTCGGCAAGACGACCCTGGCCTCCATGTACGCCGACAATTTGCCGCATCCGTATGCATGGCTGTCGCTTGATTCACAGGACGACGTGATTGGCACGTTCGTCGCCTATCTCGCGGCCGCTATAGAATCTGCAGTTCCTGGTTTTGGTCAGAATATCCTGCGTCATCTAGATGTGGATACGTCGCTGACCCCCCTTCGCCTCGCCGATCTATTCCTACAGGATCTGGTGGATGTCGGTGACAGGCTGGTGCTGTTTGTCGACGACTTTCATCTCATCACGAGCCTGGAGATCCACCAGTTCATGGCGCGCGTCATTGGGTGGTTGCCCCAGGCGGTCCAAATTGTCATCATCACAAGGTCAGATCCCCCGCTTCCGGTCTCTCGTCTGCGCGGCCGCCGTCAGATCACCGAGATTCGTAGCAAGCAACTAAGGTTCTCGGCTGCGGAAGGGCTGACGTTCGTCCAATCGGTGGCAGGTTCGGTGGTTGAGGAAGAGTCGATTTCCACGCTGGTCCAGCAGTCCGAAGGATGGCCTGCAGCGCTTGGCATTCTCTCCATGGCCATCAAGGACAACGAGGACAAGGGCAAACCTGCCGCGGCGTTGATTCGGAGCAGCCAGCACCTGGTTGCAGACTACTTGCTGGACGAAGTGATGGTGGACCTCAGCCAGCCTGTACGAACCATGTTGGCGCGTGCAGCTCTGTTTGATCGTTTCAGCGCGGGCCTACTGCAAGCGGTGAGCGTCGAGTTCGCTCCGGACCTGGATTGCCATACAGCGCTGGACGAGCTGTGGCAGTCGAATCTATTTGTTGCTCGCCTGGATGAGACGGGTGAGTGGTATCGCTTTCATGCACTGTTCCGAGACTTCCTTGCCCAACGGCTGCGGCGGCAGGATGGTGCCGGTGCCATAGACAGAACCTATATGCGGGCCGGTGAGTGGTTCGAAGCAGCCGGACTCATCGAAGAGGCCGTCACTTGCGCGTTACAGTCCAGCGAACCTCAACGCGCTGCTTGCATCGTGGAACGGCACGCATACGAACTGGTCAATGTGTCTGATTGGCAGCGCCTGCAAGCGTGGCTAGACCTGCTTCCTGAACCACTGCACGTGCGGCCAGGCATCATGGTGCCGTCAGCGTATCTAGCCCACGCACGGCAGAGGCTGGAGAAGTCGCACGCGCTACTCGAAACCGCGATGTCTGCGCTCAACGATGCTGGCCCACAGTATTCTAGAGATGAGGCGGCGGAATTCAGGGGCCAGATTATGGCGCTTGAATCCTTGTTCCTGAGTTGGTTTGCTGCGCCAGAACGGGCTATTCAGCACGCCACGGCTGCGCTGCAAGCGTTGCCGCCCAGGTATTCTTCCGCGCGCAGCTTCGCGGAAATGTCGATTTTTCATGCTCGGGCAAAGAGAGAACCGCATGAGCAGGTTGCGGCAGCCATTCGACTCGCGATTCGCCGAGAGGCCACACTAGGCATTACGGTGCGCGCCCTACGACTGCAGCTGGAGCTCTGTTCGCTCTTGTACGCTGATGAGCAGGTGGATTCCTTTTGCATGGAGATCGAACGTCTCGGAGATATGGCCGGCGCCAATCCAACTCCGTTTTTCCAGGGCTGGGTGCATTTTGGTTTGGGATGGGTTTATTATCAGAGGAATGATCTTGATCGCGCCGAACGCCACTTTTCAGAAGTCTGGGAAATCCATGAGAGTTGCCATGCACGAGCCGTGATCGATAGCCTAACTGGCCTTGTGTATATCTACCAGGCCACGGGCAGATGCCGGCACGCGACATCTGCCGTTCACAGGCTTTCGGCCTTTGTGCGCCAGGTGGGCTCGCCCCAGGGCCACGCTATCGCCGATAGTCTGGCCTGGAGACTCGAACACGGGTTCGATGGCGCGGTTCCCCCTGAGCACTTCGCGACCGATCCAAAGCTCCAGATGACTACGCAACACTGGGAGATCCCTGCGTGTACTGCGATACGCGCGCATATTGCGAATGGTTCGCCGGAGAGTATTCAGACCGCAGCTCAACTGCTGACCACTTTGCGGGAACTTGCCCGTCTAGATTACCAGCCGCGCTACGCCACCATGATCGGCCTCCTTGAGGTCCTGCTCCGATATGAGCGTGGCGATGAGTCAGCAGCGATGGAATTGCTAGCGGAGACTATCGATATTGCCGCGCGCTGCGGCACCGTCCGCAAGGTGGCCGATGTTTCACCGCAACTTCACCCGCTACTGGCACGCTTGCACATGCACGGCCGGTCTAGGCAGTTTCTGCACAAGGTCTTTGCGGCATCTGGGATGGCGGCGCCAGCCCTGGAGCAAGAAGTCGCGCGATCAGAATCTAGGCCGGCTTTTCTTACTGACTTTCGCAGCGCAGACCTGCTTACGCCTCGAGAAGTTGACGTCCTGCTCCTGCTTGCCCGGCGGTTGACCGACAAAGAGATCGCGGCGAAGCTCGTGATCTCGCAGAGAACGGTCCACAAACATACGGGCAACATCTTCCAGAAGCTCAACGTACAGAACCGCCGCCAGGCAGTAGCCACGGCACAAGAGTTGGGTCTTCTCCCCTAACTGGTCTCACCGCTTCAGACCTATCATTCTGAATGTAGTGAAGACTCCTTCGTCGCACGACCGGATATGCTTTGCTACGCTTAGCATGATCGTCTATTCACGCGCGCAGCTGGACCGTGCATCTATATAGCGCTTGTCGCACCAAGATACGCGAAATCTACGCGTTTGTTGCTACCAATCGTTGCGCTGCAAAACGATAGACTAGTAACGCAGCATGTTGATTCGTGGAATGGGGGGTGCGGTATGGTGCGCATAATTGTTGCAGTCCAGAATGCGACTGCATTGTGGGCGATGAAGACAATGCTCCAGGAGCAGCCCGACATTACGATGGTTGGCGAGGCGGCGGACGGCGAGGCGCTACTCACGGCTGCCGAGCTACAAGAAGCCGATCTGATACTGGTTGATTCGAAGCTCCCGCGGATTTGCTTTGCGAACCTGTTGGCTAGGCTGCATGCACTTATGCCCCGCCCATTTGTGGTCGCCATTGGCAGCCATGTCGAGGATTTGCAGCCAGCGCTGGACGCCGGCGCCGATGGCTTCTTCAGCCAGATCGACGGTCCAGATGGGCTGCTCAACTACGTTCGGCACTTTGATAACGGGACTCGTTCGTAGCACTGAAAAGACACCTAATGGGTTACGTGATTCCTACCTGCATTGTTGGGGGTGAAGTGATGATGACAGACTCACCGGCGCCCGATCTATCCGTCCACAGTCCTGCTGACTATGAGATTGTCGTCCATGGCACACTCGATCGCAGCTGGTCGGATGAATTGTGGGGGCTGGACGTCAAGCTGCAACAGCGACCTGATGGAGCGCCTACGACTGTACTCGTAGGAAGAGTTGAGGACCAAGCAGCCCTCGCTGGGATCCTCAGCCATTTGAGCGTCTTGCGTATGACGATTCTTTCTGTTAAACGAATAGAGGTGTAGGCCATTACAGCCAGATCGTACGTTCCGGCTACTCGCACGTAGTAAGCATGGAGCCCCAGTGAATTTGGTGGCGTTCCCGAATCTTTCATGTACCGATAGGGAGGACACAAGGTCAATGAACGACAAGCAGGAAAAGTCATTCACAGACAGTCTCAAGCAGGAATCACTGGACACGGCGAAACAACTGGCGCCCTGGCGGGCAGGACTACCCTGGTGGGTGGTACTGGTCGAGGGCATTGTCATGAGCGTAATCGGCATACTCATTCTGATCGACCCGCGCAAGACGACGATCAACGTCGCCCTCTTCTTGGCCGCTGTGCTGGTGATATCCGGCATCATACAGCTGTGGGCGGTGTTACGCGGCAAGGCGCCCGAACGAGTGGATTCCCTTATCTCTGCGCGAGGGTCCATCGCAGTATTCGCCGGTAGCGCGATTCTGCTACTCTTCTTCCTCGACTACTTGGGCCTTGAGGCCGGGCTCGTGGTCTTTGGGCTCGGGAGTCTGATCTTCGGCCTGACCGGATTCTTCGTGGCGCTGCAAGCTTCAGGTACGCGCCGGCGCTCGGGACTGATCGAGGGGGTGTTCTTCACACTCTTTGGAATCCTGTTGATTTACGTGCTGTTCGCCGGCGGCGAACAGGTGCAGCAAGCGACGCGCATCGTCGGCTGGACGGCGATCCTTGGCGGTCTGGTTCTGATAGGGCTTTCCTTCTACAATCGCGCTCGCGATGCCGACCGGGAAGAGATGTCGGCGAACGTGGACGATGCGCTTGTCGCCGCAAGCGTTGCCAAGCAGAAACCGGAAGCGACTGCTGGCGATGGGGCCAATCAGGACGAAGCGACCGCTCGCGATACGTCCACACCGGATGAAGAGGCCGCACAAAAGCCGACCCTGCCCCAAGGCGGGCCAGAGAACGCGGCATAAATGAGCGGAGGGTGCCCCGCCACCTCGGCCGAAGAGTCGAGGTGGCGGGGTTGTACCGATTCTGCGCGCACGTCGAATAGACGGCCGTCGCGGGACCGATGTCAGTCGATTTTACGAGACTGTGCAAAAGGAGGATGGTGCGCATGATATCCGGGGAACTCACCTGGCATGAAGTCTTTGAAGTGTTCATGTTGTTGCTAATCGGTATTGGGCCGAAGATCGCGCTCGTCCCCTTCATCGAGATGACGGCTACCATGGACGAGTCGAGCATCAAGGCAGTTGCAAATAAGGCCGTACGCACGGCGATGACATGGTCGCTGATCCTGGCGCTGTTGGGCTGGTTTCTGATGACGATGTTGCACTTCACCACCGGCTCGGTGCTGGTCGCCGGCGGGATCGTGCTGCTACTGATGGCGCTGCAAATGCTCATCGGTGGAAGCAAAGAAGAGGACGTGGAGGAACACCCTAAGGATCCCATGGACATGGCGCTCTATCCATTGGCTGTGCCTTATCTTCTGAACCCGGTCGGTATCGCAGTGCTGGCCGTTTTCTCGAGCCAGGTCAGCAGCATCCTAGAGGGAGTGATCCTGATTGTACTCATTTTGCTCGTCGGCCTGATCGATTGGCTGCTGTTCCGCAACATCAAATCCATCGCCAAGACAGTGGACAAGTCAAAGATGGCCGTCACCGAATC
>JBJYXA010000058.1:0-4745 GCA_046259705.1 Caldilineaceae bacterium
GTCACCGTCAGGCGCCCTCCCAAGAGGGTCCGTTTCCTCTCCCAGACCGGACATAGGGCGTCCTGCGCCGAACTGACGGCTTTCGACCCTTAGCGGACAGTATGGGTTGTCCGCCCAGCCGTATTCACGCCTGTGCTATCCGGTGTCAAGGTCGGCGCTCGCTACAATCATCCTGGACCGCCAGAACTCCACAGAAATAGAACCGTTCCTTGAGCTTCGATCTCGCCCAGCTGTTCGACTGCGTCTGTCAGCACCTGTACATGCTCCCAGCCGTCCGGAAAACTACCAGCGGTGCGGTTCAGCCTGTGCGCAACGCCGATGAAGTGATGTCTATGTCCGCGTCGGACTTTGTTTTCAGGGTGTAGTCGACCGGCACCCGTGCCGTGACCCGTCCGCGGAAGTCACACCAGCAATGGCGGTCGTAGTCGTAAAGCTTGCAGACTTGAAGCGTGCGCAGAAACGTGGCGGGCGAAAGGGTGCTCTGGATCAGCCGAGCGCCTAGCTGATCTTCTAATTCCTGCTGCGCGGAGCGCAGATTGTAAAGAGGTATCCTCGGGTGAATGTGATGAGCCGTGTGCTCCATAATTTCATTCGAGATAAAGCCATACCAGCGGGGCATATGCACGTACATGGTCACGTCCTGCTGTCCGGCCTGCTCGGCGAATGCGCGCTCGTGAGCAAACCAAGGGATCACGGGGCTCGTGTGTTGCAGGTACACCGTCTTTGCCATTAATAGACTCCACAGCAAATATGGAACCGCGAAGCCAAGGCCGATAGCTGCCGCTACCGTTCGGCCGCTTGCCGCGCCTAAGGAGGCGCTGGCTGTCAGCCACAAAATCAAGAACACCAAAATGCCCACAAAGTCGCGCCAAGCCGCGGACTGCAAGGAGGTCGGAATCGAGACGCCCGGGAGCAGTTTGTAGGAAAGCCAGCGCTCAACGACGTAGTAAACGGGAAAGCCCACAGGGGTACGATAAAGGCGCTCCAGCAGCCGGCGCCATAAGGGCGCGGCCCTGAACTCCGTGGGGGACATTGGCGACCAGCTGTTTAGACCTCGAACGTTCGGCGTCGCATGATGCCATCGGTTGTGAACAATCCGCCACATCGTGAAATTATGCAGTGCCGGAAGCATTGCCAGTCTTCCAACGATGTGGTTCGCCGCTTTCGTGCCAAAAAAGGCGCCGTGCGCACAGTCATGAGCGATGACGAACAGCGCTGATATCTGAACGCCGGCTAGCGTCGCACACAATATTCGCAGCGCCAGACTCTCGGGAACGATGGCGCCGGCGACTGAAATCAGAAATAGCGCGCAATGCCAACCGAATAGAAGCGTCGCTTTTCCGTTATTGGAATCTGCGTAGCGATTGAGTGATGCTGCAAGCGCAATCTCGGCTTCGTTTCGCTTTGGCATGATGCGTTTTCCCAGTTAGCATGAGGAAAGATTGATCATTGGTTTTGCTGCTCAAGTATTCGCTGGAATCACCGTTAGATACGCCGGAAATGTAGTGTCTTTTGTACATTGGCGCATAGGCGCCCACGCTCGTCGTGCCATTGAACCTCATAGGTGCGCTCGAAGCTTTTGTGCTCTCGCAGGCTGTCGACGACGTCTGCCATGGCGTCATCGGAAATCGTGAACGACGCCTTTAGCTCTGACTTGCCGGGCCGCAAAAACGTGATAGTCGCGGATTTATCCCAAACCTTTGCTTGGTTGGCAAGTAAAAGGTTGAGCATTACCATCAGCACTGGATCCGTCGCGGCGTAGATGCTACCGCCAAAAGTTACACCAAAGTAGCCTTTGGTTTTCCAGTTGAGTGGTAAGGTCACATCAACGCGACGCTTATCTGGCGAAACGTATCGTATTCTTGCGCCGGTTCGGCGGTAGCAGGGGAAGAAATTGAAGCGCCAACGGAGCAGTCGGCTTTCTAAGGTTTCGTGAATTCGTGACATGCGTCTAATGGCTATTCAGGTCTCGGGAGTGAAGTGCTTCTCTGGCCTAAGGAGGCTGTCCGACTTAGATTGGCGATGCGCTGCTACGCGCTTTCTTGAGGCAGTCTTGCGATTCGAAATCGCAAAGTTCAGATTGGCGCATCGGTCTTGGCTGAATTTTCATGTTCTTTGGTCAGCCTCGCTTCCTGCCGCCCGTGGTGGAAAATCCTCTTAGACGGGTTAAGAATCAGGTACCACTCCCAGACGGAGTGGTTGGATGAAGGCCCCTCTTGGGCCTAGAGCTCCACCGGCATACTGACCAGCGCTGCTTTGGCCGAACGCAGTCGTCAATCGGGCAGTGCCTCGCGTCACCAGCTGCGCGTGGCTTGCTCTGTCCCAGCGCGCGAGCCTTACTTCTCGACCGGCGCTGCTTATCCGGTGAAAATACTTCCCACCTTCCGCTTAGCCGACGGATCGCTGCAATTTTTGAAGACGTACGTGGTAACGGCACAGCCATGCGGAGTCTACCGCGAGAGGCGGCGGCTTACCTGTCGCGACCGAAAGACATTGTTGATCGAACTCTGCCGTTACGAGAGCCAACGGTCAAGGCTAGTTCGCAAAACTTGCACTGCAACTCCTTCGCAGGACGTCGCAAAATCCGCTCTGGACCTGCGGCCGCTGGTCGCCTGTCCGTTCGTGAGGGTGTGGTCGTTTCTCCATGCTGATGATCTGCCGCACTGGCTGCATGATGACGCGAAGCAAGGTATCAAGTTTCGCGCGGCGGCCAAAAAGAACGCCGCTTTTGGGGAGTTGTGCCTGGGGTCATAAATTCCGCTCGACCTTGCACGCCGACTTTTCGGCATGGCGGTATCGGGTAGGTTCAGGTCGTTGTTTTGGCGCAAGTGCCTGAGTATTGCGGGCGGTCAGCTTGACAGTTTTCACGCCAACGGCAATATTCCCATGTAGGTTTAAATGCTGCTTAGCGGTGCCGTATGTATGGGGGTACAACGCTCAGTCGGCACCGCTATCGTCGCCGCTGGAGGTGACCTGTAATGACAACGCCCTTGAGAGTCGTCCTGCTCAAACCGAGCAAATATGATGACCAAGGCAATGTGGCGAGGTTTCGCTTCGGCTTCATGCCTAACGCGACTCTGTCGCACATTGGCGGCATGACTCCCAACGAAGTCGGCGGACACCCTGTCGAGCTTCACATGATTGATGAATACGTGGAGCCAAGTCTAGAGTATCTTAACCTTCTACATAGCGATCCAAGATGCGAGACCCTCGTAGCATTCGTGGGTGTGATGAGCAGCCAGTACCACCGGGCGCTTGACCTTGCAGCATACGCGATGAAACATGGCGTCCGTCACATAGTTTTGGGCGGCTCCCACGCTATGACATGTGATACCAAAGAGCAGCAGAAACGAGGGGTGAGCTTTGCGCTTGCCGAGGCAGAGGTGGTCTGGGAAGAAATTTTGCGTGATACCGTATCTGGTCAACTAAGTCCGGTCTACGGTATGGACGAGAGATGGGCTTCCGAATTGCCGCCAGTCGTAATCAAACCCCAAGACAAGGCGCAGCTTTCTCGTTACGCGATGGGCATGCAGGGTATCTATCCTGCGCGGGGCTGCCCTTACCGCTGCACCTTCTGCTCTATCATCAAGATAGCTGGCAACAAGATTCGTTACCAACCGCTTGAAGCTACTCTGCATTCGCTCCGCGTCGCCAAGTCTGCCGGTGCAGGCCTGATCATGTTTACAAGCGACAACTTCAACAAGTATACCCTTGCGGAACAACTCCTCGAAGCTCTCGTCGAGGAGCAACTCAAATTGCCATTCCTCGTGCAATGCGATGCCATGGTTGCGCGTGACGAACGGTTTGTCGAGATGCTAGGCAAGGCTGGCTGCGTCCAGATATTCATAGGCGTGGAGTCGTTCAAAAGGGACACACTCAAGGCGGCACACAAAGGCCACAACGATCCCAATCAATACGTCGAGATTGTGCGATTGTGCGACCACTACGGCATCGCTAGTCACTTCTCAAACATCATCGCCTTCGAGCAAGATGAAGCGCAAGACGTTCGGAACCACCTCGAAAAGCTACTCGCAATAAATCCCGACTTCGCTTCATTCTATATCATGGTGCCGATTCCTGGCACCGAGCAATACGACGACTTTCGCAAACGAAATCTCATCACTGAGAACAATATCGACAGAATTAGCTCCGATAGCCTGACATGGCAGCACCCGAGCATTCGAAAGAATGAGGCTCACGACCTGCTGTTTGACTGCTACAGGTCGTTCTATTCTGCCAAGCGACTGCCGCGAAACCTCGCTAGGTTCCTGCGAAAGATGAAGCACCAGCCCATGAGCGTCAAACATATGTACCCTGCAACTTGGATTAGTGCACGACTCTCGATAGCAAGACGAGTGCATCCAATGTCCGGCGGTATCATTGCGCGACGCTTCGATCGCAGCAGTGATTATGCTGATTTGCGGCGAGAGTATTTCGGCGTGGATCTAGTCCCGCTACCGACCAGTCTACCCACACCCGATCAACAAGATTTCAGCATGCATGGTCACACGCTGTCGGACGCTGCAACGAGGCATCGGCCGCAGGCGTTTGTTAAAAACGCTGCCAGTTCATGAGACCAGTTCCTACCGACCCGGCCTAATCTGAGTAGATAACTGCTGATTGACAGCAGTAGCTCGGCGCTTGTCTTCTCGGCTGGTGCGCTGGTAGGTGTGCTCTCAATCAGGTCCGCTAACTGGCCAGGCAGGCCGGGGCCGGAAGATTATGGGCGTTTCGATCTGGCCTAT
>JBJYXA010000059.1:0-1503 GCA_046259705.1 Caldilineaceae bacterium
GTGGACACGCTTTGTCAAGTCCCAGAATGGGGGTAAAGCGCGCGCGTTTAGCGATGTCCGAATGCCGATTTGGACGCCGCTGCACGGAAAAGCTTGGTATAACCCCGTAGTCACCCGAAGACTCCGAACAGGTAGCGCTACATATAGATTTGATACAACATGATCAGTGGGATTTCTGGCGGAAGTAGAGAGTCTTTGCCAGGTGTCGATCCTGGTCATAGCACTCTCTGTTCTGCCATAGCTTCCACAGGATCTTCAGCCAGCGGTTGCCTAGCGCTCGACAGGTATGATTGTGCGACAGTCCGCGTTGTCGTGCCTGTGCGTAATAGGTGGCCGCCCAAGGTGAGTATTTGATTGACAATGCGGCCCACTGGTACATGTAGGTTCGGAACTCGTGGTCACACGCCTGGCGAAAGCGAACAGAACGGCTTTTCCCGCTCTGTGACGTTACCGGCGCCGTGCCTGCCAACGCTTGGATTGCCCCTGCGTCGGGAAAACGCTCCCTATCATCGCCAAATTTCACCAGCAGCGCAGGCGCCAAGTGCTCGCCTACGCCTGGCAGTGACGCAAATATCTCCCGATCCGCATGCTGACTGAACAGTTCCGCAATGGATCTCTCTATCCGTCCTATGTGCCCCTTCACCTCGCTTAGCAGTTGCGCCAGCAGCACAGCCTCCTCCTGATACGTTTCCACCGTTATCGGCAAGGCTGTCGGTTGCTCCACCCCCAACTTCGCATACGCTCCCGCTATCCCATTCGCCGGGTACCTATGTCCTTTCGCAAAACTCTCAAATTCACTGTACTTCAGCTTCCCAGCTGCCGCCGGTGTTGGATACCTTTGCACGAAATCCAGCGCTATCCGACTGTTCAGCCCGAACGGCTCTAGTGCCGCAGGATAGTAGCGTAGCAACGTCTGCCGCAATTGATTGTAGTGCGCCGTCCTGTCCACCACTAGCTGGCTGCGCAATCTCACTTTCGCTCGCAATCGCTGCGTTAACTCACTGTCCGGTCGCCACTGGATCATCCGATGCCGCTCCGTCCGCAGCAGATTCCCTATCAAATACCCGTCGCTCTCATCCGTCTTCGCTCCACTCTGCCGGTAGCTCCTCTGCCGGCTGCGCGTTACGTTCGGCGGGATCACGTACACCTGGCTATATCCATACCCCAACAGCCAGTCGATTATCAGATTGTGCGCTGTCTCCACTCCTACCACGCACTCCTCCTTTGTGACCCCTAACCCTCTTCTCAGGTCGTCAATCTCGCCAAACCCGTTCACGCTATGCTCTACCTTTTTCCGACATAACTCCTTCCCTTCCCCATCCACAAACACCACCGCATGACTGCTTTCACCCCAATCAATCCCGAGATATACTTCCATCGTGGCCTCCTTGCTATTTGCTCGGAGTTCCCCGGACGCAGGTTGCCGTTCTCCTGTTAAGGCGCTCTTTCGCGCAACACGCTTTGGACGGTACGCCTGGCGTAGTCTGGGAGGACGGTCCACCG
>JBJYXA010000060.1:0-1714 GCA_046259705.1 Caldilineaceae bacterium
GCGTGCTGGTCGAGTACGGTGGAATCGAACAGGCCGAGGGATTTTTGCACGATTTCGAGGGCTGGGTTGTCTTTATGGCCTGCGCCGCGATCTTGGTGCTCTTGATGTGGCTATTGGCTAAGGTTGGGAAGAATCCGTTGCCTTTACGTGAGGCATTCGCTATCGAAGGGCCAGAGCCGTTGGCGAAGGGCCGCATTGTCCAGCATCGGACCATACCCTCGTCATTTTATGGGGTGCTGGCCGCCCTCGCTGTTGGCGCAGTGGTTTCGCTAGCATTGCCAGAGCGCGAGGAGGCGATTCCTGAACGGACAGATCTGTTGTTCTTCCCGAAAGTGGTTGGTGATTGGAAGGGCAGAACAGAGCGGATGGATCAGATCTACCTCGACGCGCTCAAGCTGGATGACTATCTAATGTCGAGATATTCTTCGAGCAACGGCGATGCGGTGAACCTTTACGTCGCTTACTACCAGTCGCAGCGCAAGGGCGCGTCAGTGCATTCACCCAAGACCTGTTTACCCGGGGGCGGTTGGCAGATCCAGCAGTTTTCTCAGGTCGACGTCCCGGGCGCGGGCAAGGGTGGCGGACCACTTCGAGTGAATCGATCACTGATCCAGATGGGAGACGAACGTTTGCTGGTCTATTATTGGTTCCAGCAACGCGGGCGCTTCATGACCAATGAATATCTGGTGAAGTGGAATTTGTTCGTGGATTCCCTGCTGCGCAATCGAACCGATGGCGCTTTGGTTCGGCTGACAACGGAGGTTCCGCTTGGCGAGGACGTCGCGAACGCCGATCGGATTTTGACCGAGTTTGCCCAGTCGATCGCCGGATCGCTACATCGGTTCATACCAGACTAATCGGGAATCGTGAGGTGTGCGATAGCCGCGCTACTCCAACAGGTTGCCGGTGGGAGCGATTCGTGGGAGCGCCGCTACGCGGCGCGATCGGCGTTGCCGCTGACCAAGACAGTTGATTGATGCACGCAATGCCTCTCCTGCGAACTCCTACCCTCGAGCAGAAGGGTTGTATGGGAACCAAACGCGCCGTTCGGATCAGTTACTCCCGCGTGGCGATCAACGAAAGGCCGAAAACCTTCTTGGCCGCACGACGGTCATGTACGAAGTCGAGCGGTAGCTGAGCCAAGGGAAGATGTACGAGTCATTTTTTAGACTACGGGAGAAGCCGTTTTCGTTGTTGCCGGACCCGGGTTTTATCTACCTGAGTCCAAAGCATCAGGAAGCGCTTACCATTCTCGAATACGGGCTGTTGAACCAGGCTGGGTTCATCGTATTGACCGGCGAGATCGGGGTCGGCAAGACGACCTTAATGCGGTGTTTGCTGGATCGGCTCGACGAGAGCTTTACGATCGGGCTGATTTCGCATACGCATCAGTCGCTTGGGAACTTGATGGAGTGGGTGTGCTCCTGCTTTGATCTCAAAACCGATGCGGGTCCGAGGGTCGACCTGCACCAGGTGTTCGTTGATTTCGTGATCGATCAGTACGCCAAGGGCAAGCGGACACTGCTGATCGTCGACGAGGCCCAGAATCTCGGCAGCGAAAATTTGGAACACCTCCGGCTGCTGTCCAACATCAATTCGGACAAGAACTTGGTGTTGCAGTTGATGCTGCTGGGTCAGCCCCAGCTGCGGGATTTGCTGCGGCAGCCGGAGTTGGAGCAGTTCGTCCAGCGGGTTGCGGCGTCTTACCATCTGG
>JBJYXA010000061.1:0-3501 GCA_046259705.1 Caldilineaceae bacterium
TGTCCACTAACTGTGTTATCGATCACCGCGTTCGGACGCAGGCTGTGCGCATAGGGCGTCCCGTAGACCGCCTGTCTCGGCGCCATTTCCGGATCGGTACCCACCTTGATGCCCAGATAGAGCTGTTGCCCCGAGATATCTTCAGGTGTACAGCTGTTAAGAATAGCCGTGAATAGACCATCCACCACTGCAACCGTGTCTGTATCTACGCATACGGCCGTGCCACCCGAAGCCGAAGTGTACAATGCCATCCGGATGTCATAACTACCGTTCAGCGGCGATCCCGCGGACGTAGCGATCCTGCCCTGGACGGGCACACCGTCGGCCAACACAGTGTCTTCGGCAAGCACTTCATCTGCTTCAGACGGCTCCAAAAGCTCAGACGTGTCGGGGGCCGGAACAGTGTAAGGATCCGGTTCCACTCTAGCGTCCAACATACGCCACGGATCAGCGACCGCATCGCCAATTACTTCGTCTGGCAAGGAAAGTGTGTCCGCGTCGTCCGAAGTGGCCGCTTCCGGGTTCTCATCCTGACCACGCACGGTAGCATATTGTGATACCGCAACGAGTAACAATGCCAACGCCAGAAATGAAAGAGCGATCCGCTTCGTGTTCATCACTCGTCTCCCTCCTGACTAGTGTATGTGGGTTGTGATGCTGGAATGATGGCGCGCGTCGCCGGCTCAGCTAGCGAGGCGCTTCGCTGTGGTTTGATTGCCCTCCCTTTCTGCTTCGTCCAAGCTGGCTTACAGGAATGACGGTTGCCGGGATTGCGCTAGCGGTACTTACCTGGATTGTTTTGGAATGAAAAGTGGTTGTCGCTCGTAACACCGTTATAGCACAACAGCCGCTTGCCATCAATAGCCACAGCGTACCTCTACTGATATGCTATTGCGCGTTGCGCCCACAGTGAGAACGTTGGAACGCCGGTCGCTTGCAGCCTGTGCCCAGGCTTGTCGTGACCAACGGCTGCACTCGGCGGAGATCGAGCATCCTAGCACGTCGCATTGGAAACGAAGGACACCCCCCCATGCATACTCGCACCGTACCGACCCGACCCCCACCTGACCAACCAATTCGCATGGTTATCGACTCGGATACGGCTAATGAGATAGATGACCTGTACGCCATCGCCCTTGCCATACGTTCGCCGGACCGCTTTCACATCGAAGGCTTTGTCGCCACGCATTTTGCACAATCTGCCGGACGCGTGAGCATTCAGCAGTCCTTTGACTTGCTCCAAGAGCTGCTCGACCTGGCGGGCGCCGCGGGCCGGTTCCCGGTTGCGAAAGGCGGCGACCCGATGCCCTATCTGGACGAACCGGTGGACAGTGAAGGCGCACGACTGATTGTTGAGCGAGCGCACGCCGGAGACGAGGATCATCCGCTATGGGTGCTTGGCCTGGGAGCCGCGTCCAACCTAGCCTCAGCGCTCATTCTAGATCCTGGCATCTTGCCGAAAGTTCGCTATGTCTTTCATGCCCGCTCCGAATGGTCGTGGCCGCAGCGCAGCGAGCAGTTCAACGTGGGCGGCGACGTTCGCGCCGCGCGCTGCCTCCTGGCATCCGGCGTCCCACTCGTCTGGTTCGACACCGGGACACAATTGACCTGTCCCATGTCCGTTACCGAGCAAAGACTGCTGCCCCAGGGCGGATTGCCCGCCTTCCTGCACCAGTATCGCCTGTGCAAGCCCTCCTTCCAGCGCGACGACAAAGGATTCTTCGACCTGGGCGATGTCGCATGGATGCTGGATCCTAGCGTCTGCCGCAGCGAAATCGTCGAAGTCCCGCGCATGGACTGGAAGATGGCGTTCCACCATGACGGCGACCTTGGCCGAATGGTCCGCTTGAGCCAAATCCAACCCGAACCAGTGTGGAAGCTCTTCTTCGATCGTGTACGCTGACAACCGGCGGGTCAGGTGAACGCGGCCGGGACGCAGATAGGCATTTCGGCGACTGATCTGCGCCGAAAGCGGCGTCCTGTGATAGACTGCCGTCGACAGTGCAGCATATCGAGAACGACCGACCGTCTAGCCAGGACTAATTCATGCCAGAAGACACTGAAGAACTAACCGTTCTCATTGCCAGTTATCTTGAACCAGAACACGTCGAGCGCATCCGCCAGGTGGACCCAAAGCTGAACGTGATCTACGAGCCCAACCTCTTGCGACCACCGCGCTACGCAGCCGACCACGTCGGCAATCCCATTCCGCGCACGCCCGAAGCCGAACAAGCCTGGCGCAGCCTACTCGCACAGGCGGACATCCTCTTCGACTTTGACTACACAAACCTGTACGACCTGCCCGACCTTGCGCCCAACGTGCGCTGGATCCAGGCGACGAGTGCCGGCATCGGACAATCGGTTCGGCGCTATGGGTACGCAACGCGTATGCCCGACACGATTTTCACCACGGCCAGTGGCGTACACGCCCAACCTCTGGCCGAGTTTGCGCTCATGGCCATATTTATGTTCAGTCGCAACATGCTCAGTATCCAGGAACAGCAGTCGCGCAAACATTGGGAACGCCTGGCCGGCACTGACTCCGCCGGGCGCACCTTGGGCATTGTCGGCATGGGCAAGATCGGCCGCGCGGTGGCTAAGCTGGCCAAGCCCGCAGGCATGCGCGTTCTCGGCTACGGTCGCTCCGTCCAGGACAGAGATCCCGCCGACCTCGGTGTGGACGAGCTATTCGGACCGGGTGAGCTGGACGACATGCTGCGACAGTCGGAGTATCTCGTGCTCTGCGTGCCACACACGGACGAGACCGAGCAGCTTATCGGCGCTCACGAATTCGCCACGCTGCCCGAGGGCGCCATCGTGATCAACATCGCACGCGGACAGGTGGTGGACGAAACGGCCCTCATCGAGGCCCTGCGCTCAGGTCATCTGGGCGGCGCCGCATTGGACGTCTTCCAAGTCGAACCGCTGCCCGTCGAGAGCCCTCTATGGGACATGCCCACCGTGCTCGTCAGTCCCCATTCGGCCAGCACCAGCGACCGCGAGAACGCGCGCCTCACGGACATCTTCTGCGCCAACCTGCGCGCCTACCTGGACGGCACGCCCATGCAAAACGTCCTCGACCCCGATAGGCTGTATTGAGCAGAATGGGACGCTGATCAAACCCGATTTGGCCGATCTACGCAGATCTTCTGTCGGAATGCAGCCGGACGATTTTCGCAGCCGGGGACAGCGTCGCTTGCCACAAGTGACATACCAACTGCATTGACTTACACACAGGGAGGACTGATCGAAGCCGAGTCGTCCTCCTTGCCATTCCGGCATGCTCATCGAAGCCAACCCGCAGGCCTGAAACCATCCCACCCTCTGGCATTCCGGCATGCAGTTTAGCCGGAATCCTCTGGCGACTCTTTGAAGCCAACCCGCAGGAGTGAGACGCATCCTCACTTTGTCATTCCGGCATGCAGTTTGGTCGGAATCCACTGGCAACTCTTCGAAGCCAGCCCGCAGGACCGAGCCCAAGCCCCCAGTTTGTCATTCCCG
>JBJYXA010000062.1:0-3865 GCA_046259705.1 Caldilineaceae bacterium
GTCATCGACACGACAATCATGAACGTCTCCATATCGGCGCTGGTCCAGGACCTCGGCACCACCGTTACCGGTGTACAGTCCGCCATCTCCATCTACGCGCTTGTCATGGCCGCTTCCATCCTGATCGGCGGTAAGCTGGCGGACATATTTGGCAAGAAGCGAATCTTCGTGATTGGACTTGTCGTCTACGCCATAGGCACCATCACAGCTTCATTCAGCCAGTCCCTCGGCGTCCTCATAGTAGGCTGGTCCGTCTTGGAAGGCATCGGCGGCGCACTGATGATCCCCAACATCCAAACGATCTTGCGCAATCAGTATAAGGGTTCGGACTTGGCTTCATCCTACGGCACGATCGGGGCAGTGGCGGCCGTCGGCGCGGCTGTTGGGCCAATCGTGGGCGGTTTCTTCACTACCTATCTGAGCTGGCGCTGGGCGTTTCGTACCGAAGTGGTTGTTGTTGTCATTGTTCTGTTTATGGTGCGGTACATCGCAGCCGATGTTCTCCCTGATCGCGGGCCGCGCTTCGATTTCTTGGGCGCGATCCTCTCCATCCTTGGATGGTCGTCCATCGTTCTCGGTATATTGCTCGCCCAGACCTACGGTTTCTTCCTGGCGAAGAAGCCCTTCGACCTTTTCGGCCGAGAAGTTGCCCCGTTCGGTCTATCCATTACGCCCATCCTGATCGGGCTCGGCATCCTGCTCATCCTGTTGCTCTTCCGCTGGGAAGATCGACAGGAATCCAGAGGATTGGACGGGCTGTTCAGACCGTCCATATTCAACGTTCCCGGCATCATTTCAGGCTTCGCCAGCCGCTTCACCCAGGTAGGCATACAGGCAGGCTACCTCTATATCTTGCCGCTGATGCTGCAACTGTCGTTCAGCCTGACCGCGATGCAGACAGGGATTGCGCTTCTGCCGTTTTCCATCGGCGTGCTCGTGGCGTCGTTGGGCGGCGCGCGTCTTTCCTCGCGCTTCTTTGCCAACCGCATGATTCAGGTGGGATTTGTCGTGTGCTCTGCCGGTTTGGGCGCAATTGGCGCCAGCATTCAGCCCACCTCGACTGTCAGCGATCTAGCGCTAGGCGGTCTTTTTGGATTGGGATGCGGGCTCATTGCCTCGCAGATTATCA
Organism: Caldilineaceae bacterium; assembly: GCA_046259705.1. Classification (GTDB taxonomy): domain Bacteria; phylum Chloroflexota; class Anaerolineae; order Caldilineales; family Caldilineaceae; genus JASGTU01. The sequence continues at coordinate 1,130 of JBJYXA010000062.1, forward strand.
ACCTGATCATCTCGTCCGTGCAGCCGGAGCAGACAGCTGAGACTGCGGGCCTAAGCGGTACCTTTGAGCAACTCGGCAATGCCATCGGCGTGGCTCTCATTGGTACAATTATGATGGCGACCTTGACGACCATGATGACGCGCGAGATCGACGCCTCTACGGTCTACACACCAGAGCAAAAAACTCTGCTGACTGCCGCTGCGGAGGAAAGCATACAGCTCGTATCCGATACAGAGGTTGACGCCGCGCTGGAGGAAATGGGCGCCACACCGGAGCAGGCGGCCGAATTCAAAGAAGGCTATCATCTTGCACGGACCGGCGCCTTCAAGGCGGGGGTGTCGTTGTTGGTCTTCGGTGCACTGCTGGGACTCGTCTTTGCCCTGGGCCTACCGAGGCGAAAACTCGTCTCGAGTGATGAGCAAACGGAGGATGCGCTACCCGCGCCGGTGTCGGCAGCCTGAACGCACATCATCTCATGGCCAACACCGCTTCCACTGTGCGAAAGCGGCCTATCAGGTAAACCACTTTTCTGCGAAATGAACACACCATAGGGAGGAGAAAGTCGGGGGAATCGCGGCTTCCTCCTCCCCATGCGTCGTTTATCCGCCTGGCACGTTGGAGTTGAAGATGTCGCGGTAGATCCTCCAGCTTCCGTCCGGTTGCCGCTGGAAGGTGGTGGTGTACTTTCCGTCTACGAAGATCGGGTCGCTGCCGTCCTTGGGCACATAAGTGACGGTGTACGGGCCGCGGGCAACGGCCAGATCGCCGGCCACGAGGACCTCCTCGACATCGATCTGCATGTCCTCAAAGGCGAAGGCTTCCATTGCTCCGCTGATGTCGTTGAAAATCGCGTCTCGGCCTACATTCGGCGGCGCTCCGGGAGGCGACTGAACGCCATCTTCCGTCCAGAGCTGGATCCAGCGCTCAGCGTCGCCGGCCCCCAGGCTGGCGCCGTATTCATCGAAGAGGGTGCGGACCTCGGCGGTCACCACTTCCACATCAGGTTCGGCTGCGGTTGCCGGCGGCACGTTGGAGTTGTAGCAATCGCGATAGAGCTTCCAGTTGCCGTCAGGCTGGCGCATGAGGACGCTCATGTACTTGCCGTCGACCGGAAGAGGATCTCCACCGGCTGTAGGTACCATATTGGTCGAATAAGTGCCGCGGACAACCGCCAGGTCGTCCGATACGGTGACTTCCTCATTGTCGATGACGAAGTCCTCAAACGATATTTGCCCCAGCGCGCCGGCGATGTTGGCCAGTATGGCCTCCTTGCCAACGTTGGCCGGAGCATCCGGCGGCAGCTGCACGCCGTCGTCCAGCCACAGGTCGATCCAGCGCTCCGCGTCGCCGGCCATGAGGCTGTCAGAGTACTCTGCCCAGAAGGTCTCCATGTCCGGACCTTCGGCCTGAGTCTGGGCCTTCACCTCAGCAACCGGGCTGACCGGCATGCAGGCGATGATCAGCGAAGCGACGACTAACAAAGCTATGGTCACAACAGGTACACGATAGAGTGGTCTCAGGTGTGCCATCGTGGTCTCCTCTCGATTGATGGGCGGACGCAACAACCGGTCCCGGCGTTCATGTGTCGCACTGCAGGCACGCTCTAGCTCGCCGGCTTTTCAGTTCGTCGAAATTACAGTGGTGATTGGTAGGAAAATCCGAAGATCCGTCTCCACGCCAAGAAGCATAGACCGGTAGAAGACGCGCGTCATCAATCGAAGGATAGATTCTGAAAGGTTTATGGGGGTTTATTGGTACCGGACAGGCTGCCGGGGACGGTGATAGGCGAAGATCACGCTACAAAATCCGCAGTTCGAGCGCCCGAGCGACGGCCTGCGTCCGGCTTTGGACGTCCAATTTCTGGAAAATGTGGTGAAGGTGCGACTTTACTGTACCCAGCGCAAGATACAGCTCACGACCGATCTGCCGGTTGGACTTACCGTCCGCCACCAGACGCAGTACCTGCAACTCGCGCTCGCTCAGTGGCTCGTATACTTCTTGGCTCGATTCCAACTGCGATATTTGAGATGATACTCCGTCATCTCGAGCAAGCTTGGCAACAAGCTGCTGAGCCACTGCCTCGACGCCGGCTGTAGGTTCGCCTTGCAGGACGTGATCGTGTATTTCAGGCGCCCGCTGTTGCGTAACCTGCGCCAACACGGAATTCGCCTGCTGCTTCGTCGTCGCTGCGCTTGCGACGTGATTCCTGGCCACCGTTGCCAGCTGTGCTGCATAGCCGTAGTCACCAGTTGCGGCGTAGAATTCAGCAGCCGCAGCCACACCAAACAGAAGAACGGGCTGCAAGGCGATGGAAAGCGCCACAGCAAGCCCGGCGAGCAAATGCGTGCGAGCCCCTACGTTATCGTCTTGCCGAAGCAATGCCAGCCCCAGGCCGATGTGCGCGTGGGCAGACAGCAGGCGATCCCCCTGCTGTCCAGATAGCTCCAGAAGGTTCCCATAGGAGCGCCGCGCCGTCTCATAGTCTCCGCAAGAAAGCGCAAGTCGGCCCACGCTGTTCAAGTAGGCGATCTCTGTGAAATGGTTGCGGGCCCGATGCACGATAGGTGCTGCTTGCTCTTGCAGAGCCCGCCCAGCCGCGTAGTCACCTTGGTCTGTGCGTACATTCGCCAATGCTATGGCGCCAGCAGCACCGACCGATCCTTTACCCCAAAGAGCACTTGCATCCAGGCTCTGCTCCACCAAATGAGAGGCAGCCTCTAGGTCTCCTGTTGCCTC
>JBJYXA010000063.1:0-12026 GCA_046259705.1 Caldilineaceae bacterium
GCCCACGTGCATATTTGTCCAGGTTGCGCAGTTCCTGGCGATAGAGCCGGCGAAGATAATACGGTTTGACGCCGCGGTCGACGATGGCAGACATGCCGGTTGCAGGCTGCCAAGTGGTCTCTATCGTTACCATCGAGTGATCGTGTCCATCCGGTTCTACCGTAAACGTCGTCACTGTCCCGTCGCTGGTGTCCGACTCCATGAGCACGTGGCCTGGCTCCGGTTCGTCCACAACCATGTGCATCTGCTGTGTCCTCCCAAGGACGGTGACACTCAGGTCAAAGACAGTGCCGGCGCCGATACCGCCTTCTTCTACCGTGAGTGCAGTGAAGCTGTCAGGCAGAATCTGTGGATGGTGGCGCACGTAGTCGCGCAAAATTCCGTACACTATGTCGGTCGGCGCCTCCACTTGACCACTTACAGAAACCACCAAGCTCATGAGGAATCTCCTTGCTTCTCTGTACCCATCTCCGCACCCTGACCTGCTTTTGAACGCAATCTGTGCGCGGCAGATTGTAATATGACATTTGACGACCTACAATGGCGACCGAAAAGGGAAAGAACCGCTTGATATGAATGGTCCCAGAAGCCACTGATCGACGCTATGCCTTTTACTTTGCCTGAACCGTTGAGTTCGCTACATGCAGAGATTATCGCCTGCCATCAATGCCCGCGTCTGGTTGCGTGGCGTCAGGAGGTTGCATCAACCAAACGACGAGCCTACCAAGAATGGGACTATTGGGGCCGGCCTGTGCCGGGTTTCGGAGACCCAGACGCGCGACTGCTTCTGGTCGGCCTTGCCCCTGGCGCGCACGGAGCCAATCGAACCGGGCGTGCGTTCACGGGCGATGGGTCGGGCAACTTCCTCTACGCCGCGTTGTACCGGACGGGGTTTGCCAACCAGCCGACATCTGAGCATCGTGACGACGGTCTGCGCCTGCTGGATTGTTTCATAACCATGCCGTTGCGCTGCGTTCCGCCCCAGAACCGGCCTGTGGCCGACGAGCTGAACGCTTGCCGTCCTTACATGGCGCAGGAAATTGCCCTACTGCCGCGTATACAGGTGCTCCTCTGTCTGGGCGGCGTGGCCTTCGAACAGACGCTACGCACCTTGCGCGGAATGGGGATGGAGATACCGCGTATGAAGTTCAGCCATGGGGCGCAATACGAAATAGAAGGGTCCGCAGGTGATGCGGACCCTCTTGCGGGCCGATGGAAACGACTAAGCGTACTCTGTTGCTACCATCCCAGTCTGCAGAATACCAACACGGGACGGCTTACGCCTGACATGATGGATCGTGTGCTCAACGAGGCGCGGCTGCTGCTGACATGAGAGGTTCTGTGTCTATCCGCAGCCACCACCGCCGACGGGCGCGGCGAGCTGAATCTTCACTTTGGGTGTGTATTCCGTATCTGCGGCATGCTCATGCAGGTTCGACTGCGGGTGCTTACCACCCAGCGCTGCGCTGATCTGATAGCGTAGAACTTCGTCGCCGCCGTCGATTGGCGTAAACGAGCAATCTTCGCACGAGGCAAGGAAGTTGTTTAGCCCGCCTTCCAGAAGATAGACATTGGCCACCCCCAACGCTTCCAGCGTCTTCCATCCTTCGGTAGCCAGGGTCTCGTCATTGCTCATCAGCACTACAACCGTACTTGCCGGCGCAGTTTTCAGTTCGGTCGCCTTTTCCTCGAGTTGATCCAGCGGCACCCGCTGCGCGCCGTTGATATGGAACAAATTGTAATCCGCTTCGTCGCGCACATCCAGCATCACAAGGTTGATCTTCGAATTGTAATAGACATCGCGCAGCTCCGCCGGGTCGATCTGAACCTCCCGGTTGTCGAGCAATGCCTGTTTCTCAGGTTCGACACGTTGCCAACGATCGGCGATACTCGGTTGCCCGATCAGCAGCACGGCGAGGCCGCCTACCGCGAGCACGCCCGCACCAACCGAGACCCATTTATCGATCTTTCTGACCTCGAGACCGTCCTTCTTGCGCATGACGGCCTCAAGCTGTTCCGCTCCCCACAGGGCAAGAATGCCGAGGATGACGACGATGAAGACGGTGACGCCGACGGGCAGCCCCAGTAACTCCGGCAGCGTGAAGCGGCCCATATAGGTCGACTCATAGAAATGGGCGAAGTTGCTGGATGTCTCACCGAAGAGCACGATGCCTCCCAAAATACCGATCAGGAAGAAGGCGGCATCTTTCTTGAGCGTCGCGAGCGATGCTATCGAAGTACCCGGACAGAATCCACCAACAATAAAGCCAACGCCGATGAGTAGGCCGCCCAATACACCCGGGATCAGATACGTCGGCGGTACCCATACGCGGTCAAAGTCCAGAATGCCCAGTCCTACGGAGCCATATACTAGTACCATGGCGACGAGGACCGCGGTAAACATGACCTTGAACACAGTCATGTCACGCAGATAGAACTGAGCAGTTAGTTTTGTCGCGTAACCAAATCCGGCCATCTCCAGCGCTGTGCCGAAGCCAATGCCGATGAGCAGGTAGACCATGTACATGCCGAACTTGCCGATGGTCGCGTCAAGCGCAAAGGGAGCCATGAACGCCTCCTAAATCCTTAGCTACCGCCAACATCTTGTGAGCTTTCCTATTTGCGACTTCCCTCGTACAGCACTCTATGGATGGAACAGTTATGTCCATAGCCGCCGCACAAAGTAGGCTAGTGCGTATCCGCCGGCGAAGAACGCCAGCAAGAACGCCCAACTGCCGACCGAGAGCAGCGCTCCGCCAGACAGTCCTTGCCCTGAGGTGCATCCACGCGCTAACCTGGCGCCGAAACCGGAGAAGACGCCGCCCAACAACGCGAACATCCACCTTTGATGGCTGGTGATGCGCGGGCCGTGCAAGGTTTCGAACTTAATGCGCCTGCCCACGAAACCGGAGATCAGGCCGCCGATGAAGATGCCTGCGGTCAACAAGACGATCCAATGGTCTAGTGCGTTCTTGTCGCCGCCTGCGTACTCGATCAGGTAGGCAACGCGATCCGCGTGTTGCGGCGCAACCACATCGATGACCCAGACGATCATGCGGTTGAGCCCGCCGGATGCGCCGAGTCCATTACCGGTGAGAAAGAAGGCCAGAAAAAGCACAACTCCTAGCAATAGTCCGGCCGCATAGGGATTGGCAAACGCGCGCGGTGCCGTACGGGTCTCTGCCTTTGTGCGGACTTTGACATTGGTTTGTGTGGCTACTGTCATCTTTGTAGACGCTCCATCGTTTCGAACTGGGAAGATGCTGCGCAGGTTCCTCGAATCCTGCTATCCAAACATCGTGTCATCTTTGTGCAGATCTGCATTTACGTTACGGGCTCTTCGCCGACTTCTACTGTGTCCCAGCCGGTGATCATACCCTCCAGGTCGGCCGTAATGGTTGCTCCTGTCGTGGTTAGGTACATGTGTAGAATGACGAAAGCCACGAAGAACCATGCAACGAGCGTATGCAGAGGCGCCATGTACCATAGCCATTCGGCCAGTTTCGGCCACCACATTGCGCCGAACATCAATAAACCGGTGATGATCTGCAGCGGCAACAGGATGTTTAGGATGGCGAGGTAGGTGAGCTGCTGCAATGGATTCAGTTTGCGATCCGGCGTCTTTTCGAACGGGTGTTGCTCACCCTGGAAGATACCGCGCAGGTAGAAGTCCACCTGCTTGATGCCCCGACTGAAGAACCCGCGCGGTTCAGGCAAGTACTGCCTGATCTCGCCGCTTGCAAAGTGATAGAACGCTGCGAACGCGGCGTTCAAGACCAACAGAATGGCCAGTGCATTGTGGACCGGCACCATCAGACTGAAATCTGCCCAACCGAAAATATCCGGCCGGTGAATCACGATGCCCGTAGCGATCAGTAGCAAGATGACGATAGCCTGCGTCCAGTGCCAGAGACGCTCGTAGAAGGTGTACATATACACTTCTTCGAACTCGCGGTCCCCCCGTGGGCGTCGCGCCGCCTGATACAGGCGGTAGCCACCGTGGATGATGATGCCGACGAGCACACCTAGTACGGCCAGCCAACCGATCACGTCGACGAACCGGAAGCGGTTATGGCCGGGCAGGTAGAAGCCCTCTGCCGCGACGTTGGGAGTATAATAGACTGCCCCGTTATCGCTCACGTGGAAGGCACCGGTCAATGAGACGTTACTATTGTTCACAAAGGTGGGTTCAACGCCGGCCGGGGCATATGGGCCAAGCATCATCGGCTGAGCGATCCGCGAATCGTCGCTGTGACAGGTGTTGCATTCCCGAATGGCGTTGCCGCCGGCTACAACATTGTGGCTGATATTATACGGTTGTACCTCACCGACAATACGGGGATTCTCTAGCCCCAGCGCCTCTAGGCGTCGTGTGATGAGTGCAGTCTTGTCGTCGCTGTCCAGCAAGAGTTCGGACTCGTCCAGAGACCCGTCACCGTTGGCGTCAAAGGCCGCCACTACATCGTCTTGGTACTGATCGCCGTCCAAATAGACGGCACGCAGGTCCTCCTCACGGACGGGCCGTTCGGGATCGCCGTGTATCCAGTAATAGGAGGTGATCAGGTTGAAGGGGGCCACACGTGTTTTCCCGTCTTCTGTCGTTTGCGGCAACAGGATCGGTGCAAAGCCCGTCATCAGGTCGCGCGGGTTACCGCACTCGCCTTCCACGCCGCGGTGTGTCGTGACTGCGTCGCCGTCCGTCGTGATGACGGTCCAGTCGTTCTGCTCCAGAACAGAAGTGTACATATACGGTATGTGACAGGACTGGCAACGCACGGCGTTCATGTGCGTTTCCTTGTAGGGAAGGAAGTTATGCGTATTACGCGTGTCGTGACAGTCAGCACAGTCCCGCATTGTATTATCGAATTCAGGGGCCACCGTATGCTGTGCCGTGTCCCCCTTTACGAATTCGTGGCTTGGCCGGAATAGGTATTCGCCGATGTTCTGGCGGCGAGGGTCATAGGTCAGGTAGCCGGGCCGTGTGGCCGTGGATTCCTGTTGGTAGTCCGGGTTATTGAAGGAATAATGGCAATCGGTGCATTTGAGATTGCGCTCGGCGTGGATGTCCCACGGGAAGGTAAGGCTCTCCTTTCCGGCCAAGTTCAGCCCTGAGTCGGACAGCCGCTGGCCGGAGTAAATCTGACCGGTGCGCATCGTGCTCCAGCCGGTAGCCATCAGATCTCTGCACAGCAAGGGATCCGACGATTCGTGGACGGTGCCGTGGCAGTGGCCGCAGTTCGTCGAGGTCGGGTCGCGAAGGGTCACATACTCGGACGCCAGCTCGCCATTGTCCTGAAAGGCGTCCGGGTTCCAGGCCCATCCGTCGCCCTGCTTTTCCACGATGCCGGTCGCCGCCAATGTGGCCGTGTTGGCCCATTGGAAGTCACCGCTTTCTAGAGCCTCGACGCGCGCGTCATTGTCGGCCGTAGGGAAATGGCAGAGAAAGCAGTTCATTTCCACCGTGCCCGACTCGGTCCAGTCCCACGCTGTGGTCTCACCAGTTATTGGGTCATGCGTGCTGGTCTCAGGGTCGCCGGCCGTGGGCTGCAAGTCGACGAGCGGCGTGCCGTCCCGGCTGAGTATGGCCGGCCCTCCGCCCGCATGACGAGTGCCAAGGCGCTGAATCCAGTCCGGTGTTCCCAGGTCCATCAGTTTGTCGCCTATGGGCGTGAGATAACGGTAGGCGATGGGGTCCCAGCGTCCAAACAGGCTACGGCTCATATCCCATGCTTGGCCATTGGGTACGTCTCCGGGCGACATGAAGTGGTCGATGCCGACGGAGGCGTGATAGCTGTGGTTCTCGATGTATTCCGCGTCGTGGCATGCGCCGCACGTCTGCATGGTGGAGACCGGTAGGCCGGAATCCAACACGTTATTGCCATCGCTGTCCAAGAACGGGAAGGTAGGGTGGATGGGGGAAGTGCGTACATTCGGTGCATCCTGCGCACTGGCCGCGCTGGTCACCAACAGCGCTACGAGGGCCAACGCCAGTATCTGAATCCCGCGCTTGAGAATAGGCGGTAGTGCCATCACTCAGCGACTCCTTCGCTGCTTTCGGAGGATATTGTGTTTTCGAGTCGCAGTGCGCGCCCGCCGTAGAACATGGGGTCGCCTTCGTATCCCAACGCCCTCCAGTCAAGGACGCCTGTTTCGTCTTGTGTGTGGCATTCGTCGCACTGTAGTGCCCGCTCCTTGGGCGCGACCATATGTGTAATTGGCCAGTACATATCGGTCGGCGCGAAGTCGTAACTGCCGCTGTACTCCATACCGTTTGCTTCTGCGCCCAACCGAGCCGCCTGATCCCAGTCAAAGTCGGTCCAGTATCCGCCCTCTCCATAGGTTTTGGGCGGCAGAAGGTAATTGAACTCGGTGTCATAGATCTGGTCTGCGTGATGGATTTTGAAGGGCATGATCTTGGCGTCCGGTTCGGTGATGTCGCCGGTTGGATCGTTGATCAGCGTTACCTCGTTCGGGTCCATGATATCGCCCAGCAGGTAACGCTCCGTGCCGCCGTCGAACCATGCGTAATCCGGCACCACGTTCTCTTCGTAGACAAACTTGCCCTTGATCTTCAGATACGAGTGCGGATCTTGCGGTATATCTTGACCTGCTTGCGACCAGTCCCATTCGACCTTGGTGGCCTTCTTTCGGGCGAACTCGGGGATGTGGCACGTCTGGCAAGCGACGTGGTCCGTATGCGCGTCGATTCGTTCGTCGTCGTGAATCGCACCTTTGTGACAGTCGGTGCAGGCAATTTGATTCTCGTTGTCCAGGCTAACGGTGATGGCGCGGCCACCGATGCTATGAGCTTCTGTACGATGGCAGTCGACACAGACGAAATCGTATTTGCCCATATGCACATCCAGGTTCTCGTCTGGATAGGTGAGCGAGGTGTCCAGATCACCGTGCTTGACGGCATCTCCACCGCCACCGTTGAAATGGCAGCCGCCGCAATTTTCGCGGCCAACCAATCCTACGCTCTGGGCGACATGGGAAAGATCTACTCCTTCCGCTGGAATGCCCCCGTTCGCCTTCACATAGGTACCGGTTGTGTCGTGACACACAAGGCAATCGACTTTGGTTTCGTCGGTGAAATCGAAGTTCTCGTCAACCCACCCGTATCCGGCGTGGCAGGCTGTGCAGGGCGGCCAGTTAGGCGTGATGCCAATGCAGAAGTTGTTGATGACGTGTTTCTTACCCGTGTATACCTCTTGGTCGCGCCCTTCCAGCGTGTATGGGCCATGTTCCCAGGTCCAATGGCTTGTGGCCATCACTTCGCTGGAGGCGTCAGGGTGACACTCCAGACAAGCTTGGGTGACCTCTTCACCGCTGGCAAACTCCTGTTGCAGCGCAGTGACGGTGTGTTCGGTATGCACAGGGTGTTTTGGTACGTAGTTCCAAGGATCTTCCGAGCGGGCAGAGGAACGTGGTACGACGAGAAATACTGCGACGGCAATCAGCGCAAGCGTAATGCCGGCGCCCAACCACCATAGATGTTTGGAGCGAAACATAGGGCGTATCTACTTTGGGTGTATAGAAGTGATGAAACAGAGAGTTCCATTGGCGTGATCGTGGGCCATGGGATCGTCTTTATCGGATTGTCTTGTGGTCCAGCGAAGTCACGTGGAAAATGTTTCTCTGGCGGGAATATTTCGTGGGAATTCTATCCGGAAACAATCGAAACTGATGCCGAACGACCCTGTTCCATTCTCATGCAGAATTGTGAATATGTCAAAGCGTCGGTGGTGCGCGATGATCATTTGCAGCCTACAGCACAAGCAACGGTTCATGGGTTCCCGCCAATATCGCGCGAGCCTGGTCGGACAGCACCACGCGATCCAAGCCGGTGGCGCGGAACGCACCGATCACAATCAGATCGTATGCTTCGTCGCGTGATTCGGCGACGACCTCATCTACCACGCGCCCGTGCCGCATGAGAGAATGCGCCGACACACCGGCGCAAGATAATACATCCAGACCCTAACAGAGTAGCCGTCCCTCCGGGGTTCCGCGCCTTATGTGGCGCTCCGCGTCGTCACGCAAGTTCTCGCCGGCCACGCCCGGGCCGGCGGCCATTTGCGACATTGCGTGCAACAGCGTTGCTTGCCGACAAATGTCGACTATTGGGGATAGCTTCTCGACCAGTCTCACCGCCACCAGCGGCCGGCGACTGCTACCGGTGAGCCGCTCATAACGATATAGGCGAAGATCCAGCCGAATCCTAGTGCGTTGGCGGGCGTCGTGACGTGAAAGGAGTTGCGCACCAACGGGCCAAGGTCGCGCACACCTTCTGTCATCACATAGATCGCCAGGATGAAGAGGAAGAGACTGAGTGCGAGCAGCGCCGTTCTTTGCCCAGCATTGCGCGCCATTCGTCGGCTTGGCCCATTGGCGTCGTTGATGGTCTATGTCAGGCGGCCGTGACATCATCGCATTGGACGCCGCTACGCTAGGCAGTTGGGGATAGCGGCCTGTCATCACTTGCTTGAGGCAGCACGAAGGCGAATCTACTGCCTTCGCCAAGACGGCTCTCTACGCCGATGGTCCCACCATGCGCTTCGATGATGCCAGCAGCGATCGCTAGTCCTAGACCCGCCCCGCCCCCCTCGTGCCCATGTCCATGGCCTGTGGTGGTGCGCACTTGCCTGTACGGCTCGAAGATCGTCTGCAGGTCTGATTCCGGTATGCCAAATCCCGTGTCTGCCACTTCCACATGCACAGCGCGCTGCTGTGTCAAGGGCCATGCCGCGACCGACACGGAACCGCCGGCAGGCGTGTGGCGGATGCCGTTATCCAACAAGTTATAGAGCGCCCGCTGCATGCGGCGCGTGTTCATGAGAACCGGGTCAACGTCGGGGTCCACGTTTCCGGTCAAGACGACGCCCTGGTCCCTGGCGACAATCTGCATCGCGCCCAGCGTGTCGGAAATCAGGTCGCGCAAAGAACCGGGTTCCACCTCCCACGTGACATCGCGATCACCAAGTTGTGTGAGTTCAAATAGGTCGCCAGCTAGTTGGGAAAGGTCTTGTACTTCGAGGCGCATCAGGCGGAGATAGCGCTTGACCTCCGCCGGGTCGCTGATGACGCCGTCCTCGATGGCCTCTACCATGGCTTGCATGGAGGTCAGCGGCGCGCGCAGGTCGTGCGAGATGCCGGCGATGAGTGTTCGGCGCGCGGTAGCCCCTTCGCGTTCGCGCTTCTCCGCTTCGTCGAGTTGTCGCACCATATAGTTGAAGGTATCGGCCAACATTTCCACTTCGTCGCCTGAACGAACCTCCGCCTGCGCGGTCAGGTCGCCCGCCGCGACGCGCTCCGCCGCGGCCACCAACTGATCCAAGTCGCCGGTCATGGAGCGGGCTACAAAACTGCCGAAGCCCAGGGCAACGAGAGTCGAGAAGACGATTAGCACGGAGAGAAGCGCCAAATCGTGGGTTGAGATGAACATCATGAAGGAGGCCATCAATAGGTTGATGAGCATCACGCCCAGACCCAGCGAGTAGGTCAGGCCTATCTTCAGGTGCACACTGGCAAACGGTCGGCGACGCGCTAAGCGATAACCGAGCCCGCCCAAGGCCAATGATGCCAGCTCGGAAGCCACGAGGATGACCGCCAGAAGCCAGAAGTCCTCCGGTCCGGGCTGAAGCCAAATGATCGCCAGGAGCAGCGCAATGACCGGCGCCAGTATCCATACCAGAAGAAAGACCATTCGCGATACCCTTCTAGCAGCCATGCCTAGCCTCGTTCGGCAAAACGATATCCCACACCCCACACCGTCAAAATATATATCGGATCGGATGGGTCCGGCTCAATTTTTTCGCGCAGGCGGTGAATATGTACGGTAACTGTGCTGTCGTCCGCTGGGAACTCGTAGCCCCAAACCTGCTCCAGCAATTGGTCGCGATTGAAGACCTGGCCCGGATGGCGGGCTAGGAAGTAGAGCAACTCGAACTCCGTACTGGTCAGGGCGACGCGCTCCCCGTTTATCTCTACGCCGTACGTAAGCGGATTGATGGACAGGTCGGCGTGATGGATTATTGGATGTGCGTCGTCTTGGGGCGGGGGTGGCGCTGCGCGACGCAGCACGTTCTTGACGCGGGCAGCCACTTCCCGGGGGCTAAAGGGCTTAACGACGTAGTCGTCCGCGCCCAGTTCCAGGCCGACTACTCGATCCACTTCGTCGCTCTTCGCGGTGAGCATGATCACGGGGATGTTGCTTTCGGCGCGCAGGTAGCGGAACACTTCCATACCGGATACCTTAGGCAGCATCAAGTCGAGTACGACAAGATCAGGCGGATCGGTCTGAACCGCGATGAGTGCGGCCTCTCCGTCGCCGGCCGTTTGCACGAGAAACCCCTCGCGCTGGAGGTAAAGCGAGAGCACCTCTTGCACGGGCAGTTCATCGTCGACGATGAGAATGCGTTGTTGGCTCATTGCGTGTCCCGAAAGCGCGACGGCAAGGGGGTCAACTTGAGTCTCCGATCATTCTCTCCAACCGGGCTACTGTACACGAGCTCTGCCTCTGAAAGTACAGCATCGCGAAAGTAGCAGCTGAGAAAGCGCGGTGTGTGCAGTTCTACGTCGCGGCCAACCATTCCCAGACAGTTCGTCCTGCATCATGAAAAACGCGCAGCCTGGAACGTGTCCCGGGTCGAATTCGACGAGCACATCCACATCGCTGTCCGGGCCAAAGTCATCGCGCGGCACAGAACCAAACGACGCTAGCCGCTGAATTTGATGGCGACCGCAGAAGTCAGCGATCTCGGACTGCGGTAGCGTTAGTCTGGCTAGGATTATGGCTATGGTGGCGCTCCTTTCTGCCATATTCTAGCATTGGGCGCTGGAGCGCGGTAGGCGCCCCGAAAAGCCAGGTATATCATGTGTTCGCTCCCGCCTGTCATATTGAGAGTGCGTAGCAAGCGGTAGGTGCAATGGTTCTTTCTGCTAATGCCCATGGAGGCGCGCCGGCCGTCATCGAAAAGGTGACGACGTTTGTCATCCGCTCATCCAGCCACAGGGATGAGCTTCTGCTGATAGCGCATCCACACGGAGGTATCCAGATCCCGGCCGGCACGGTGGAAGCGAACGAGGCTCTAGACGCTGCAGCCCTGCGTGAGGCAAGGGAAGAGACGGGGCTGACCGGTCTCGAGATCATATGCTATCTGGGCGCTCGGGATGATCCGCCGCTGCCGGGACATGTGTTTGTCTGCGAGAACACGACGGTATTCTCCCGTCCGGATTCGCACAGCTTCGACTGGGCGACTTTGCCTCGGGGAGCGATGGTCAAGCTTGAACGAGCGGACGGCGGTTATACGCAGGTTACGTTCGAAGAACTGGACAGGTGGCCCGACTCGAATTACGTGACCTATCGGATTAGCGGTTGGGTGCCCAACGAAGCGCTGGCGCCGGGTAGGACGCGCCATTTCTACCAACTGGCCTGCCGCCATGCGACGCAAGAAGCGTGGGAGGTGGACATCGATTATCACCGCTTCCGTCTCTTCTGGGCGCCGCTGGACGATTTGCCGGAGATTGTTTCGCCGCAGGTTGAGTGGCTAGACGTGTTGTGGCGGGAGCGCGGGAACGCGGCGGAACCACAGCCTGAGACAGGTGCGCCGCCTGCCACTATGTAGAGTCATCTATAAACGAGTTGCTCTCACGTCGTCGGCGTCCGCGCCTTACCCACTCTCCGCGCTGATACGCCTGGCCTTTCGCCGCTCGATGTACACGTTGTACACCATCACCAGCAGTAGCAGCGCACCCCAGGCGAACTGGCGAAAGAAGATACTGGCGCTGGAACCCACCTGCTCCAGGAGGAACATGTTGAGGCCCGTGGAGAGGAATTGCAGACAGAGCACGGCCAATACTACGCCTGCCACCGTGCCCGAACCGCCTGTGTAGCTTACGCCGCCCAGTATTGCAATCAGGACGGTAAGCAGTACGAACGTGCCGCCGTAGTCGGGCTTGGCCGAATTGGCGCGCGAGAGGAAGATGATGCCCGCCGTCGCCGCCACCATGCCGGAGATCCAGTA
>JBJYXA010000064.1:0-4718 GCA_046259705.1 Caldilineaceae bacterium
GATGCAGAGACCGAACCCAGGGCAAATCTGCCTCCAATTGACCGATATCGTCGGGGCGTTCGCGGCTCGTGATCAGGATCTGGCCACGATGCTCACGGAGAGCAACCCGCCTAAACAATTGTGAATACGGTTCGTAGCCATCTCGATAGGTCCCATGACCTTCCGGCGACAAGATACTCTCTACGTTGTCCAGGACAATCAGAGTTCGCTTTTCCTGCAAGTAAGTGAAGAAAAGATTCAGCAGCGCTTCAATGCCGTCCGGCAGGATCGGCAGCGGCGCCTCTGACAGCATGTGGATCATGTTCGCCAGCAATTCCGGGGGTTCGGGTGCATTCAAGAGCGTGTACCAGATGACCACATCGTAGTGCTTGGTAATGTCTGCCATCGTGCGCGCAGCGAGTGCACTCTTGCCCATTCCGCCTAGGCCCAGGATGGTAACCAGGCGACAGTGCTCATCGAGCAGCCAGTGGCGTAAGTGCGCCAACTCATATTGGCGTCCGAAGAAGGGTCCGTGCAGTGGCGCGTCGCCAAGAAACTGGCGCGGCCCGACCGGCTCAGGGGCAGCGACAGGAGCATCGCTGGCAGCGCCGATCACTTCTTCTCCCACCTCAATGTCGGATGTGGCGCTCGAGGTGCTGCTAGGGATTCCCGTGTCGGCGGAACCTGTACGGATCTGGCGCAGCAGTGCCGCAGTCTCCGGGGCGGGTGCAACACCGAGCTCTGCCTGCAAGAGTTGTTCCATCTGGGCGTAGTGGCGTTTGGCATCGCCCAACAGGCCGCGCCCCAGGAGTGAACGCAGTACCTGTCGATGGGCCAATTCGCGCAAGGGGTCCAGCCCCAACTGGCGCAGGGCATAGGTTTGTGCATCTGTAAAATTGCTCTGCTGAAGGGAGAAGTCCGCCATCTGCGCCAGGGCGGTGAGCTTCTTGGCGCGCAAACGCTCTCGCTGCATCAGGAGCCACTCATCAAAGGGCGCAGCATCCCTCGCGTCCAAGCCGGCGAGCAGTTCGCCCTGCGCCAGTGTTACGGCCGCCAGAAGATGAGCCTGGCACTCCGCACATGGCTTGCCGAACTCATGTCCATGTGCCGCCACCGCGGTCATACGGCTCTCGAATTTCTGCACATCGACGTCGGCTGCATCGCGGTTCCACTGCACGGTCTGACGCGTGACGGTCAGGAGTTGATCGCTCACGCCGGGAATGACTTCGTCCAGTGCGGAGCGCAACCGGTACAGCGTCACTCGCAGTGCATTCTTGGCGCCGGATGTCGAAAGCTCCGGCCAGAGAAGGGCCTGCAAGGCGGCACGGCTGTGGGGGCGATCGGGCTCCAATATCAAGTAGGCCAGCAGCGCTTGCGCTTTGGCGGATCGCACACCGGTTACTTGTTGCCCATCGATGTGGACGCCAAAGGATGCAAACAGCGCCACTTCGATATTATGCGTCGTCATTGCGTAACAACCTCAGCAGGGAAACGACATAACTCAACATGTCTACATTATCACATGTCCCAGACATGATCTGGACATGGTAGGAGCGTACCGTATTTGCATCAACATGTTTGCGGTCGCCGGCTTGGCCTCCGCATATCGAATCGCAGCCAACGCACAGCAAGCGGAATAGAGTCGTCAGACAAATGGACAACCACCCGCGGCCGCATAACTATGACGCTTTCCTGGTCCGTATCTGGCGCGATTCGCAAGAAACGCCGTGGCGTGCCTCGGTCCAGACCGTCGAGGATGGAAGAACCATCCACTTCAACAATCTACAGGCGGTCTATGCGTTTCTGGAGCTTCGCTCCATAAAACGTGACCTTGGGAAGTCGGACAGCAATAGCGGTTCTCGTTGACTGTATGCGGCTTCAGGCCTAACTCACGTTTACCGTGGGCTCTGCCTGTTTGGATTCTACCGCAAGGACGGAACGATGTGTAGGCACCGCTGTCCGGCGGTCTCTCGTCGTGACTTGGTCCAGACACGGTATAGACATGATCGGCACGTATCCTGATTGCAACGATGAAGACAATAACACCCTAACGAGATGTGCACCCGACGCAACTGGCAGGAGCCTATACTATGAATCGTCATCAGCTGAGTCATCACCGGAATCTGGATCAGCGACTGCCGTTCCTCGCGTGGTTTGTGCTGCTATGGGCAGTCCTCGGGCTCAGTATCGCCGATGCCGGAACGGCCGTTGCCGAGACGAATGTTCCGTCCTCCACCGACTCGTCGGCAGTCTCTGTCTCTCACTGGCCGTTTGACGACGGTACAGGCACCACCGCCACCAACACCGTCAATCCCGCGCTGAATGGCGCCCTATATGGCGGCGCGTCCTGGTCAACCGATGTGGCCACGTTGCTCACTGCCAACCCCTATGCCATCGAACTTGATGGCTCAACTGGCTTCGTGGAGATACCCGACGATGCCGCAATCGACTTTGCCACAAACGAGGATTTCTCGATCGCTTTCTGGACAAAGCCCGCCGCCACCCAGAATCCCACCGGCAGCAACTCCGACAACTCCATAATCGAAAAATGGTCCGACAGTGGTGAAGGTTATCCCTATGTTGTGCGCTACATCAATCAACTGGATACAACAGACGCCGGCAAGATCCTTGTGGGTCGATACGATACGAATGTCGGCTCAGCGCTCTTGTCGACGGTCACCGTTGACGATGGCAATTACCATCATGTGGCGATGGTGCGGGGCGGCGGCACCAGCGGCACCCTCAGCCTGTACATTGACGGGGTTTTGCAGGGTTCGATACCCGATGGAATGAGCCTGGCCACGACGAACAGCGATCCCCTATTTGTGGGCAAGCGCGGCAACAATATTAATTTCTATAGCGGTCTGGTCGATGATTTGCGCATCTACGACAGCGCCTTGACGGGCAATGAAGTTGCCTATCTAGGGGCCGGATGTGCGGACATTGGCACCGCTGTGGCTACGGAGACTGAACTGAATGAAGCCATCACATGCTTCAACAATCTCACTGTCGCAGGCACCTACACGATCAACCTGACCGCTGATATCTTCCTGACCGCCTCTACAACTGCCATTAGCAACACGGTACCCGGCGTCGAACTGACGATTGAAGGCGATGGACACACGGTGGATGGGCAGGATCAACTTGGCGTTCGGCCGTTTGAAGTGGCCGCCAACAGCACCGTCACCCTGAACCAGATTACCATCCGAGGCGGAAACATTGACGATAGAAACGTTGACGATAGAGGAGGCGGACTGATCAACGCCGGTACGACGACTGTGCGAAACAGCACCATCACGGGCAATCACGCATATATCGGGGGTGGCATCGAAAACAGCGGCACCATGACGATCGCCGATAGCGCGTTCCATGGGAATTCCGCCGCAGGGGTCGGTGCCGGTATCGCTAACCTCGGCACCATGACGGTCATAAACAGCACCTTCTCTGACAATCTGGCCCAAATCGGCGGCGGCGGCATTTACAATGGATCCGACATCACTATCACTAATTCCACCCTTTCCGGCAATGGCGGCTTAGGCTTTGGTGGTGGCATTTTGACTGAAGGCGGGACGGTGAATCTCAATAACAGTGTCATCGCCAACAGTCTGCCAGGAGGAGACTGTCGAATCAACGGGCCATATATCGTCAATGCACAATATAGCCTGATTGAAAATACAGGAGTGGACGCCTGTAACCTGAGCAACGGCATAGACGGAAACATTGTCGGCCAGGACCCCAACCTGGGTGGCCTGCAAGACAACGGCGGCCCCACACTTACCCATGCGCTGCTGCCCGGCAGCCAGGCGATCAATGCCGGAAGCAACGCCCTGGCAGTGGACGGGAATGCTCTGCCTCTGCTCTACGACCAGCGCGGCGCGGGCTTCCCGCGCGTGCTTGGTCCCGTCGATATGGGCGCTATTGAGTATTCGTGTACCGGTATTTCATGGTCAGCAAACGATGAGGCTACCCTCAATAACGCAATCACGTGTTTCAATACGGTCAATCTCGCCGGCTCCTACACGGTCGATCTGACTGCAGATATCGTGCTGAGCAGCTCCACGACCCGCATCGACAACCCAACATCTGGCGCGGAACTGCTGATCCGTGGCAACGGCAACGCAGTGGACGGCCAAGACCAAGCCGGCGTTCGCCCCTTTGAGGTAGCGGCCGACACGGTTGTGACTCTTGATGAGATTACGATCCGTGGGGGCAACGTTGCTGCTGCCGGTGAAGGGGGGGCGATTCGAAACGAAGGCTTCTTGACGGTTCAAAGCAGCACTCTCTCCGGTAATCGAGCCAACGCCGGTGGCGGAATCTGGAACAACAGGTCGCTAGCGGTCATTGACACTACCATATCAGGCAATGTGGCATACAATGGAGATGGAGGCGGCATCTGGAACGACGCCCGGGAAGGCGAGATCACTGTCACGAACAGCACCATTTCTGGCAATCATGCATCATTCGCTGGTGGCATCGGCAACTTCGGCCAAGTTACGGTGACCAATAGCACGATTGCCGACAATCGAGCTATTGTCGGCGGTGGGACTTTGAATAGTTGGATATTGACTGTCAACAACACTATCATCGCCAACAACATCGACGATCTTGGCGAATCCGATTGCGAGCCTGATCGGGGAAGTGGAACCGTGAACGCGGCCTTTAGCCTCATTGAGGCCAACTTCTGCGATTTGAGTGGCGGTATCGGCAATATTACCGGCCAAGATCCGAACTTAGGTCCC
>JBJYXA010000065.1:0-2989 GCA_046259705.1 Caldilineaceae bacterium
TCAGGCTGGCCGCTTGCCCGTTCTCCCGCTGCGTCTGTTTGTCCTGACCGACAGTGCGTTCTACGGCGTCAGGCGTGTTTTCGGTAGTGCGCACGGATGAACCGTTCGGTTGGTCCGTGCGGTCGTGCGCTGCAACCGTTCGGTCCGGCTGAGAATCGGTCGATTCCGACGATCTGTCAGCTGCAGCCGGCTTCGGCGTGGCCTTGTCGGTTTTGGCCGACTGGGCGACCTGCTGTTTCTGTTCGGCGGCGGCCTGGCTGATCTGGGTGTAGAGCGATGACATAGAGATTGGGTTAATCGAGTAGACGACGGTGGGCGACAATGTCGATGACGTCGGGGGTAATGGGTTGGCCGGTCGGACCGGCGTACTCGAGCGCAACTTGGGCGACACCGCAGACGGTGCGAGGATTGCCCTTGGAAACAGTGTAGAGATAGTCTAGCGCGTGTGGAACGAAGGGGAAGGCCACACCGCCGGCCTGGGTGAAGCGCCAGCGGAGCATGCTCTCCATCTCCGCCTGGGTCATGCGGCGCAATTCGGTGCGCACGATGCGGTTGCGCAGGCTGGGGGCGTAGCGAAACTTGCGGTTGATGCCGGGCATGGCAAAGAGGATGATCTGCAGCATCTTGCCGCCGACGCTGTCTTCGAAGTTCAGGAGGCCACGCAGCGATTCGAGGATGTGGCCCTTCATCTGCTGGGCCTCATCGATGAGCAGGACGCAAGTTTTGCCTTCCCGAAAAGAGTTCAGCAGATACTCTTTGAGTTGATCGATGCGGGTTTTGGTGTCGCGGCCGACACATTCCTCGCCAAAGGATTCCAGGATCTCCTTGGTCAGTTGGAAGACGGTGGGGCAGTGCTCGGCCGTTTCGATGATGGCGATGTTGTACTCGCCGGTCGACTTCATGAGGCTGTAGAGCCGCCGCATGATGGTGGTCTTGCCGGTGCCCTGCTCGCCGACAATGAGACCGGCGCCCTCCCGGCCGGTGATAAGGCTGCCGCACATGTGGATGGCTTCCTGGTGGATGTCGGTGAGGAAGAGGTAGCGCTCGTCGGGATTGGTGGAGTAGGGCGGTTCCTTGAGTCCGAGCTTTTCCAGGTAGTGGGGTTTGGCGAACGGATTGTCCATGACAAGGCTTGGCTTCTAACGCTGGCCGTCACCGAGTGCAGGTCGCTTAGGTGATGGCACTTTCGATACTACTTTAGTTTCCGGTAAAAGGATGACTCAGGCGGCCGTTTTTTGACGGCGATGGGCCTGGACTCCCTTTGGCAAATGGTCGGTGACCGAGGCCTTTTTTCGAACTTCCGGGTCAAACTCGGTCATGTTTGGAAAATCTACCCGTGCGAGCAGCCGCCGCAGCCGTCCGGGTGTGGCTTGTGGTTGGCGGTCCCAGAAGCCAGTCGGGATGGCGGGTGAGACGGCTGCAACATAGGCCAGGATGGAGCCGGCAAGCAAGGCCAACTCGGGCAGGCGGAAACAGGCCTCGGGCGCAAAGACAAACTGGCGATGGAGACCAACCATCTGCTTGGCCGCCAAGGGTGGATGTTCCACCGGCCAGCGGTCAAGATAGATGGCGAGAACGGTTTCCGGCTGCAAATCCAGATCGGTGGCCAGAACCAGCGGCTTGGTGTAGCGCGGATCGGTAAAAACGTAGAGCGAGAACGTCGCCTGGACGTCAGCGACCTTCGTGTCGCTGGTAACCAACCCATGCCAGAAGGCTACTTGGATGGTGCGCTCATCCCGTTGGAAGGTCGTCGTCTGGTCTGGCGGTGTGGCCGGCAGTTCGTTCTGCCCATGCGTGCGTGCCACGGGACGGACCAATGCGCCATACTTGGGTTTTGCGCCCCGTCCTTTGTAGGCCGGCAGGTGACTGCGGCGGGCGGTGCAGTTCGACTGCATCCTGAGCACAAAGCCTTTGAGTCCGGCATTGCGCAACTCGTTGAGCTTGAAGCCGGCGTCTAGCGCTTTGACATCGCCAGGCAGATCGAGACCTGCGACCTCTCTGAGGACGGTAGCCCGATAGTCCGCTTCGGTTTGTTCAGGTTGACAACGCACAATCTTGCGCAAGAGAGGAACCCGCTTCCCATGAATTTGACCAGAGACGATGATCACGCCGAATACCACGGCCGGCAGGGCTTTTCCCATCAGCGAATGGTAGTGTTTGCCCAGCCATCCCTGCAGCCGCGGGCGCCAGAATCCGGTCAGGTCGACACTGACCACACGCAGCCCTTCATACCGATTTTCGCACCAGGCGTTCTCACTGGCCACGTAGACGCCCCAGGTTTCGACCAGTTCATCGATCTGCCACGACCCATGACGCATGGCCGACCAACTGCGCCGGATCTCCGCCGCACTCAATCCGCCCAGTTGCAGCGCTGGAAAAACCGCACCACGACTCGACAGAAAGGCGCCGCTTACCATGGCCCACAGCAGATTCGCCAAACCCAAGTTTGTTCCGATGGGCGTCACTTGGACGATAAACACGATTGCTTGTATAGTTGCTTCGACGGCGGTTAGCATTGTCCACTCCTTCAGGTATTGGTCTACCGAAGTATGGACGACTAATCGCCGTCTGTCATTTTGTGTTCCTGTTCACTCAACTTTTACCGGAAACTAAAGATTAATTGTTTTCCATTATCTATTCACGAGGGTATCCCATGTATCGGAGCACCGGCTTCATCAGCTTTGTCCTGCGGCGCGTAACCGGCGTCGCGTTGGTGATCTATCTTTTCCTGCACATGTGGGTGATCGGCTCGGTCAACTTGGGCCCGGAGGCCTTTAATGCACGCTTGAATATGGTGCAGACGCCCTTCTTTAAGCTGGCGGAGATTGCGCTGCTGGCCGCCGTCGTCTACCATGCGTTTGACGGCATTCGGCTGCTTATCATCCACTATTTCAACGTGACCAACTACCGGACCAGCCTGTTTTACGCCGCTTTTGCCATCTCGGCAATCCTGGTCATTGCGGGCGGAATTCCGATCCTGTTGTTCATG
>JBJYXA010000066.1:0-4072 GCA_046259705.1 Caldilineaceae bacterium
GCGCCGGACTTCAAGATGGAATACTTCCGGCGAATCCCCTTCTTCCAGGCGCTCACTGAGATCGAGTTTGGGCGCGAAGTTGCGCCGGAGACGCTGGCCGCGGCGAAAGCTCAGGCAGAGGAACTCATGTACCTGTTCAACACCGGGTATTTGGTTCTTTTACCGCCCATCTCGCAACGATTCCCATATGCGCAGCACTGGGAGGATGCCTGGCAATTCGTCAAAGAGACGCTGCCGCTGGAGCCGGAACCCTTTTATGCCGAAGATGGCATCGAAGCATACCGCATCGTGCAGCCATCCGGAGCGGATCAGTTTATGCTTGACCTGGGCGTTCCGGGAACGTTTCCCTATCGCGGCGAGGGATGGGATGAAACGGAGGTAGATTCCCCATACGACACGTCGGCAATCTGGGCAGTGGACGACGAAAGTCGTCTTTTTGTGCCGCTGCGCGACGTTGATCCGGATAGGACGTACCGAGTTAGCGTACGTCTGCACCCCTTCACGTACCCCGGCAGTACGACTCAAAGCGTTACGCTGGATGTCAATGGGACGGCATTGCACGCGCAGAATCTCGCCGAGGAATGGCAATCTGTGTCGTGGATGGTACCCGGCAGTGCGCTCCTGGACGGGCTGAACCGGTTCACGCTCTCGTGGGCATACGCCATCGCCCCACGTACCGCAGTCCCCGGTGACCGTATCATCGGCGAAACAGGCGTCACGTTACCCGTCGACGCAGACCTCAAGGCCTTTGCAGATGGCGGCTATATTGCGCTGTTCGACGAGGCCGGTGAGCAAATCGACGCTTCGGCCGGCAGACGGGGCATCAATGTAACCGTGCTCGATACGATTTCAGGCAAGGTGGTTGAGAGCGCCGGATTTGATACGGCGGGCAGTGCCTATGAGAGTGAGAAACTTGCTGCATTCATGGCAGGCATCGAACCCGGCCGACCCGTGCTCGTAGCCAGCAGTGGAAACGCTGGGGAATATCTCACGCAGGAAGGGGTGGATGCGCTTCGATCCATCGGCGCCGAGGTGTCGCAGGCAGAGCTACAGGAAAACTACTTTGCGATTGTCGGCGTGGCGGGCGCAGAACCGGGCACGGCAGCCGTTGCCGAAGATCCTGCCGAGGCGTTCTTACGCATCAGTCTAAACCGTGACCGCAGAACACTTGCCGCCGCCGTAGATTGGCTTGAAACCCGACCGGCGCCCTGAATAGTACACGCGCTGATCAAACCTCTACGTTGTCAGATTGTTTTCGATGAAGCCGCCGATCACGCCGATTATGCACAATGCCCATCATCTTGTCCCAAGGCAGTGCACTGGTGCGCAGCCGGATCATGGTGTAAAACGCCTTGACGATTTCCACCTTGCTAATCTTGCTGGCGCCTTGTGTACGGTTGACGAAAGTTATGGGAACCTCTACGATGCGAAAGCCTTTTTGCTGACAGAGGAATGTCATTTCGATGAGAAAGCTGTAGCCCGTACTAAAGATCGAATCCAGGTCAATGGTTTCCAGCAGAGCACGTCGGTAGCAGCGAAAACCGGCCGTGCAATCATGGGTGTCCACGCCAAGGAAAACATGCGCCAGACGATTGGCCACGGCGCTGATGATCGTACGGAATCGAGGCCACCCAATGACTTTGCCACCAGGGACGTAGCGGCTGCCCACCACCAGGTCGGCGCCGGCGCTCGCGGCGTCCAGGAGAGAAGGCAGCGCAGAAGGATCGTGGCTGAAGTCGGCGTCCATGGTGCAGATATATTCATAGGCGTTGGCAAGCCCAAATGCAAAGCCCGCTTTGTACGCAGTTCCCAGACCGAGTTTTGCGGCGCGATGAAGCACGTGAATGCCCTCATCCGAGGCGGCCAACATATCGACGAGTGCGCCGGTCCCGTCCGGCGAGCCGTCATCTACCACAAGTACGTCAACGCCTTCTGCAAGCGCGCGCAACGCCATCACCATGCGAGAAATGTTCTCACGCTCATTATAGGTCGGCACGATGGCCAGCGTTTTTTTCGACCGAGAAGGCTCACTCATATTGCAGTTCGCGGCGATTGTTTGCCATCGCGCAGGGCCCTGAACATAACCTGATGATTATCGGGATTTCGAGTGCCGCGGTCAAATCTCAGCGACATAACTACGTCGACTGGTTGATCGCGGCGACAATTGCGGCAAGCAGTTTCCTACTGTACTTTGGAACGGCGGCTCCGGACATATTGCCCGGTGACTCCGGTGAGTTCCAGCTTGCTGCGTGGCGACTGGGATTATCCCACGCCACCGGGTACCCGCTCTATATGCTGCTGGGCAGCCTGTGGCAGCACCTGCTTGCCCCATTCGGCGTCAGTCCTGCCGCCGCTCTCAATGTCTTGAGCGCAGTTTTCGCCGCGCTAGCAGTTTCCGCTACGTATCTGCTCTTGCTGGACGCACCCGTCGCCTCGCCTATTACACGACGACTCGTCGCGATTTTTGCCGCGTGCCTTCTGGCGGTCAACCAGGCCTTCTGGAGCCAGGCGGTTGTGGCCGAAGTGTACTCGCTGCACACATTGCTCATGCTTACTCTGCTGCTGGCGCTTCAGCACGCCGCTCTGCCGGAGCCCGGGTCGAGCAAAAACGCGACGATTTCGCCGCGTGGGCTCGTCTGGGCGGCCGCCATATTCGGATTGTCGCTCACCCATCACGCTATGAGCGTATTGTACGTTCCTGCCATCCTCATCTATCTGTGGTCGGTCGACTTGCGATGGTGGCGGATGCCGTGGCGAGTTTGGTTGGCGATTGTGGCCGCGCTGTTGCTGCCACTGGTCCTGTATGTCTACGTTCCGCTGCGCGGCGGGCCGGGAGCTACTCCCTGGTTTCATCAGCCTTTGGGAGAGTCCACACTCAATTTGTACACGGGCGGCTTCTCCTCCTTCGTCGAGTTTGTCACCGGACGCTCTATTTCCGTCGGCTTCTACAGTCTTCAAGAGGCGCTGGGCAACGTCGCTCCAGCTTTGGAACTCTGGCGCCAACAATTTGGCATCCTAGGCTTACTGCTTGTGGGCCTAGGCATTTACGTTCTGGCAATGGAGCGACGTTCGTTTCTATGGCTGACCGCAGGTATCGCAGTCGCACAGCAAGTATTCAATCTCTTCTACGCGATCGGCGACATCGGCGTCTATTACATCCCGCTCTATGCTGTCGGCGTGCTTTGGGCAGGTTACGGCGCGGCTGGACTTTGCGATGGCATGCTCCTACGCATGGGACAGGGTGACGGGAATTACAGCCTCGGACAAGGCTGGGGAAACGCGGGCGCAGTCATCGCGCTCGTATTGTTTCTGTTGCCCGTGAGCGCATACGTGGACAATTTAGATTCGGTCGATCAATCCCAGAATCACGCTTCTCGCGCTGATTGGGAATCGATTGTGGAAGCTCTGCCCGAGGGTCGGTCCATCCTAGTCAGTAACGACCGTGATGACATCCCTCCGTTCTTTTACCTTCAATATGTGGAAGGGGCCGCCCCTGATGTCACGGCTCTGCATCCACTCATGGCGCCGGACAGCAGGTTTTCCGACTTGGGCGCCACGCTCGACACAGCGCTGGACGAGGGCGGTGGCGCACCCGTTTACCTCGTCAAGCCAATGCCCGGCCTGGAGGTCAAATACGATTTGCTTACGGATGGGGCGCCGCTCGTGCGCGTCGAGGCGCGCCAACCGTCGGAGCCAGCTTACGTGATTGACCATGCATTGGGGGAGTTGACGCTACTGGGATTCGACTGGTTGCCCACGCATACACCTTCCAGCTCTAGCGTGATGGTCCGGCTGTATTGGTTGGTAGACGGGACGCTGGACGCCGATTACACGACTTCGGTCCAGCTGTTTGGTCACGATGGGGACAAGCTCGCCCAGAGCGACAGCCCCCCGGGTGGTGTGTACTATCCATCGTCACTGTGGAAACCAGGTGAGCGTATCATGGAAGAGCACGTCCTTAGCGTGGACCCGACCGTCAGCGGCGATCTGGTGATGCAGGTCGGGATGTATGCGGGACCGGATTTGAATCAACTTGGACAGCCGCTGCGCTTGCAGACGCCGCCGCTGCCCT
>JBJYXA010000066.1:4172-17089 GCA_046259705.1 Caldilineaceae bacterium
CGAGTAACCGCGACTCGTGCCAAAAAAAGGGTTCAAGATTTGTCGGAGATTCTATGATGAAACTGGGTAAACGTGCTGGAGCAGGACGCTCCGGATTCACTCGAAGCATCGCTGTTCTGGCTCTCGTTGTGCTTGTGTCCGGAAGCAGCTTAGTTGGTCCGTTACCGGCATTGGCTGCATCCTCGCTCGAAACGGGCCCCATCGGCACAGCCGCGCTGCCTGTATCGGCTGCGCATAAAGATGCGAATTCACCCACGACAACATTGCCCGGGCCCTTGTTCATACCGCTGATGAGCAAGAACAGATGCAACAAAGACAGTGACCCGAGCATCTTTGGTGTTCAGATGTACGGTAGCACGGGGAAGTCGTCCCCCTATCAATCATCGCTGGTCGGAAGCAACGCCAAATGGGTACGGGTCGCCGTGAATTGGGATCAGGTCGAACCGTCGAATACAACTCCCAATAACTATAATTGGACGCAGCCTGATCTCGCCTTTAGCGGGGCGGACGATAGCTGCGTGACGATCATCGCTACCCACGACATGCAACCGAGTTGGGCAGCTACGTACACCAAGGGTCCGGTCGATAGGGTTCCCCTCTCAGAATTGCAGCAATATTTCCGCGCGCTTGTCGAGCGCTACGATGGGGACGGAATCGACGACGCGCCCGGGTCTCCGGTCGTCAACTACTGGGAGATGTACAACGAACCCGACGCATACTGCGAGTGTAGTCCCGGCGGCTGGGGCAAATATCCGGGTAAATATGCTGCTATGCTCAAGGCGGTGTACCCCGTCATCAAGGACGCAAATCCAAACGCACAGGTGTTGTTCGGCGGCGTTCTCATGGACAACTATACTGAGTGGGGTGGCGAGTTCTATAGAACTTTCTTCGACGATGTGCTGGACGCCGGCGGCGGTGACTACTTCGACATCATGAATCTGCACACATACGTGGGACCGTTTTCGCGACACTACCCGGCGCTGGGAATCGGCGAGAAAGCGGCGGAAGTCCGAGCTTCCATGTCTGAATACAGGCTCGACAAACCCATAATAATAACCGAGACCGGCTGGCATAGTAACGACACGGTATACGACAAATGCCGTCCAAACGAGACGTACGCGGCATGTGACCCGGATACGCTTGACTACGTAAACACGGAGGAACATCAGGCCCGTTACGTTCCGCAGATCTACGCCCGGGGCATTCAGGCGAATTACACGGCTATCATATGGTGGATGCTCTGGGATACCGGGGGAGATTATCAGTACGACAATGGGTTGGTGACTGGTGACAATCCACCGGTCGCGAAACCAGCCTATACGGCGTATATAGTAGCGGAGAGAATGCTTGGCGACACAATTTTCATCCGTGAACATCCCGCGTCAGAGACCGGTTCTGCCAATGCAAATGTACTTGAGTTCCATGACTCGCTCAAGCAACGGACTGTGATAGTGGCCTGGATTGCACCGGTTATCGCGGACGAGGTGGACACTGTCGATCTGTATCTGCCTCAGGCAACAGTATATGATCCGTATGGCAACGCCGTTGCGAATGTCAGTGATGCCGATGATGGGACCGTCGACGGTCGGATCACCATTGCCAATGTCGGTGCACAGCCGAAGTACATTGTGAGTAACTATTAGCTCGCCGGTGCGAGAGCACAGCTTATTCCGGCCGCCGTCGAGGCTCGACGGCGGCCGGAGAAGCATCACCCGAGTATAGCCACGCAAATCAAGCTAGGCCCTAAATGCTCCGCCTGCGCAATTCGATCCACAATCTGTTACTACGCCGGAAGGTAGAGTTCGCTACCCGCGGCACTGGTCCGGACCAACCTGATGGCCATGTGCTGCTGAATGATTTTCTCGTCCGGGCGAGAAGCATGGATGGTCCGCGGGTGCTGGAGTTGGGCACGATGCGTTCGATCGCCACGCGTTCTACACGCCGCGACGACTGGGTGCCGAACGCCAGCGAATACTTGGGTTGTGATATCGAATCCGGCATCGATGTGGATATCGTGGCGGACGTCCACAGACTCACTGAAGTGGTGGGAGAAGAGCAGTTCGACGTCATAATCTCTTGTTCTACCTTCGAGCATCTGAAGTACCCTCATCTTGCTGCCCACGAGGTCATGAAAGCGCTGCGGATCGGCGGTATAATCTTCCTACACACGCACCAAACATTCCCGCTACACTATTATCCGTACGACTATTTTCGTTTCACGCGCGAGGGTCTTGCAGGACTGTTTGGCGAGAAGATGGGATTCCGGGTCATCGCCACTGACTACGAGTACCCGGCCCGAATCTACGCTCGCCATGACCTGCACACTGTCTCGGAGCAGGCTTTCCTCTACGTCAGGTTGTACGGCGAGAAGACCGGCAAGACGCCGGCCGACTTTATCTATGATTTTGACGTCTAGGCCGTCCGGCCAACAGGGCTCACACAGTGTCCTTCCGCGCATACACAGATCGGCGCTGGACGCTGCACCGCATCGTGGGGTTGCTCCCCGCCGGCGTGGCATCGCATGGTCCCGCGCGCAAATGGCACGCTACACCGGAACATGACACACGATGCGGCTGTGAATCAGCGCGCTCGCGTTGCCAACTGGATACTCATGGTTGCGATTGCGGTTCCCTTCGTCGTGCTCGCGACCTTCTACAGCCTACATACGCCCGCCTGGGAGACGCCGGACGAATACTGGCACTTCGCCTACGCTGCTTACCTTCGTGAGACTCACAGCATTCCCGTCACTGGCGTGACCCAAATCGCGTCAGCGCAGCATCCGCCGCTATATTATGCCCTCATTAGTGTGTTGACGTCCCCATTCGATCTGTCCGGGTGGACTGAGTTACAATTCAATCCCAATTTCATGCACCACGGCGGCTCAGACATAAACGCCGCGGTTCACACAAGCAACGAGACGTTTCCCTATCATGGGACGACGCTGGCGCTTCACGCGGGTCGCCTTGTATCGGTTGCCATAGGGACAGCAACCGTATTGCTCGTTT
This sequence comes from Caldilineaceae bacterium, assembly GCA_046259705.1. GTDB lineage: Bacteria > Chloroflexota > Anaerolineae > Caldilineales > Caldilineaceae > JASGTU01. The sequence goes on from JBJYXA010000066.1 coordinate 7,178, forward strand.
TGCTGACCGGATGGCTGATCTTTCCACAAGCGCGGGCGATTGGATTCTTGGCGGCCGCATTGGTCGCCTTCAATCCCCAGTTCCTTTTTATCAGCTCTTCGGTCAATCCGGACAACCTACTCGCGATGGCCATTGCGGGCATGCTATGGCAAATCGTGCGAACGTTGCCCAGACCGGACAGCCTGCTCGACTGGCTCTACGTGGGCATATGGATTGCAGTGGGGACGTTGACCAAGGTCAACGGGTTGCTTTTCGCCGTCATCGCCGCATCAATGCTGGGCATCTGCGCTTGGAGAAGCCGTTCGTGGTCGCTCCTGCTCCGCGGCGGAATCGCGCTGCTGATACCCATAGCGACCCTAACCGGCTGGTGGTTCGTGAGGAACCAGATTCTCTACGGAGATCCGACGGGCTGGAGCGCGTACACGCATTTCGCGACCAATATCTTAAGAGAAACACCGGTTACCTTCGCGGACCTGCGTGAGTTCTTCGCGATCCAGCTCAGGTCGTATTGGGGTGTCTTCGGCTGGTTGAATGTGGAAGCACCGAAGTGGTTCTACAACAGCATCAAGGTTCTATACGCTGCCGCCGCTGCGGGCCTGCTCGTTTTCGCTATCCGAGATCTTGGCAAGACCACGGAGAATCAGCGACTCTCGCTCACGGCGGGCGGACTGATGATACTGGCGCACGAGGCATACATGGTGCGGTACCTGGTCTACTTTGGCGGAGCCTGGAACCAGGGGCGATACATTTTCCCGCTATTGTCGCCGATCGCACTTTTTCTGAGTCTAGGGTTGCTGTCACTTGTCCCCAGGAGATTCTCGCCGGCCATGGCGGGTTCGATAACCTGCGTGCTGCTGGGCGTGGCCATCTATATGCCGCTCGCCGTCATAACACCCGCCTATGACATCGTGCCTGAGCCCAAATGGACGCTGTGGTCAGCACAACACCGAACGGGCTACGAGTTTGGAGAAATGATCGCCCTGCCAAAATACGAGGTTCACACGAAGCAAGACCAGGTGGACCTTCGCCTGTTCTGGCGTGCGCTGCGTACACCGGACTTTGACTATACAGCGTTCGTGCATGTGCTGGATCGGGAGGGAAATATAGTCGCCCAGCTGGACCGTGTACCCGGTGAATCGAGGCAATTCCTGCCCAGTTCCTGGGCGCCCGGCGATATCGTGGCGGACTTCCGAGAGGTACCGGTAGCCGGTGATGCGAAACCAGCGCAAATTCGCCTCGGCTTCTACAATTGGGAAACAGGCGAACGTCTGCCAGTCACCGAGGGCGGTCAATTGATAGGGGACTCAGTGCTACTCGAAGTTGAGCAGTGAGTATGCCAACCAATTGCGCAAAAGCAGGAAAGTTGGCGCCAGTGTGCCGTTCTACCTCCGTGGATATCTAGAATGGCATCGCGGGTCGTGGACAACCTCTTGTACAATGTAACGTAGCTTGAGATGAATTATGGTTTGGGACAGGAAATCGTACCGTCTGTAGAAGGGTTGCGCCAACAGTTAGCCGGTAACTGTGCTGTGGCTGGCTCAGGAGTCGATGAATGAAGGTGCTGTTCGTCAGCGGCATGGGCGGGGACACGCGTCGTTACCGTTGTATACACCATCAGGAGCAACTCGCCTTAGCTGGCGTGGAGAGCACGCTGCGCGAACCGGGTGATCTCAGGCTGTATGTTGACGTGACAAAGCATGACATTGTCATTCTCCACCGCGCACCGTATTCGGACAGCGTACAGGCGGTGATCCAGATTGCGCATGCCCTGGGCAAACCGGTAATATTCGACACAGACGATCTGGTTTGGCGTACAGACCTCCTGCCTCACATGGCCCTGCTGGACACGGTAAGCTCCGGTGAAGCACAGAAAATCCGCAACGATACTGCTGATCTGCGGCAAACTCTGCAGCAATGCGATTGTGCCCTGGTGAGTACGCGTTTTCTAGCCGAAAGGATAGAATCCGAAGGGACACCGGCCTTTGTGCATCGGAATGCGTGCAGCGAGCAGATGATTCGCATTGCCGAACCGGCGCATGAGCTACACGTTCGCTCGCGTTCGAACGGGCAAGAGGTCACGATTGGGTATCTTAGTGGGACCGGTTCCCACAACCGCGATTTCGCTACGATCACGCCTGCGTTGCTGGAGATATTGAAGGCGTATCCCGATGTAAAATTACTCCTGGGAGGGTACCTGGACATCAGCCCGGCATTCGAGGCATATTCGCATCGCGTGCGGCGCGCTCCTTTTGTGTCGTGGCGCGAACTGCCCCAAATTCAGGCCCAAGCGGACATAAACATTGCGCCATTGGAATTGTCAAACCCTTTCTGCCAGGCGAAAAGCGAAATAAAGTATAGCGAAGCAGCCCTTGTCGGCGTGCCGACCGTCGCCACACCGGTGGGTGCATTCCAATTCGCCATCCAGAACGGAGACAACGGCATGCTGGCGGACGGCAACCGGGCGTGGCGGACGGCCCTTGGCGCCTTGATCGAGAATCCGAGCTTACGGCACACCATGGGCAACGCAGCCCGCGAACACGTACTGCAGGAGTACGTTCCCCGGGTCCGCAGCAAGCAGTTGATTGCTTTGCTGGAGAACGTCCAGAAACGCGTTGTCCCGCCGGACACGAATGTGGCATCGGGCCCTGAGGTGGTGGCAGAGATCATGACGAAACGCATGGAGCGCCTGGCCGTGATGGCCCATGAACAAGAGAGAGAACTGGACCGGCTACGTCAGTCGGCCGGCACGTGGGGAACGTTTCCACAATATGGATACCCGCGCAGAGCGTGGCGGCGCGCGAAACAACTGGTTGCGCAGGGTCCTCGCCGGATGCTCTCCCGACAGAAGGGCAAGCCCTAGCGTGACGTACGCCCTGATTGCCAGTGGCTGCTTCATCGGTACCAGTGCGTTGTACCGGTGCGTCCATCTTCGCGAGCAGCTTGCCGAGATTGGCGTAACCGCCGATGTAGTAGACTGGACCATTCCGCGGGATATCCCGAGCGGTCCTGCGCTTGAGCGGATGCTGGATGTCGATCTTCTTGTACTTCATCGCGTCGCGATGGGAAATGAGCTTGCGCGCGTCGTGGAACGGGTACAATACGCGGGAGGCACTGTGGTTTTCGATACGGACGACCTCGTATTTGAACCGCAGCTCATCCACTGGCACCGTGGCGTGGCGCGTTTGTCGGACCAGGAAAAGGCACAGTACGCGGATGGGGTCAGTCAGTACTTGGCCACGCTGAAATCGAGCGACGCCGTCATGACCGCCACGCCGTTCCTATCTGAATTGGCGCGCAGGCGAAACAGAGACGCATTCACGCACCGTAATGCACTCGGACACGAGATGCATAGGTTGACCAGTGGACTTCGGAAGGAACGGATGGACCGCGAGCCAAGCGAACGCGTGGTCATCGGCTATGGGAGCGGGACGGCCACCCACGACGTGGACTTCCAACAAGCTGCGCCTGCCATGCTCGAAATCCTGTCACGAAATCCTTCGGTGGAATTGTGGCTCGCCGGTCCCCTTGACGTAGGCGCCGCGTTCGCACGGTTCGGTAACCGCGTGCGCCATTTTCCATTGAGCGACTGGAAGGAGTGGCTGCGTCTGGCGTCCCATTTCGACATCAATCTGGCGCCGCTTGAGGCAGATAACGTTTTCTGTCGCGCCAAGAGCGAGATCAAGTTCGTCGAAGCCGGCGCGATGGGCATACCCACCGTGGCGACACGGATCGATTCCTTTGCGGATGCAATTACACCGGGCGTGGACGGTCTTCTGGTGGATGGCCCAAACGAGTGGCTTGTGGCGCTGGACGGGCTAATACACGAACCGGAACGCCGCGAGGCGATGGGCGCGGCGGCCGAGAAGACGGTCGCCCAGGAATATTCTCTTGCCGCGCGGGCCAGGGAACTGGGAACCTTGATCGCACAACTTACCGGTTCTACGATTGAGCCCGGGGAACACGGTGGCAGTATGCGGTTAAGTGAGGCGGGCCCAAGAGATAATACCGACGCGGAAAAACCGTTGGCTTCGAAAGCAGTACGGCCCATGAATTCACAGCGGTCGACACCACTCGTCCTCAATTGGCTGGTATCGGAACCGTTCCGGGGGTCCGGAGGCCATACGACGCTCTTCCGCATGGTGAAGCACTTGGTCGATTTCGGCCACGAGTGTCACCTGTACATCCCTCGTGTTGAGGAGATGACGGATCATACCTCTGCAGCGCTGCGGGCCTATGTGGACGCGAATTTCATGGTCACCGGCGCCATCTTTCATCCGTGGAACGGCACGGTGACCGACGCCGACGCCACCATTGCTACCCAATGGACGACGGTGGACGATCTGGATGAGCTATACAACGGAGGACGCCGATACTACTTTGTGCAGGACTTCGAACCTTCGTTCTACCCTATGGGTTCCGATTATGTGCGTGCGGAAAACACCTACCGCAAAGGCGTCCATTGCATAACGATTGGGTCGTGGCTGGCCAGAATGCTGCGCGAGCGCTACCGCGCCCGCGCCGATCACTTTGACTTCGCCGTTGACGGCGAGATCTACTACCCGCGCGCAGTCGAACAACCTATTTCACCCAGGGTTGCGTTCTATGCGCGTCCCAGCACGCCGCGACGCGCCTACCAGCTTGGCATCGAAGCCCTTCGCCTGGTGAAGGCCCGACGGCCGGATGCGGAGGTCGCATTGTTCGGTTCCGAGCAGTTGGTGCCGCGACCGGGTTTTGACCACACCAACCTGGGCGTGCTCACGCCGTACGAATTGGCCGCGCTCTATTCCAGTTGTGACGCGGGACTAGTGCTCTCTCTGACGAATCCTTCTCTCGTACCCTTTGAGATGATGGCATGTCGCTGTCCGGTCGTGGAGATGCGCAGCGAACAGTCCGAAGAATTGCTCGAGCATGAGGAAACTGCATGGCTCGCCGACCCCACGCCGGAGAAACTCGCCGATGGCGTCCTTCGATTGCTGGAGGACCGGTGCCTGCGTGACCACATAGCCGAGCAGGGTTTCCAACACGTACAGGGGCGGACATGGCGCGAATCAGCGCGGCAGTTTGAAGCCATCCTGCTTAGGTATGCGCCTGCTGAGGAAGAACGCTGCATCAATCGCAGAACCGATAGCCAACAGGCGGAAACGCTGCTCTGGCAGCTAAACCGCCTACGCGGTAGTCAGCAGGATAATGAGCAACTTATCGAGGAACTGCGCGATTCCCTCTATCGCACACTTGCCGAGAAAGCGTTGATTGCCGCCCAGACTCCAGTCACCGAGTCAGCGCCGAATCGGGGCCTACCCAGTCTAGGAGAACAAGTCGAAGACAGGCTGAACAGGCTGCGAAACCGTGCATACCAGTACATACCCGGCTGGATACTCGGCGCCGCGCCGGTGTCCCCCATCGTGGTTGGCGAGCATGGCCTGTGGCAGACGTTTCGCGCCGACCGCTCTCATCTGAGCCGCATCGAGTTGATGTTCGCTTCGCTCGATCGGCGACGTGACCAGGCCATTAGGCTAGTCGTGTACGAAGGTGCCGGAAACCGGCTTCTTGCCGAAAGGACTGTCTCCCAGGCTGACCTGATGCCCTACGCGCCCTATGTGATCACTTTTGCCCCTCGGGTAGACTCCTATCAGCAGCACTACACGGTCGGTATTTTGCGTAGCGGTTCGCCTACGTCGAGTGGGCTTGCCATGTGGCGATATTGGTGGCCGCAGCATTCCGATGCTGGCTTGCGCCAGGGCAAGCGCAGGGTTCGAGGTCAACTGGCCTTTCAAGCGCTTTACGGCGAGAGCGAACGGGAGATCTCGGTAGGTCGCACGGGACCCCGCAATTCAGTGGCGCCTCCTAAGTTCATCGCATCCGTGGCCGGTCAATTCGTCACTGCTGGCGCGCGACTGGCGCGCGAGGCGTTGCGACTGGTCATAACGGCGCGCACGTCACTACGCGACCGCGGTGTAGATGGTTTGGCAGAGGATGTCATCGAGTATCTTCGCTGGCGAACATCCAGTTCCGGTGACGACGGGCGCAGGTGATTGTGACGGCCGCTATACTCTGACCAATGAGGGTATGGCCGGCAATGTTTTGCCTTTGCTACGACCATGGCTCATTCCCGCCAAACTACAGCCTGTATGGCAGACCAACAAGTGTGCCATACGACGTTTGCGATTTGCCGACGCCGGTCGTTTTCCTTAGTATAGAATCCATCTACGGCGGATTATGACCACATCAGACGGTCGTCCGGCTAGCCAAGTCTAGATTCCATTCCCTCCATCGTCGCAGGGCTCAAGTCCAACTACCCATTTCATCCAACACGGAGGTCCCATGCTCTCTTCACGTAAGCTATTCGGAGTGGTATTCCTGTTAGTGCTTGCGCTGGTCTTTGCCGCCTGCGCAGCGCCCGTTGCTCCCGCACCCGCAGCTGAGGAAGGTGCGGCCGAAACCGCGACCGAAGGTGAGGCCGCGACCGGGGCTGACACCGGCGCGCTTCAGATCCCGGAAATTGATCCTGAAAAGTTCAACGTTGCCTTTGTCTTTGTCGGCCCCATCGGAGATGGCGGCTGGACCTATGCGCATAACGAGGGACGCGAGTATCTTGAAGCGCAAATGGGCGACAGCGTTCACACAGCGTATTTGGAAAGCGTACCCGAAGGCGCGGACGCCGAACGTGTCATTCGCAGCCTGGCGCGCAATGGATTCGACGCCATCTTCACGACCTCGTTTGGTTTCATGGACTCGACCGCAGTAGTTGCGGAGGAGTTCCCCGACACGGATTTCGTCCACGTCTCCGGCTACAAGAAGGCGGAACCCAATTTCGCCAATCTCTTCGGCGCCATGGAAAGCATGAAGTATTTGGTGGGCATGATCGCGGGCGCCCGTGCCCAAGCAGATGGTTCGACGCAAGTGGGTTATATTGCGCCGTTCCCCATTCCCGAAGTGGTACGCCACATCAACGCCGTTGCATTGGGAATGGAAAAGACGTGCCCGGAGTGCCAGTTGGACATCCGCTGGATCTTCACCTGGTTCGATCCAGACCTTGAACGCCAGGCCGCCGAGTCGCTCTTTGAGTCCGGCGCCGCTGTCGTCATCACGGGCGCGGACACGACTGGCCCGGTTCAGGTTGCCGGCGAAGTAGGCAAGTATGGCGTCGGATACGATAGCCGCAATGCCTGTGATGTCGATCCTGAGCACTGCCTCACCGTTCCATACTGGGAGTGGGGCCCCTTCTACGTAGACTTGGTTCAGAGTATGATCGACGGCACGTTCGTTGCCGATGACATCTACTTCGATGTGGATAGCGGCGCCCTCGGGCTGCTCGGCTTCATGGAGGGCCAAGAACCTGCGCCCGGCGTTCCTGAGGAAGTGATCCCGCAGGTGCGAGAGGTCCTCGACGCAATGCTTGCAGGTGAATTCACACGATTCGACGTCTTCTCCGGTCCTATCAATAACAACAAGGGTGAGTTGGTCGTTCCGGAAGGATCCTCGCTCACACAGTCCGATTTGGAAGGCATCGACGCTGAGCTTGGCGCTACGCTCGGTCGCGAAGGATGCACTTACTGTATGAACTGGTTGGCGGAGGGTGTCTCACCCGACGCAGAATTGCCGCAGTAGCAAGCAATACTCGAGCCTAGGCTGTGACGTCACAGCCTAGGCTGTTTCCTCAGTATATAACCTCACTCGCCCAATGCGGCGCGTTTGCGCTCGTAGCCGCAGTCTGGCATTCTTCGAGCCAGCATCGACCTGCGCAAATCATCATCAGCGCTGAATCGTAAACACGCATGACCGAAGCACCCATCGTTCTTGAAATGCGTAACATCACGAAGACGTTTCCCGGCGTCGTCGCCAATGACGATGTTACGTTTGCGTTACGCAAAGGCGAAGTTCACGCGCTATTGGGTGAAAATGGCGCGGGTAAGTCTACGCTGATGAACGTGTTGTCCGGCCTATATAGTCCTGACAGCGGCGCCATACTCATCAACGACAAACAGGTCGTCTTCCATTCGCCTCGGGACGCGATCGTGGCCGGTGTCGGCATGGTGCACCAACACTTCATGCTCGTGGATTCCATGACGGTGGCCGAGAATATCATTCTCGGGCTGCGCAATGTTGGCCTGATCCTCAATACAAGCGAGATCGAGCAGGAGATCACGCGCATAGGTAAGCAATATGGGCTGCCTGTGAACCCAAGGCTGAAGGTATGGCAGCTTTCGGTAGGCGAACAGCAACGTGTGGAGATTATCAAACAGCTATATCGCGGCGCCGACATTCTCATCTTAGATGAGCCCACTGCGGTGTTAACGCCCCAGGAAACAGAGGCGCTGTTCGCCACGCTGCGCGAAATGACGGCAGACGGCAAAAGCATTATTTTCATAAGCCATAAGCTAGACGAGGTACTTTCCATTGCCGACCGCATTACGGTGCTGCGCGCGGGTAAGTGGGTGGCCACCGTCGATGCAGCCGGCATGACTAAACCGGAATGCGCCAGTCTAATGGTTGGCCGCGAAGTACTCTTTACCCTAGAAAAACCGCCTGCACAGATCGGCGAAGAACGACTTGCTATCACCGACCTGGAGGCGCTGAACGACAAGGGCCTGCTGGCCCTGCATAGGTTGTCTCTCTCGGTCCATTCAGGAGAAATCGTGGGAATCGCCGGTGTGGCTGGCAACGGGCAGAAGGAATTGGCAGAAACCATCTGTGGTCTGCGGCCTGCCGAACGCGGCACGGTACTGGTTTCGTCATCCACCGTAACCGGCGGTCCTCCCATCCTCGTCATCGAGGCGGGGGTTGCTTACGTTCCGGAAGACCGCAGTGCCACGGGCAGTGCGCCCCATCTCTCCGTAGCAGAAAACCTGGCCTTAAAAAGCTACCGCAGGCAAAATATTGGCCGCGGTATCTTCCTCAGCCGCGGTGAAATGCGCCGACAGGCCGAGAACCTTATCGCCGACTATGATATCTCCACGCCGGGTCCCGACACACAAGCACGGCTGCTGAGCGGCGGTAATCTACAGAAAGTCATTCTGGCCCGCGAGATCTCGCAGCACCCGCAGGTGACCATCGCAGCATCACCCACGCGCGGGCTGGACGTCGGCGCTACAGAAAACGTCCGCAACATTCTGCTGGAAGAACGCAGCCAAGGCGCAGCCATTCTCCTTATCTCAGAAGACCTGGACGAGGTGATGGCGCTTTCGGACCGCATCGCCGTACTCTTTGAAGGTCAAATTGTCGGCATGGTCCCCGCAGACGAAGCGGATCGAGAAGAAATTGGCCTGATGATGGCGGGTGAAACCGTGACGCGCGAAACCCACGAGCCATTGCCGCACACCGGGGAGTCCTCCCCAGTATGACTACGAGCGTAGCAGCGGACAGGCAGCAGCGAACCCACCTGCGCATAGAACGGGTCCAGGTCCAACCGCGCTGGCTGACGATCCTTTCGCCGTTCATTCTGATCGTCCTATCATTGTTGGTCGGCGCGGTACTGCTTCGCTACATCGGCGCAGACCCCTGGTTCGTCTATCGGCGCATGGGCAACCTGGCGTTTGGCTCGCTGTACGGCTGGTCGGACACGACCATCAAGGCTACGCCGCTCATACTGGCAGCCCTAGGCGTCTCGATTGCGTTCCGGATGCGTCTGTGGAACATCGGCGCGGAAGGACAACTCATGATCGGCGCCTTCTTCGCCACGGGCGTCGCCCTGTTTGTATTGCCTGCGGGTACACCGGCCTTCTTTATGCTGACGGCGATGGCAATTGCCGGCTTCATCGGCGGTGCGTTGTGGGGCTTCATCCCCGGCGTACTAAAGGCTAAGCTCAACGTCAATGAGATCATCACCACGTTGATGCTGAACTACGTCGCGATACTGTGGAACAACTACTTCATCTACGGGCCGTGGAGCGAGCGGGGATTCGGTCTCACCCC
>JBJYXA010000067.1:0-18577 GCA_046259705.1 Caldilineaceae bacterium
GACTCTCGTTTCCACTCTGGATCGAGCGATTTCCAAGAGCGCCCGCTCCGCGATTACGGAGCGAAGGCGATCGCGCAAGGGAGCGGAAGACACCTCTCGCGCGAAAGTTGGCCGGATGTCTGTCACGCCCGACATGTCCTCTTCTTCGCAATGCAAGCTGCTCAGAGTCAGTGTAGCGTCACAATAATACAAGGCCCACGATCGAACGTAGAGCAACCAGTCAAATGTATCCAGGTAAAGCCGCTCTTGCCGGACGCTCGAGTCTAGATGAATGGCGAACCGATCCTGAAGTGATTCGATGACCGTCTCAACATCGTTGGCCTTCTTGGGAGACTTCCAGTGCCGTGCCGAATCCATGGGGGCCTCTGTGGCACGCTGTGCCGTCTGATGCACCGTGGCGAAAAGACGAACGGTTCCACGGAGGGATCCATTCTTGCCGCTACAAAAACGCTCATCCGCGCCGCAGATTCTATCTACTTCTCTCAGGAGACACGCCAAGCCGAGGACGATTCACGAGAATGTACAGTGGATCGTGAGTATACCTCTAGTGTGGCATCCTGTCGAACACAATTTATGAGCCGGCGCCGCTACTTTTTAGGCGCTGGCAGTTATTCTTTCGGTTCGGGGGGATTCTATGATTCGACATAGGTCTAGCAAAACCTGTTTTCGCCAGCGGCAACAACATGATTAGTGTATGCCAGCGAAATGCCTTCTCCCAATAGTAAGTGCGGCTGCTCGTCAACAACAGTGTCGTTGAGACGAGCAGCCGCACTTTGTTCTATCAGGATATGGACGCTCGTCTAGCTTTGCTAGACCAAAGTCGGCGAGGAGTCCAGAGCGGTCAAAGCCTAGTGCTTCTTTAGCCACTCATCTAGCTGGTTGGTGGCCTCATCAAGAGCGTAACCGTATCGTTCTTGAATCTTGCCGACCAACTGATCATAGTTCCCATTGGCCTGCGTCAAATCATCATCAGTCAGCTTGCCCCACTGTTCTTTGACGCTACCCTTGACCTGCTTCCAGTTACCTTTGAGAATATCCTTGTTCATCCTAGTTTCCTTTCTGTTCTGTTAGTTTCCTGTCTAGTGGAGTCAGATTGGCATAGTCTGTTGTCACCAACTGACGCACACTACGCCGATCCGTGATTCACTAGTTGTTCGTCAACGATGCACGCAGAATTGCGGCGTCTTTGCCTTGCCTCTCTCACGGTTCGCCTGCGCTTGTTTCGACCTGCGAGTCGGGGGCTGCGTTCGTTCATAGGGTAACGCAATTGTCCTGACGCTCGCTAGTACCTCTCCGTGAATTTGGGGTACAACTTTCGATATATATGATGCACTCTGCGGTGAGCTCTGACCCGGTCTCCCCCGCATACGCCTATGCATCTGCGCATGCACGCATATCTAGTGCGGGCCGATTTCGGTCACGGAACCGAGCGCTCAACCTATCATCCTGTGACGGAAATGAAGCTAAACCGCGCTTCGCCGACCCATGAGTAGGGTCACTACGAAGAGGACCAGAAATACGACGAATAGGATCCAGGCGATATTGGTTGCTGCACCGGCCACGCCGGAGAAACCCAGCACGCCTGCGATCAAAGCAATTATCAGTGCAATGATCGACCACCTTAACATTTTTCCCTCCTTGTAATCAATTATGAATCTATCCGTGCGGTTTCGTTGTCAATGCACGTCATGCAGCATTGCTTACGTGCACTTAAAAGGATAGCAGGCGCGGAGAGGGGCTCGCAATAGACAAGATTCTGAAGGAGAGATACAGAAATGGATATATACGAGGGAAGCTGTGCGCTAGGAAGGCACAATAACGCGTAGCGCGGCGGACAGTGCCTTGCACTCGAGCGGCCAGGAGAGAACGTCCAGCGGTTCACCATCATATTGCACATATTGTTTAGGCTGCATTTCGACTTCGATGACTGTACCTTGCCAATGATCCACCATCTCGTATACGTCGGCCACGTCGGTGAGAACCCGCTGCCCGCCAGCGTTCTCTTCGTCCAGTGTCAGTTCACCGTCGCCAATCGCCTTCTCCATGACGCCCAACAGCAGTTGCCAGTTTGGTTCCTTGATGACCAACAAGTCGAGGAGGCCGTCATGGAGGGAGATCGGCCGTCCTAGATGGAGTCCCGCAATCCCCAGGCTACCGGCATTGACAACAGTGGCGACAAATCCCTCTGCTTCTACCACATCGCCGTCGATACGAAATCGATATTCGGCAATTTCCGGGTCACGAAGATTGCGCAGTCCGTTCCACACATAGGCCAATAGACCCATCTGCTTCTTCTGCGAACGGTCGGTATCGGCAATAATACCAGCTTCGAAGCCGAAGCCGGCGCGCAGCAGAAAGCAATGGTTGCCCATCTGCCCTACATCAATTTCAATGACCTGACTATCCAAACCGCATATAAGGCTTGCGGCGCCTGCGATATCTTTGGGAATACCCAATTCCAGCGCCATCACGTTGCCGGTTCCACCCGGCAAAATACCCAACGGTATACGGGTGGATATTAGCGCTTGCGCCGCTTCATTGAGCGTACCGTCGCCCCCGTAAACTGCAACGACGTCTACGCCCTCCGCGACTGCCAGCTTTGCAAGGCGCTGAATATCCCCCTTGTATTTTGTGACCGATAGCTGCCATGAGACATTCTGCTCTTCGAAGACCTTCTCAACTAGATCGATCTCCGGTTTGGCGTCTCCGGATGAGGGATTGACTATTACCTGAATCCGCTGAGTCATTCGTTTCCTCCTCACTGATTTGGAAGACATAGGGCTCTCATAGCTGGTTCTATTCTGTTGGTAACGTTTCTGTGCGGGATCGGGTTGCGTATGCGTGATACTATGTTTGTAGTCCGCAAGGAGTTCTGTTCGGCTTGATGAACGGAAAGGGTACACTCGTAGTGGAGCAAGAATCCGCAAGGAAGGACACCGTGGCACGTAATACTGCAAGCGTAACCAATGGAAAATCACAGCAATTGCGCGGCTCAAAGGGTATGGATCCAATCGCCAATGGCTGGTAGGAGTCGAACTACATGGTAGCACATGCGAGTCTTCGATTTTGGACACTGACGAAGACGGCCTATCGAGAATGGCGGGAAGACAAAGCGAGACATCTTGCTGCCGCGCTGTCCTACTACACGGCAATCTCAGTAGCGCCATTGCTCGTTCTTGGCCTCAGTGTCGCCGGATTCTTCGTCGATGCGAACGTGGCGCGCCAACAATTGTCTGCGCAATTTCATGGAATCCTGGGCGCGCAGGGAGCCGAGCTACTCACAATGGTTCTGAAGAACGCGGAGCGCCCGCAGCCTGCGAGTGTGGCTGGAATCTTGAGTGTTATAGTTCTGATCTGGGGCGCCTCTAATGTGTTTGCTCAGCTACAAGACGCGTTGAATACTATCTGGAATGTAGAGCTGAAGCCGAACGCAGGCATGTGGGTCTTAGTTCGGGAACGCTTTCTATCGTTCGGCATGGTGCTTGCCATCGGCTTTGTTCTATTGGTATCGCTGATTCTGAGTGCGGTCATTGCTTTTCTCAGCGGCCAGTTCAGCCATCTCTTGCCGGGAATGGACTCAGCATGGCAGTTCGCTAACCTCGCGTTGTCGTTCCTGATCACGACGTTAGTGTTTGGGCTCTTGTACAAGGTGCTTCCAGAGGTGAAGATCGCGTGGCAGGATGTATGGATCGGAGCCATCGTGACTGCAGTACTCTTCTCCGTTGGGAAATACGCGCTCAGTCTCTATTTCGGGTTTGAAGTGGTGAGTTCCGCCTATGGAGCAGCCGGATCACTTGTCGTTTTCCTGATATGGGTTTACATCTCAGCGCAGATATTCTTTTTTGGAGCCGAGTTCACACAGGTCTATGCTAGGAGCATGGGGCACGGGCTTGAACCTGTAGAATATACTCGGCTTTCGTCTCCAGATCTCGGCGAGCCCACTGAACATGACGCTATCGAGTAAGGCATGACACGCCAAATACAAATCGATTTCAGCAAGAGAATTGTAGACTGATTACATGACAACCGCGATGCCGATACTCTATAGCCCGCGTTTGCTCGTCCGACAATGCGAGATGAGCGATCTGGTGGCGTTGCGAAATCTCGACGACCTCGAAGTAACGAGCGTTGATGCCGACTCGATGGACCCGCTCGGAGACTGGTTGGCCTGGTCTGTGGCGAATTACGAGCAACTCGCGCGATTAGCTCAACCACCGTACGGTGACAGAGCAATCGTATTGCGCCAAACGGGGGAACTCATCGGCCTGTGCGGACTCGTACCCACGCTGATGAACTTCGAGCAGATTCCAGAGTATGCCGGTCAGCCCGTCGTGACGCCTGTCAAAGAGACTGTACCGGAAGTTGGGCTCTATTATCATGTCGCCACGGCGTTCCGTCGACAAGGATATGCCACTGAAGCCGCCCAGGCGCTCGTCGACTATTCCTTTGAGACGCTTCATCTGCGCCGTATCGTAGCGACTACCCAGTATGCCAATACTGGTTCGATGGGCGTCATGCGCAGTTTGGGCATGCGTGTTGGCCGCAATCCTTTCGATGATCCGCCGTGGCTGCAGGTCGTCGGCATTCTAGACAATCCAGGAAAAAGCGCACATCCGTAGCCACGATCGTCGGCGCATGCGAGATGGCGTCATCCACATGCCCAAGTTACCGCCTAGGCACTCCTTGACCGGCTATCAGAAACGTACGGCGTACTTGATCACCTTGTCCGGTTCCTCCCGAATTAGGCGGAACACATCGGCGCCTTCCTCGAGTGCTACGACGGGTGTGATCAGTCCGGGAACGTCGAGTTTACCAGTCCTCAGCAATCCTGCTAGGGCATCATACGCTCGCTTCTGGTCCCAGCGCGGGTAGTCACGAGGCGGATGTCCCCAACCACATCCATGGGGGACCACAATGGTCAGGCGATTGTGATGCCACTCGCGCCCCAAATACAGGCCCTTGGCCTCCCCTTGATAGAAACCGGCGGAGCAGACTGTGCCCGTATTGCGTACACAGCGGATGGCAGTCTGCAAGGCGGGCGTAACTCCAGCCAGTTCGATGGCAACATCCACACCGGCGCCGCCGGTCAACTCGTGGATACGGCGGGCAACATCGTTCTCGCGCGGATCAAATACATCGTCGGCGCCATGTCGCAGCGCCCAGGCGCGGCGATTGGGCAGCATGTCCACGGCGAACACTTTCTCGCAGCCGGCCTGAACGGCCATTCGCGTAGCCAGTAGGCCGAGGACACCAAGTCCGATGACCACGACAGAATCCCCGTAACGTATCTGAGATTCTCGAATAGCGTGAAACGCCACGTAGGCGGGCTCGATGCACAACGCTTGCTCCGGGTCGATGTCGTCCAGCGCCCAGAGCCACTGTTGATCGACGACGTTTGTCTCACGGATGTCCATGAGACCGAAAACATGGTCGCCAACATTGAAGCCGGTAACGTCGGACGCCGCTTCTATGACGGTTCCCACGCCTGTGGTTCCTGCGTTCCAAGGATGTTCACGGCTTGCCGTCGGCGGTGCGGCACCTTCCGCTTCCACGAACAGTCGCATTTCCTGGTCGAACCGTTGTCCCGCGAATGTACGGCCGTCGAACATACCCGTCGTCGTGCCATGTTTGCCGGACGCAAGCTCAGTACGAATGCGTACTTGCCCGGGCTGCAACTGCGGTTCTTCGTATTCCAGAATCTCTACCTGGTACGGTCCAGTGAAGGCCATTCTGCGCGGCATCAGACGTCTCCTACGGTGTCAGTATTTTGGTGCTCGGAAAGGAATACAAAGTTAGTCAGCGAGGTGCTCTGACGACTACATATTATGCCGGGAGTAGCGCCGTTGTGCCAACATTTGGACAATTGGACTTATCCGGTGGAGATTCAGAACTACAATAAAGCTAGAGGAAGCGGGCGACGCCCGCTTCCTCTGGCAAACGTAGATGTATCGCCACGTGGTGCTAAATAAACAGGAGTTGCGCGCCCTCAGACCGTTCCAAGAATTCCATTGCACCGATAATGTCGTCCACCTCGTCGACTAAGTCCTCTTTTTCCAGGTGCATCATATCCGATGCCATCCGGCAAGCGTAGATACCCGCGCCCGCATCGTGCACCATCTCGATAAACTCGTGCACAGGCGGCATGTCGAGCTTTTCTAGCTCTTTGTGCATCATATTTGTTGCCAGGCTGGACATACCAGGCAGCACACCGAGCATTTGCGGCATATGCATGGCAGGATTGCCTGTGGGCGTAACTTTCAAGCTACATACCCGTTTCTTCGCGATGATGTCCATTCCCCAGAAGGTGAAAAATAGATCCGCTTCGATTCCCATCATGCGGGCGGCATTCGCCAATACGAGCCCAGGATATGCCATGTCTAGACTACCCTTGGAGATGATGATCGACAGTTTTCTTGTATTCTCTTCCATGAATCGTCTCCGATGTTACATGTTGCGAATTGGGTTGATCGGCTTCTGTGCCGGTCACCGTTAGTTCTCGATAGCGGCTAGATGCAGCCCTTCGGCTTGCCAAGACCGGCTATGCGCGCCACCTTCTTGGCAGGACCTTTAGGGAACAGTTCATACACTTCCTTGGTTGGCACGCCGGACTTCTTCGTAATCGTTCGAAGGGTTGGCGGATTGCCGGAACTTTGGAACTCGTCGCGCACAAAGTTGATCACCGCCCAGTGCCGATCGGTCAACTCGTCTATTCCCTCGTCCTTCGCCAGTTCCACAGCTATCTCTTCGGTCCATTGGCTCGGATCGGTCATGAAGCCTTCCGCATCGAAATTTACCTGCATTTCGGCTACTGCACTCATCTTTCGGATCCTTTCAGAATCAATTTTACCAACACGATATTTGGATTGTTCGTGATTCGACGATGTCTGTCGAACACTGCAATGTGACTACAGTTGTCTGCTACCATTACGCTTGGCAGTCTGCCCCACTACGGTCGTCGAAGCCTGCTGCTGCGAGACGCGTTTGAGCATAGCCATTGTTATCGCTAACCCACGCCGCACATCCGGGTCACGCACTTGCCGCAAAAGACCAAATGTAGAAGTCGGTAGGTCGTCCACCTGGTCTTCAGCTTCGTGAAAGCCCTCTGTAAGATTGTTGACTAGGTTCATCACCTCTGGCTGGGTCAAAGCCTTAACCGTGTTGAGGATAAGGACGACATTGTCGCCCAATTGTCGAACGTCGTCCTCGGTGAACGATGTGACAACCTGATCCAGCACGTAGGCGCCTTCCTTTGCGAAGGCGAAATAGCCTTTCCGTTCCAGGTCGTTTAGTGTCAGTACAACCTGATGAAACATATCGGTAGTCAGTGGCGACATGTCAGCCCACAGGTCCTGCATACTCTCCATCTGGTTTAGCAGATTGTTGAAATTTCGAGTGTTTCTTGCCAACCGTTTGGCCAACCCGAGTACATCCTCAAGCTGGACGTAGGCCTGGATTTCCTGCAACTGTTCCACAGTGATGGAGTACATATCGTTGACAACTGGAGTAAGGTCGGCACGCAACTCGTCCCACTCACGCTGACGCCGTTGATTTTCATGCGCATATGCGGCGAGCATCTGTATCTGCTCGCCCAACGACTCGACACTAGCTGCCAACACATCCAATTTCTGCTCTATTCCTTGCATGCGTTCCGCCTGACCTACTTGTGAACTGGCAGGCTCAGTCGATAGGATCGTCATGATTGCCCCTTAGGCCCATTTGCCGGCCATACTCATCTGTGCCGGAATTGGAAGTTCTTTGCCTTTGAGCAGCAGGTTCCAGTACATCCAACGGAACATCATCTTGCCCCAATGATTCACAACCGACTCCTGTAGCAATGAGAAAGGACCGACCCCAGGCAACGGGAACTTGCCTGGCAATGGTTCCACGTCATAATTGAAGTCGATGAGAAACCCCTTGCCGAAACCCGATTCAATAAAGCAATTTGCATGCCCATCGAACGTCGGTTGCAGATCCAAACCATCGATGTAGCGCAGGAAGTTGTTTACGAACCCATCTACTTGAAAGTGGGCAACCGAGCCGGCCTTAGAACTTGGCAGATCGGTTGCGTCACCGACCACAAAGATGTTGTCGAAGTTAGAGGCCTTCAGCGTATGTCTGTCAGTTGGAACGAAGCTAAGCTCATCGCCAATTCCGGAGTCCTCGATAAGCTTCGACCCCATGTTGACCGGGACAGTGACCAAGAGGTCGTACTCCACCTTGCGTTCATCATACGAATAGATGGCTTTCTCGTCAGGCCCGGCACGTTCGATATTGAACTCGGGTACGACGGAGATCTGTTTCTCCTCAAGGATGTCGCCAAGTATTGAGGCCGCACGCGGCTTGGTAAATGCTCCCGGTAGCGGGGTCACCAGTGTTAACTCGACCTTGTCTCGCATGCCCTGCTCATGGAAGTACCAGTCGGCAAGGAAGAGAAACTCTAGCGGTGCGACTGGGCATTTGATGGGCATCTCTGCCACATTCAGTATGAGCCTGCCACCCTCCCAAGTACGCAGAAAGCGGCGCAATGCCATTGCACCGTCGACCGTGTAGAAATCAAAGATGCTCTTCTGCCATTGGTCTTCGAGCAGACCAGGCGTCTCTTCCGGCACGATTCGGGAACCTGTCGCGATAATCAGATAGTCATAGGTCAGCCAGCGGTTGCCTTTCGCGATGCGAACCCGGTTTTCGTCCGGCTCGATAACTTCGATCGGGGAAATAATGACTTCAACACCTGCAGGTAGGTAGTCACGTCTAGGCTTGATCACGTCTTCGCGACCATAGATACCGAACGGGATGAAGAGGAAACCTGGTTGATAGTAATGCGTTTCGTTGGTGTCTACTACCGTGATCCTCCAATCCTCGTCCAATTCGTGTACGAGCCGGTTGGCAACCATTGTTCCAGCCGTGCCGCCGCCCAAAATCAACAACCGTTTCATCTATCACTCCTTCAAGAAACGCAAAGACGTCTGTTTAGCCGGACCAAACTAGATCCGGCTCAATTCCGAGATGCTCTCCAACTTATCGAACAATTGCTTTCGCTCTGTGATGATATGTGCAATGACGTCGGCAATCCTCTGAACGAACGGAAGCAGACGCCTTTGTTCGTTATCGTCGAGATAAAAGACCTGCTCTATCTGCGCCTCCAATAATGAGGGATCCACACCGAGATAGACTGAAATGTCCTGGAGCCTTTCCAGTGTAGGCGGCCAGTCCTTGGGCGCAATACAGCCGAGCACTACCATGGCACTCAATTCGCTTCCCACGCGTACCAGACCTCGTGCACATTTCAGACCCAGAGGGGTCTCCACAAATATGGGCTGCATACTGGGATTTCGTGCCATGGCGGCCCAGGCCTCCATACAGTGCCGATTTGCGTCCGGTACTCTAGTCGCCAGTTCATATAATCCGCATGCATTGCTGGGACGAGTAAGGGGATTGCCATCCATGTCGGTTGTCAAAATCATGACGCCAAGTGCATCGGCAAATGCATCTTGAATCTGCTGCACGCATTCTCTGGGGAGCAAGCGCACTACTTCGTTCGACTCGTGACTATGCCTAACCTCGCTGCTACCGATTACGGAGGAGCTCTTCATGTGTAGCCAGGTTTCGACTTCTGCTCGCGGAAACCGCCACTGATTCCCTACCTTCACTGCTGGAATGCTCCCACGGTCGACCATGCGGTAAATCGTCGTGCGGTCTACCTGCAGAATGTCCTGTACCTGTCGTGTTGTGAGATAGCCAGCCACGGTCTTTTAGCTCAGTCCTAGTGTTATTACATATGGAGGCATCTTGTGCATCAATGTGCGATATCATGCAATTAGTTGTATTCACTGCATTATGCTGCACCAGTATAGTGTTGAGACGTATTCGGTGGTAGGGACAAATGTCCCGGAAATCTCGGTACATTTGTCCCGCCGGCCAAACTGTAGTCGAAATACGTCTGCAGTTCGCACATGACGGACTGCAGACTCAAAACCGCCTTTTGTCAATGACGCGCTTGTCTCCGGTGGATCAGTCGTGTATATTATGTGTACCTGTGTAACATAGGACATCGCGGTATTGTGACAATTACACGGAATATTGTGGCTAATTGAAATTGCTGGCGGTCGATTTCACAAAGAGACGCCGGGGGTTGGCCACAAGCGTGCGCGCAATATGCGTGGCTGTCTGGCGACCGACAGTCACCGCACAAATTGGATCGGGTCATGGCAGACAAGTCAGCAAGTCACAAGCGATTCTTCGGCCGCGATCGCATTGTCGATGAGATCGTCACTGGCCTGGGGGCATCGCAGCCGCTTCGGTTTTCCTTGGTCGGTTCTAACCTGGTAGGCAAAACTAGTATTCTCCAGTATCTGGCATCCGTGCACGGGCCGTTGCTCGCCGACGAGTCGTCTTCCCACGCCAAAGTGGTGGCCTATGTCGACTGCGGCGCACCCGAGGTACAGCGTCAGCCCGATAGGGCTATCGCGACCCGGCTCGCGAGACAATTCAAGGGCGGCGGGCAGCTTGCGCAGGAAGGCAAGGAGGTCTGCAATGAAAGCGGTGGAGTCTCGCGCACGTGGGACATAGCCCAGCGCATTCTCGATAGCGGTACGCGCCCCATATTGTTGCTCGATAATGTCGACTCATTGGTGACAGAGCAGTCCGATGACGATTCAACGCTCGACGCCGTCACTACACTGGGGCAGGAAATAGCTCTCGTGGTTACGTCCAGGCAGCAATTGTTCGACCTGATCCCACAGCAGTTGTTGCCCTGGTTCGTGGACAGTCTGACGCCGCTCTCTGTTGGACTTATGGATCCTACCGTCGTGTCAGCCTGGGTGGATAGCCTGTGCCCACAGAAGCTGCTGCCCGTGATCGCTGAACTGGCCGAGATGACCGGCATGCACCCCTTCCTTCTGGGCCGGCTAGGGTATACGCTCGCTGGGATTCAGGAAATGGTTACTCCTGGCCAGACGCTGAACCCAGAACACCTGCCACTGATACGCATGCGCCTCTACGAGCAGGGTCGCCAGCTATTTATGCGAACATGGCAGGACCTGCAAGATCCGCCGCGGCGCGTGGACCTGCGCACGCTAATGTCACTGCTGGAGCGGCTCCTGCACGCGCCCATCCGTGGCGATGAAGTAACGGGCGAGCAGACACCGGTGTTGAACTGGCTCATCGACCAGACCGTGGTCGTTTATGGCGAATCTGGATATAAGATGGCCTGCCCCCTCTTTGTCGACTTCCTTGACCGCCGAATCGGCGCGCAGGCTCGAGCGAGTAGACCGAGCGTGGACGGAGTTACCTCACCCTTGCTCGACAGCTTGACCAAGACCGAGAACGCGCTTCTGCGCTATTTTCAGAAGCATAGCAACGTGGTCGTTTCTACCGACGACCTGCTTGCCGATGTCTGGCATAGACCGGACGCTTCTCCGAGACGTGTTCAGGAAGCGATCCGCCGTCTGCGCTTGCGTCTGGATGACGCGGTCCCGCCGGTAGGGGCCATACAGAATGAACGTGGACGCGGATATCGTTTTGTGCCTGCGAGATTCTGACACCCCGCGTTTCGGTCCTTATCCAGCTCTGTACTATCATTCCCACATGATTTACGAGCACAGACCCTCGAGCGCGGGTACCCAAAATCGCGAGCTAAGCCGTGGCTGACCTACCCTTGGTGCTGATTCGCGGCGCGGGTGACCTGGCATCTGGCGTCGCCCTCCGTCTCTTCCGGTGTGGATTTCCTATAGTCATGACCGAAATACGCCGGCCCCTGGCGGTACGACGCACGGTTTCATTTGCACAGGCCGTTTTTGACGGCGCAACCCAAGTAGAAGAGGTAGGTGCAGTGCTCTGCGTGAACGGGCATGTCTCGGAGCAGTTGGCGATGGGCATGATCCCGATTCTCATCGACCCAAGTGCAAGCTCGCGGGGTCGACTACATCCGGCCGTATTAGTCGATGCCATCATGGCGAAGAAGAACCTGGGCACCACGCTGGGCGACGCGAGACTAGTAGTGGCTCTAGGTCCAGGCTTTACGGCGGGCGTGGATTGTCACGCTGTAGTCGAGACCAACAGAGGTCACAATCTGGGTCGCGTCATCTGGAATGGCGCAGCGGAGCCGGACACAGGACGACCGGGCACGCTGCCAGGTGCGCTGCCCGGGATACATCGTGCACTTTATTCTCCCATTGCCGGCCGTGTGTCTTCGCACTACAAGATAGGCGACAGTGTGCATGAAGGCGCCGTGATCGCAACAGTCGCGTCAGACGACGGCGAGACCCATGACGTCGTGGCCGGATTCGACGGTGTTCTGCGCGGCCTGGTCCATCCCTCGGTTCCCGTGGCAGCGCATACGAAAATCGGCGATCTCGATCCGCGTATTCAGCCCCGGTATTGCTTTACCGTATCAGACAAATCGTTGGCCGTCGGCGGCGCCGTGCTCGAAGCGATCCTGACGGCCATGCGCGCCGATAAGCTGCCACAGTAGAGGAGTGCGATCCATGGATGGAATAACGCTGTGGGCGGTCCCAACCATACCGGTCATTGAGGAAGGCGACGACGTAGCAGCCGTCATTGTCGAGCAAATACGTGTACACAATATGATGCTGCTGCCCGACGACGTCATCGTGATCGCGCAAAAGATCGTCAGCAAGGCGGAGGGGCGGCTAGTCCGGCTACGCGACGTCATGCCAACCCAACAGGCACAAGCGCTGGCCATGATCGTGGAAAAGGACCCGGCGAAGGTCCAAGTCATACTGGACGACAGTGAGTCGGTTATACGGGCCAGTCCCGGTTTGCTGATCGTTGAGCAGAAATCCGGATGGATATGCGCCAACGCGGGTGTAGACCGCAGTAACGTGGCGCCCGCGCAGGATTCCAGCGGGCTTCACAGTGATGATGTGGTGGCGCTCCTGCCCGAGGACGCTGATGCCAGCGCGCTGCAAATCCGACGCCGGATAGAAGAATTGTGCGGAGTCGCCCCGGCAGTGCTCATCATCGACAGCCACGGCCGACCATGGCGTATGGGCACCGTGGGCGTATGTATTGGCTGCGCGGGGATGCCGCCGATCTGGGATCAACGTGGCCGCTTGGACATGCACGGCTACGAATTGATGAGCAGCGAGGAGTGCATTGCCGACGAATTGGCCGGCGCAGCAAGTCTGCTCATGGGACATAGCGATGAGGGACGCCCGGTGGTCGTGGTTCGCGGCTACAAGGCGCCCGCAGATTCGCTACCTGCACCCGCTACGTCCATCCAGAGACCAAAGGACAGGGACGCTTTTCGCTAGTTGACTGTATCTAGCTAACCTTGTACAGGTAGAGACCGATCTTGCTTCATTCAATTTCCTTGAGAAGCGGGACCAAGTGTGCTAGACTGGCACACGCTCGTTGCCTATCGAGGCAAACATTCTTTCACTCTTTAGGAGGTATTTCTGGACAGTATCAGCCTTGCCCGACGGATCGTAGACATTGTCGAAGAAAAGCAAGCGTCCGACATTGTTCTGCTCGATGTACGCGAACAGACCTCCATCGCCGACTATTTTGTTGTCGCTACTGTGGATTCCGAGCGACAAGCGCGGGCCATCGAAAGTGAACTGCTGGAGTCGCTACGTTTGCAGCAGAATATCCGACCGCTTAGTATCGAAGGTGTTGAGGGATCCGGTAGTGGATGGGTGTTGCTGGATTACGGCGACGTCATCGTCCATCTGCTCACCGATGAGACTCGCAGGCGCTACAATCTGGAAGAACTCTGGGACAAAGCCACTGTCGTCGTAAAGGTGTTTTAGCGCAGAATACCTGCTGCGGCGATAACCGTCCCGCTTAGTTCGCTATGGAGGAATAATCCGAACTCGTGTCCCCGGAGGAGGCTGCAGGTGCGCGGGACTCGGGCGCGCCCCCAATTTCGAGACCGAATGTGGTGGGTGGGGCCATGCATACGACACGACCCCATCCCAGGCCAGTTGGCCAGTAGACTTCTCGCTCCTCTCGCCACCTAGTCCAGGTAGTCGTAGGCCAGATAGGTCAAAAAGTCGACAAATTCATTGCCAAGGGCTAGTTCGTCGAGCAGAGTGGCTGCGTCTGCATAGCGTTCTTCGTTACGGCCACCCAATGCAGCCAGCTCCTCGTCACGGATCTGTTCGTAGATTTGCATAGTAACCGGTCGGCCGTCCACCAGGGCCGCGTTATGGTGAATCCACTGCCAGATCTGGGAACGGGAGATCTCCGCGGTTGCCGTATCTTCCATCAAGCCAAAGATGGCCACGGCTCCGCTCCCAAGCAACCATGCATTCATATATTGCAGCGCAACACTGATGTTGTTGCGCAGACCTTCCTCGGTGATGGTGCCGTTCGGCACGCCGACGGCCGTGATCTGCTCAGCCGTCACCTTCACATCTTCACGAAGTCTGTCGAGCTGATTGGGCCGGTTTCCAAGAACTGCGTCGAAAACTTCGGTCGTCAGAGGGACCAGGTCAGGATGCGCCACCCAAGTGCCGTCAAAGCCATCGCGAGATTCACGCTCCTTGTCTTCGCGAACCTTCGATAGGGCAAGTTCCGTGGCCTCAGGGTCGCGACGATTGGGAATGAACGCCGCCATGCCTCCAATCGCGTGTGCACCGCGCTTGTGACATGTGCGCACGAGTAGTTCGGTGTAGGCGCGCATGAACGGCACGGTCATGGTGATCTCACTGCGATTAGGCAATACCATGTCCTCACGTGTTGCGAACTTCTTAATAGCGCTGAAAATATAGTCCCACCGCCCCGCGTTGAGTCCACCCGAATGATCGCGCAGTTCGTACAGTATTTCTTCCATCTCCAGCGCTGCGAGTATCGTCTCGATCAGCACCGTCGCGCGTATGGAACCGCGCGGTACGCCGACTGCATCTTGGGTGAAGTTGAAAACGTCGTTCCAAAGACGTGCTTCCAGGTGGCTTTCCAGCTTTGGCAGATAGAAGTAAGGACCGCTGCCCCGATCGAGAAGCTCGCGCGCATTGCGGAACATATACAGACCAAAGTCGAAGAGGCTCGCAGAAATCGGTTGCCCGTCGACAAGTACGTTTTTCTCGACCAGGTGCCAACCACGCGGGCGCACGAGCAAGGTCGCCACATCATCGTTCAGACGGTATTGCCGACCGTCCGGGTTTTCGAACTCGATGGTACGGTGGATAGCGTCGGAGCAATTGATCTGTCCGTGGATGACATTGTACCAGGTCGGTGACAGCGCATCCTCGAAATCGCCCATAAACACGCGGGCGCCCGAGTTGAGCGCATTGATCATCATTTTGCGCTCCGTGGGGCCGGTGATTTCGACGCGCCGATCCTGTAGGTCAGCGGGGGCAGGCGCAACGCGCCATTCCGACATTCGAACGGAAGCTGTTTCCGCGGGGAATCCAGGAGTAGCCCCCGCATTGATCGCCTGCTGCCGGTTGATCCGAGCGGCCAGCAGCTCTTGGCGGCGCGGATTGAAACGCCGCTGCAAGTCGACGAGTAAAGACTGTGCTTGTTTGGTCAGTACCTGTTCGACGGCAGGAGTGATTGCGCCAGTGATCTCGATTCCGTCTACAACGTCTACCATCGTGGGTACCCTTTCGATGCTGCGTCTCCAATTCGGAGCGGCTCAAATATTTGGATTGGTCGGTGCAGAATTGTACTGCACGACCTTAGCGCAGAAAAGAAGGACGCGCAACGTGCTGCGCGTCCTTCTTTTGTCGCTTTAGGTTGGCGGCTAGCTATTCGGGCATGCCGCTCCTCAATCGTGGCGAGCGATTGTTGCCCTAATCTTCGAGAGTACTGGTGTCGCCAACGGGCTGGCCCATGACCTGCGCTTTCAGTAGACGGCGCATGATCTTGCCGCTGCGGGTCTTGGGCAGAGAATCCACGAAGACGATGTCCGCGGGCACCGCAATGGGGCCAACCTCTGTGCGAACGTGTCTCTTGAGCACATCGACCAACTCATCATTGCCGTTCACGCCTGCATTCAGAATGCAGAAGGCGTGAATCACGTTGCCGCGAAGCTCATCAGGCACGCCAATGGCCGCTGCCTCAGCTACGAGTTCATGGCTTACCAGCGCGCTCTCGATCTCGGCAGTGCCCAGGCGGTAACCGCTGACCTTGATCACATCGTCCAAGCGTCCGATGATCCAGAAGTAGCCGTCTTCGTCTCGACGGGCGCTATCTCCGGTTAGGTACCAGCCCTGCTTTTCATAATCCAGCCAATAGGTCGTGTAGTAGCGGTCGGGATCGCCCCAGACTGTTCTCGCCATTCCAGGCCATGGCCGCTTGATGACAAGGTAGCCATCTTCATTATCGGCGACCCTGTTACCCTGCTCATCGACGACGTCGGCATCGATTCCGGCGAAGGGCAGGGTAGCGCTCCCTGGTTTGAGCGGAACCACGGGCGTCGGTGTAATCACGAAACCACCGGTTTCAGTCTGCCACCAGGTATCAATGATCGGGCAGCGTTCACCGCCGATGACTGAATAGTACCAACGCCAGGCCTCGGGGTTGATCGGTTCACCGACGGAGCCGAGGAGACGCAGGCTCGTGAGGTCGTGGCGTCCGGGCCAATCATCGCCAAAACGCATGAGACCGCGGATTGCGGTAGGCGCCGTATAAAGTATAGTAATGCCGTACTTCTCGACGATGCTCCACCAGCGATCCGGATTCGGATATCCCGGCGCGCCTTCGTAGATCATACTCGTCAGGCCAAGGATCAACGGTGCATAGACGATGTAGCTGTGGCCCGTGATCCAGCCGGGGTCAGCTGCGCACCACCAGCGGTCGTCGTCCTTAGTGTCGAATACGATGCTCAACGTCGTGGCGATGTAGACCTGATAGCCGCCGCAAGTGTGTATGAGGCCCTTGGGTTTGCCGGTCGTGCCGCTCGTGTAGAGGATGAACATCGGATCCTCAGCATCCATCACCGCGGTTTCGCATTCGGTGGTGGCGCTAGGCATGGCGGCGAGATCATGGAGCCAGAAATCGCGTCCGGGTTCCATATGAACGTCCTGTCCGGTGCGTTTGTATACGATCACGCGCTGAACCACAGGACTGCGGCTCACTGCGATATCGGCAATATCCTTCAAGTTGACGGTCTTGCCGCGCAGCCAAGCGCCATCGCAGGTGACGAGCACCTTGCTCTGTGCATCATCGATGCGATCGGCCAGTGCCTGTTCGCTGAAGCCGCCGTATACGACGCTGTGGATGGCTCCGATCTTCGTTGTCGCCAGCATTGCCATAGGTAATTCTGGAACGCGACCCATGTAAATGGTGACAGTGTCGCCCTTCTTCACGCCCATCCCCTTCAGGATGTTAGCGAAACGGTTGACCTCCTTCCACAGATCAAAGTAGGTGAAGACTCGCTTCTCGCCGTCCTCACCTTCCCAGATCATGGCCACCTTGTTCTTGCGCCAACTCTTTACATGACGGTCCAGGGCATTGTGCGCAATGTTGACCTTGCCACCGGTAAACCATTTGTAGAATGGCTTATTGCTTTCATCAAGGACTTGATCGTATGGTTCGAACCAATCAATCAATTCCTTTGCTTTGCCGTCCCAAAAAGCAATCGGATCGGCGAGTGCTTCTTTGCGAAGCTCCAAATAATCGGGCACACCGACATTGGCGAGCACTTCCTGAGAGGGTGGATAGACTTCGCTTTTCGCCGCCGTGGTGTCGAAACCCTCAGACATCGTAGTCCTCCTATAGTGGGTTCACGAAGATAAGTTGGTACAACGGTTTGCGGAAAGAATAGATAGCGGTACAACTATATATAGACGGACCAACCACAAGCACGGCAACTAGAGATAGCAGCACGCAGAAAGGTTGTGGCCGGCGTCAGACGCACGGTCCCCATTCCCCATCCTTTCCACTTCTGTGTTGGCTTCTCCTCGATTCTGTGTAGGCTCTATTATTCTATCGCACGCACGACATACTGCCAATTATTGGCACAGTGGTCCCACAATGTGCTTGTGACCGAACGCGGGGAAGCTAAGGGTGTGGCGAAGCAAGAACCAATCGCGCGTGCTATATGTAGTCACTCAGGGGCATGTCCCCGATCACCTCCAGGGTGAACAGGGACTTCAGGCACGTTCTACTGTTTTTTTTGTAAACCGCTCGACTAACCAGCTATTCAAAAATCCACGGGTCCGTGTCACGTCGCCACGAAGTCAAGGAATCGCCGAACCACAACTGGATTTCACTTGCTGCGGTATCCGGGCCATCACTGGCGTGAACCAGGTTCCGCCCCACTTCGATGCCAAAATCACCTCGGATCGTGCCGGGCGCCGCCTCCACCGGACGCGTCGCACCGACAGTATTGCGCACCAGGGCGATGGCGCCCGTCCCTTCCAGAACCATAGCGACGACTGGTGCGCTAGTAATATATTGGATCAGGCCGTCGAAAAAGGGTTTGCCCTCGTGAACGGCATAATGCTGGCGCGCCAGCTTTTCATCCACCTGGATCATTTTGATTGCAACTATCTTCAATCCTCGTCGTTCAAAACGAGTAATGATCTGACCAATGAGACCACGCTGGACGGCGTCAGGCTTTACAATTACGAATGTCTGCTCCATCAAGTGCTCCTAGCTATTGTGG
>JBJYXA010000068.1:0-1927 GCA_046259705.1 Caldilineaceae bacterium
TGCAGCGTCGGAGTCTCTCCGTTTTGGGGCCGCATCGCCTAGGAAGAGTCCGTGAGCGCCGAAAGAACGGCGCCAGCCACCCCAAATGCCGCTCGGCAGCTTGCCCCGCGTTGTCCTATCATTACCTGTAAATGCATGTGGATTTTATCCAGCTTGAATATCTGCGCTCGGCGTTGAAGGAGGTGCGGCGTGTTTGGTACGAACGTGAACCTTGCGCGGTCTCGGGGTGTTGACCGTTTTTCGAGCGGAAGGCCGGGGATCCCAGTCCTTCTAACAGTCCTTGTTTTGCTCCTTGTTGGTGCGGCCGAGTTCACGTGGGCGGAGGTCTTCAAGGTCCCAGATGATTACCGCACGATTGCCGGTGCAATCACAGCTGCTAGTCCTGGCGACGAGATTCGGGTCGCCGAGGGAATCTACTGGCAACCGATCCGCCTGAAGCCGAACCTGCGCTTGAAGGGTGGTTACCGCGCTGACTTCGCGGCACAAAACTGGATGCTGTGGCAAACGGTAATCGATGCCGACGGATTCGATGAACCGGCTGTTACGGGAGCTGACGGCGCCACGTTGGACGGATTCATAGTCCGAAATGGTCGGAGCGCCCTCGGCGGTGGCATCTACCTGCGTGACGGTGGAATGACCATCACTCACAACACGATCGAAGACAATCGCTCGAGAGGAGGCGGAGGCGCGATCTGTATTTGCGAGGTGCCGGTTGGCCGCAGTCGCTCCGAGATTCGGGATAACACGATCCGTCGAAATATCGCCAACACCAGACCCTTCGAGCCCGGTAGCCACGTGATAGAAGACGTCGAGGATTCGGTGTCAGGAGGCGGCATCCTCGTCTGGAACAGCGCGACCTGGGTACAGATCCAGGACAATACGATCGAGAATAACTCGGCCGGCAATGGCGGCGGGATCTCCATCAAGGGATCACTCGTGGGAATCGAAGATAACGAGATCTCATCAAACCAGGCTCGCGGCGGCAGCGGCGGTGGCATCTTTATTTTTCCCATGACACGCAACTCGTTTGTTCGAAACAATAGTGTCTTCAACAACGACGCGGATGCTGATGCTGGCGGCATCCTAGTCTCCGGAGCCGGACTGGTTGCTGGCAACAAGATCTACGGCAACACGGCAGGCATGTCAGCAGGGCGTCCCGGGGGTGGACTCTCCGCCCGTGCGGACGGTGTCCTCGAAGTGATCAATAACTTCATATTCAACAACGCCAACGCCGGGGCGGATCTCGGCGACGGCATGGACCTCTCGGCTGCAAACGGTGGGCGCATCCAGGTTGTCAACAACAGCATCGCCAATAACCCAACTCATACTGAAGGCAATGGAGTCTACTTCAGCTATGTGCAGCCGGGTGGAAGCACTTGCATCTTTCAGAACAACATCGTTTGGGGTCATTCCGATAATCTATGGCTGAGCGAGGACGTCCCTTGCGAGGTTCATTACAACCTCATCCAAGGAGAGGGCCTGGGGGGGATAAACCACAACATAGAAGCCGATCCGCTCTTCGTCTCCGCGACAGACCTGCATATCTCGGCCTCGTCGCCCGCTCGGGACGCAGGGACCGTTGAATTAATCTCGCCTCTTGCGCTCACGCTGCCAGCGCCCACAGATGACATTGATGGCGACGATCGGACAGCCACTCGACCGATTGACATCGGTGCCGACGAAGTGGAAGCGGAAGTATATGTGGCAGTTTTCCCGCCTTGGGTCGTCATCGTTTTTATCGCGCTCAGCGCTCTGTGGCTAGTCTTGTGGCAGCGTGACGAATGATGGCATTTGCGGGATGGCTTGTTCGGCACCCGACGAGAGGGGCTTGGACCGCCGACGAGGGCGGACTAGAGGCTGCTCAGTGTCCGCTCTTGGCCGACTCCTGCCGCTCGTCGAACTGGACGCCAGAGGCAGGTGTCGACCC
>JBJYXA010000069.1:0-1736 GCA_046259705.1 Caldilineaceae bacterium
ACCGCCGCCGCCGCGGCGCGTTTCACCCAGAACGGATGCCTGAAAGAACCAGCGCGCCGCCTGTTCCGCCACCGGACTGCATTCTATCCGCCCTAGCAGTCCGTGGCAAAAGGCCGTTTTTGAATCGAGCCGGTCAACGGCTCCCATGTCTTGCAGAAGCGTCTCGCGAGCTTCCAGGGGCCAGCGAATGTCCAAATGGCCCGTCCGATGGTGCGCAGACCTTCCGCAAGTGCGTCCCGAAGTGTATTCGTTGCCTTTTGCGCCCGTTCTTGTAGTCCGCGGGGTGTTCCGAATCCGGTGGCCCGACGGAAGACGAGGCTAAGATTGAATGCACCCACGTGAATCAATAGTCGTTTGAGGATGTTCGCGTGGTGGCGCAGGTGAGTCCGGCGCATCGCGCCGGTCTCGTAGCAGTGGGCGAAGCTGCGTTCGATCAGTTCGCCGCGCTTGCGCAGCAGTTTCTTGCCGTACGCACCGCGCACGCGGCGCCGATTGGCATACACCGCGTCGCGTTCTTTCGTCTTGCCTTCCCAGCGGCGGCGGCCGCGCTTCGGTTCGCTCACGTAGGTCCGCAAGCCGTCCTCGTGCAGGCCCCGTACCGTCTCATTGCTGTGATACCCCTTGTCCAGAACCACTTCCCGCGCTGGTTCCAAGCGGCGCCGCGTTCTAGCATCAGACGCTATCGTCTGCGTGTTTGCACGTGCTTCATCCAGCGTGGCCACAACCGTCTGCGTATCACCCAAGTCGGCGGGCTGAAGGGTCACCGAAACCACCGCTCCTGTGTCCATGTCCACCGCGTGCTCCACCTTGTGGGCCAGATGGGTGCGGCCATCCTTCATCTTCGTGATGCGCGCGTCCGGATCGTGCGGGCTCTTCCAATCCGTATTGGACCCCTTTTTCGGACGTTTCTTGTCCAGCTTCGCCAGGTCTTCCCGCGTCGGCGTCTCTATGCCGGACGACTTGGCCAGTCCCGTGAGAAACTCCTCGTAGCCTTCGCCCGTGTCGCGCCGCACGATGCTGCGCAACGCCGCATTGGCCTCCAGCGTCGTGGCATCCACCCCCAAGGTCTTGCCCCGCAAGAACCCTTCTTTCGCCAGTACATCCAGCACCCAGTGAAACACCCGCCGGTGCGTCTCCACCGAAATCAAGCGCCGCGTCCGCGACAAACTCGAATGATCCGGCGTCCGCTCCGTCAGTTCATAGCCCAAGAACGACCGAAGCGCCATCGAGTCCGCTACCCGCCACGCAATGCCCCGTTCCGAATCGATGCCCTCGAAATACCCCACCATCAGCGCCTTGAAATACGCCACGGGGGGAATGCTCGGACGGCCGAGGACTTCGGCGTAGTACTGCACGCACTCGGCCTCCACCATCGCATCGAAGCCGTGCTTCGCCAACAGTCCGTTGAGTTTCTCGTAGAACGGATGACCCGGAGCGCGAGGCAGCGAACAGGTCTCAATCCAAAGCGTCTCCTGGTGTTCCTTGTCCATGCGTCCCATCGCCATGCGTGATACCTCCCGAACGTGGGAGAAGTATATCATAGTAACAGTTAAATGTCAATATAAAATATTAGCGCCCGCCGGACTTTTGCCACGGGCTGCTAGACCGCCTTTCCAGCCGTGCCGATTTTGAAAAAGCGCAAGACGGATGCTAAGGTTGAACAGACAGGAAAGAACCAATCGTGTAAGAACTTACCTGCTATACTTTTATCTGCCCCGGTGACTACCCAGAGGATG
>JBJYXA010000070.1:0-1744 GCA_046259705.1 Caldilineaceae bacterium
GCGTAAACGTCTCGACCAGCTTAACGAGCAACTCCTCATCCTCGGCGCTGGGCGAAGCGACGTCGTCGTAGAAACCGTCGATCAACACATGTTTCTGGTCAGGGGTGAACATGCTTGCCAGCGCGTGCACCAAAGTCCAGGCGGGATTGGCAAACCAGACCGAATTGGAGCCGTGGATACCCCGCGAAACGGGTCCGCCCCAATCGCCGCCGCGTGCGATCAAGTCGATGAACAGCGGTCCCTTGAAGCCCAGGTGCATCTGCACCTTGCCGTTCATATCCTGACCATAGAAGGGAAAGAGCGCAAAGTCCGCGCGAAGCCGGTCTTTGTACTGTTCCACGAATCCGGGCATATTCGGGCTGCCCAATTCCTCCTCGCCCTCGATCATGAACTTAATGTTCATCGGATAAGGTTCGCCGATGGCGCGAAAGCTCTCCAAAGCATTGAAGAAGTGTACGAGCGGGCCTTTGCTGTTGAATACGCCGCGGTTCAGCAGGCAGGGTCCGAGTCCGGGTACATCCTTGACTTCTCCGCCCCACGGGTCGTCGACGGACCAATCCTCGCCATCGACCGGCTGTACATCGTACATGCCGTAGACCAGGAGGGTCTTTGGCGCGCCAACCTGGATCTCGCCGTATACAATCGGATACCCCGGCGTGGCGACCAATTCGCCCTCACCCCCTGCTTCGCGAATCATATCGACGAGTAGCTCGGCCATCTCGGCCATGCCCGTGCCGTCGGCGCTGATCGAAGGCTGGCACACGGCCCGCCGCACCTGTTCCAGGTGAGCGTCAAAATGCTCATCAATATGCTGATGAATACGTTGTTTCACAGTCATCAGTAGGTCTTTCTAGCTAGAGCTTCTGCCTAGCGCTTCTGACGGATTCAGTTGCCTCTTGGAAAGTCCAGGCCACACGATTGAGGCCGCGGCGCACATGTGTTGCGACAACACGCCGTTCATGGTCCTGCACATGCGGCAGAACCATGGCCGGTTGCAGGTCCGGCAGGGGGGCAATGGGCAGCGCAGGTTCAGTGCGGAAACGGCCATGTCGGGTGAAGTGGATGGGAACAAGCGTGCGTCCCAAGTTCAAGATGGCGTCGTTCACGGTGCGTACCGCCGGGTCAGTCACGGCTCGGTCTTGCAATGAGGCAAGGGTGGTATAGAAGGCGTCTAGCTCATCCTGCAATTCGGCCAGTGCCTGAGTCGCATCCCTGAAGTCTACCACACCCCTGGCCGCGCTTCCGTACTTTGCCAGTGTTTCTGCGAACTCCGCCGCCAGTCGACGGAAGTCGAACGGATGGACCGGTCGATTAATGATGCGGAGCAGGCTGAGCACATAGACGCGCAGGTCGCGCATGAGATTCTCTTCGTCCGCGATCTCCAACTGGTCGTTTTCCGTGTGCCACGCGATGTTGCCGCCACAGCCGCCGGTGGGATAATACCCTTTCTCCGCAATCAATTCCCTAGGCATTGAAGACAGCAGCATGTAGAAACCGGTTAGGCCGATGTTGTTGAAGCTGTAGTCACCGGCCTGGTGAGGACGTTCCCCGCTGGCAGCCTTGCCGGTAGCATCGAATATCGTCTCTACGCAGAAGTCCTCGGTTTCGGTCATCCAGGAGATGTCGTAGTACTCCGTTGCCCAGCGGCAACCCGGAGAGTCGATATCCACCTGTGCGATGCAGTTGCGTGCCAGGTCCAGGCCGAAATTATCGGCATACCAGGTGGAACCGCCGTAGCGCCCTG
>JBJYXA010000071.1:0-7887 GCA_046259705.1 Caldilineaceae bacterium
TTCTTGCACTGGTCCCCGCCCTGGCTATGGCGCAGGACGATGTGTTCTGGCACCCCGAGGCGGCGGGCGTGGCTCTGGCAGGCCCAGAGACGGGCACCGCGTGCTACTACACGAGCGGTACGTGCACTCAGGTCCCATGCGACAGCGAATGGGTATGTGAGAGCGTGGCGCTGTCCGGGGCCAAGGAGCCCGTGTACCTTTCGCTGCCGAGCGTAGGCCCAGTCAAGGTCTTTGCCCGTTGGGCCTACGCGATAGACGCCGAGGGCGTCCTGGTGCCGATGAGCCGCTGGATGCCCTAGTGACCAGCCTTTACGATTGCGGTACCGGCGGCGCCTATCTCCATATCGGAGTGGAGGCGCCGGGCACCCCGGCTGAGAACATGCTGTGGCTTGATCCTTCGTCGAGCGCGCTTTCCATCTATCAATCCGGCGCATGGCAGCCGCTGATACTCAGTCTCGCTCAGGCACCAACCTACGCTGACGAGACGGCAGCAGCGGCCGCGGGGCTAGCCTCCGGGAGCGTCTACCAAACGCCCACGGGCGAGTTGAGGGTGAAGCTGTGACATGGAGCCTTGACACCGCGCGGGCCGTGGCCGGCTTCGCCCCGGACGACAATACGCATGACGTGGCGCTGCAGTTGGTCATGGACTCCGTACTCGCCGCGGTCGAGACGAAGCTGGAGCGTGGGCTGCTCAAGCGTCAAGAAACGGCGAAGTTCTACCACGTCAACTTTTGCCGGATCTATCTGCCGCGCTACCCAATCGAGCAAGTGATCAGCCCCACGGGGGTGTGGCACGTGCATCACCGCAACGGCTGGATCGAGGGTATGGGCGGCAGCGAGGTCGAGGTGACTTGGATCGGGGGCTTCGACCCGCTGCCGTCGGATCTGGAGCGCGCCCTCTGGGGCGCGTTTCTGGCGGAGTGGGCGAACTCGGACCCGTTGACCGGTGCGCCGATAGCGGGGGCCTCAGTGCTGGTGGGGTCGGGCGAAATGAAGTCGCTGACTGTCTATGATGCTTACAAGGTGGACTTCGACGTGGGCGCAACTAGTGTCGGCGGGGCAAGTGGCGTCGGCAAGATCGACGAGGCGTTCTGGGGCGCGTTGTCGCCCTGGGCGGACATCCTGATGGCTTACCGCCGGAACGTCGGAGGCTGTTGATGGCGGTCATACAGTTTGGGCAGTACAACGCGCTCATCCGGCAAGCGTTCCAAGACAACGGGCTGGACGCGCGTGTGCGTCGACGTGATCTGACGGAGTTCGATACTAAGGTCTTCGAGCGCCGTTACCGCGGCACGGAGCTGACCGAGGGTCTGACGCAGCAGGACTACCGGGTCCGCGTCATTGCGAGCGACTGGGACCGCCTTGCAGGCGGCCCGCCCGAGAAGGGCGATCAGGTCACGATCAGCGGCAGACGACACGCTGTAGAGAGCTGGCAGCGCCACGCGTTGGCGGACCAATACTATCTCCTGTTGCACGGCTGATGGCGCGCTACACGTTCTCCTTGGACGAGCAGACAGCTCTGGCGCTGCGGCGCTTGGCGCTGCACGAGGAACGAACCCAGGCGTCGCAGCTACGCATACTGATTCGCCGTGAAGCACAGGCCAAGGGCGTTTGGACGCCGCAGCAACGCCCGCACGTCATCACCAAGGCATCACGGTGACGCCTTTTTACTTCTTTCGCGTCTTGATCCGCTAGACTGCCGACTATGGCCAGCACGCACTGCTATGACGAGATCAAAGCCTACCTGCAGGGCGTGATGGCGCCTATGGCGGTGCTGGATTGGGACCAGATCGAGCCGACGCTGGAGCAGTCCGAGAACCAGTTTCTTGCAATCGAAGACGCCTACGCCGACGAGGAGATGGCAGCGTTCGGTAACCCGCAGGCGCTTTGCATGCGCGAGGCGGGCGAGATCGTCCTCCATTGTTTTGTCCCGGCTCCGGAGTCTTCTGGCGTTGCTCGCGCGCTGGCGGGGCAGGTGCAGGGGCTGATCCGTTTACAGCGCATTTCCGGATTGCGGATCATCTCGTCCGCCCCGCCAGAGATTGACCGCATGAACGACGGTCTCTGGACCACCGCGGCCGTGCCCGTCATCTACGAGTACGACTACTTCGTTGCTCGCCCTTGAGCTTTTTGGAGAGCCACCATGCCTGTCATTTCTGCAGATACCCTGCAACTATCGCACGCTGTCGAGACATCGCCAGGCATACTGCCTGCCAGCCCGGTTTTCCACACTTGGCGCACTACCGGCGAGTCCCTGGTGTTCGCACCCCAGACCAGCGATTCCGCCGAGCTGGGCGGCCCTGGACGGTTCCAGAAGCCGGCCACCGTCACGGGCACCACGATCTCCGGCTCAATCAATTTCGAGCTGGCTAAGTTCCCGGCGTTGGAGGAAGCCATGGCGGGCGTTTTCGCTGCCAACTGGGGCGAGTGCCCGTTGACAGGGGCGGTCGGCGGAGGCATTGACTCGGTCAACGATATTACGGTCGGCAAGACTTTGAAGACCTTCACGATCGAGAAGCGTTTTCCAAACCCGGCCTTTGTTGCCGGCACGCTCCCGACCGCGTCCGCGGGCAGCACGGGCACTCAGACTTCTGATGTCACGATCGGCGCTGCTACTGCGACGGGCACAGGAACCGTCAAAGTTACGGTCAAGACCAGCACCGGCGCAGAAGCGACGGTACTGGCACCGATCAATGTGGGCGACGATGAAGCCGCTGTGGCCTCGACAGTCGCTGCGGCTTTGACGGCGGACGGTATCACGGCTACTGCTTCGACTAACACAGTCACGATCGACGCGGGGGCTGGTAACACTATCGTTACCTTGACGGCTGTCGCGGGTTCTGACGAGTTCTTTTACCAGCGGTTCAGCGGAGTGACCTATTCAGCGCTTTCGCTGTCGGTTGCGCCCAATCAGACCATCACGGGCAGCGTTGATATCATCGGCGGTGTGCCGTCCCTTGATACCCTGCCGCTCAGCGGGGCGACTTATCAGTCCGCCGGATCGAATCCGATTTTTACCTCTCCGGAGGTTATGGAGCTGTCGGTCGGGCAGGCGCTGGGAGTAGGTACGCACTGCTGGACCAGCTTGAACATCAATATTAACTCGCAAAACAGGGGTATCCCCTGTATCGGGTCCAAAGGCGATCGTGAAGTTGTGCTCGGCACATTGACGGCCGAGGTGTCCGGTGACGTGTACTTCAGTGACCAGGATATCCTTGACGCCCTGCTGAACAACAAGACCATCGGCGATTCGGTTATCACCTTGTCCGATACGGACGGCAATCTCTATCGGTGGGATTTCTTTGACATGAAACCGACCGCGGGGCAGGTCGCAGCGGGTGGCGCGGGGCAAGACTTGACGATTCCGCTGACGCTACAGCCCACTCCGGTTTCTGTGTGCGAGGATGGTTCGGGTAACGTTTGGGAGAGCGGGTTTATCCTGTCCACGGAGAACACCGCGCCGACGTTGCCGTGATCGGTTGCGGAAGCATGGGCCACCGGTGCCGTGGGAGCGCCCGGTAGCGGGGTACTGGCTCATGTTTTCGCTCTATCTTTTGGCGCTCCACCTATATAGGCGCTCTACTATGCAATTCGACACAACTGGCCTTGAGAACTACATCACCGACGAGAGCCTCGAAAACAGCAAAGGCGTTTGGTTGAAGTTCCCCGGCGACCGTTCCTTCCACGTCCTCCGGGCGGGCGGCAGTAACCATGCTTTCGGTCGTCGCTTCCAGGCGCTGATCAAGCCCTACCGCAAACAGATGGATCGCGGCACGCTCGACCCTGATACCTCCGACGAGATCTTGCGCCGAGTCTACGCCGAGACTGTCGTCAAGGGATGGGAAGGCATCAAGGACCCGATGGGCACGGAAATCCCGTACAACGTTTCCACGGCGATGGAGTTCTTCAAGGCGTTCCCGGAGCTGTTCGGCGAGATCGTCGATCTGGCGTCTTCCTACGCCACGTTCCAGAATGCTCAGGCAGAGGAGGCGGAGGAGGTGCTGGGGGAAGCCTGAAATGGGCGCTGACCTACGGTAAGCAGCAGGAGGCGCTGGAGAACATGGCGGCGGCCGGCATGATTGTGCCGGCGATCGAGAGCCGCCCTTCTCTGGTAGGGTTCGGGTGGCTGTGGGAAGCGTACCAGGCCCTATCCACGTGCCGGGCGATAGGGATGTCGGTGGGGCCGATACCGTGGTCAGCGGTCCAACTTTACGCGGATGCGCATCGACTGTCCGAAGAGGAGGCATGGCTTCTTCACCGGGTAGTTCGCCACATGGACGAGGTCTATCTGGATCACGTTCACAGTAAAGCGAAAGCAAAGGCCAAGTGAATGCCCATCCGCTACACCAAAGACGCAGACTTCAGAAGCGGAGACGCTTTTGCGGCCGCGTTGTTTGGCGCTAAACCGGGCAAGAGCTTCTACCAGGTTGTAGAGGACAATATGCAACAGGGGCTCAAGGAAGAGCTACCAGCCCTCGATAGGGCGGTAAACAACCAATGGCCCCCCGGTAGGACCGGTCGGCCGGGGGAAATACCCAGATGGGATACCGTGCAAATAGGACGCACGCGACTCAAGAACTGGGACGGACTGCCTTACTATCTGCTACCCGAGTTTAATATCGGGGATACGGCTAACTGGTACGCCGACCCAGGGCTTGCCGATGACCTGTGGCCCATCCTTACGCAGATCCAGAAACAGCTTGTTCGCAAGTCGCCGCAGGGCCGAGCGCCCGGAGTCTACGGCGCTCCCAGTAATCCACAGTACCATAAAGCGCATCGAATCTTTTTCGATGGCGTGCATGTCACTTCCAGGCCCCGCTCTCCTCGTCCAGGGGCGTTTGGCTGGGTCGTCAATCTGACCGAGTATGCGTCTACCCTGGAAACGCCAGACTTTAGCTACCAGCGGTTTCGCACGTATCAGAAAGTCTTTCGGTGGGCAGTGCGCCGGTTCAGCGATGACGCGGATATCATGCTGATGTTCGGTGACCCGAATTCCATGGGCGGGCATCTATATACCAAGCGATGGGCACAACGAAGGCGTCCGGTTTATGCCGTACCGTTGATTGCCGTTGCACCGCTTAACCTGTTCCCCAGATCGCAACGGTCGCAGTTCAATGCGCAATTCCGGCGTACCTTGAACAAAGGCTCGCGTAGTAAGGGCATTCGCATGAACGTGCTCGCAATACAGCGGCGTCGTAGGAGATCCTGACCATGCCGGCCACCGTCAAGAGAACCGTTACTACCCGCTATACGCTCGATGCGAAAGGCGCGCTGAAGGATCTCCGGTCTATCGCGCAAACGTCCGCGGCGACAGCCAAAGGACTGGGGCGAACCAACGAGAGTCTGAACAGGCTCAACAAGACGGCACAGCGTACAGAGTCGAGTATCAACCGCCTCGGAAAGCAGTTTGGCTTTCTGAAGAACATGGTTGTTGCCTGGCTCTCTTATAAGTCTCTTGACTACTTCAAGTCTATCTCTGACGCGGCGACCGATACCGAGGTGCGGCTCCGTGGCCTCGCCGGGCAGTTTGAATCTGCCGCGTCCGCGGCGGATGTCGGCGGGCAGATATTCGAGGATCTAAAAGAGCAAGCTTTAGAGGTGGGCACGGGCGTGGATACGCTCGCCGAGACCTACGCCAAGCTGGCCTACGCCGTGCCGACCGCGGAGCACGAGGAGCTGATCGGTGTCACCAAGACGCTGTCGGATACCTTGGCGAAGACGGGCGCGAGCACGCAGCAGGTCAACGCGGTGCTGCTGCAGATGGCGCAGGGTCTCGGAACCGGGGCGCTGCAAGGCGACGAGTTCAAGTCCGTGCTCGAGAACGCCCCGGCGTTGCTGTACGCCTGGCAGGAGGCGCTAGGCAAGACCTCGGTCGGCATTAAGACTTTGTCGGAGAACGCCGATCTGACCACGGAGAGCTTCATCGAGCTGTACCCGGAGATCCAAAGGCTCGTTGAAGAGATGACGGGCGTGGAGGAGGTGCCGATCACCTTCGGCCGCGCGTTCGAGAATCTCCGCACGGTTCTGATAGGGCTGTTCCAGGATCTCTCCGGCGAGGGGTCCGGTAGCGTCTTCCAGCCCCTGGCCGAGGGGCTCAACGACATGGCGTTGGCACTCGACAAGCTCACTCCGAAGATAAAGAGTGCCCTGGGCGAACTGGCGGTTTTTGGCCCGGCCGCGCAGGAAGCGGGAAGGCTTGCTCTGCGGGCTTTTGACGGGATGGTGGAAGGCGCGAAGGCCGTTGTCGAAGTTATGGTTCGCGCAAACGTGGCGGCCATCGGTGGGTCGGAAAGCGATCCTCGCGGCAACCCGTTCCATCCGGACTACCTAAGCAATCTGGCGATGGAGACGGAAAAGGAGCTGGCGACTATCGAGGTGCTCTATGAGTACACGCGAGATGCGCTAACAGTCACTTTTACCGGTATATGGGAGTCTTTTAAGGAAAACTTTGGTGAGCCGATAATTGAATTTTTCAAGGATCTGCCCAGGCTTTTCAAAGAAGCGATGCAGTTTGTATCAGACCTGCTTTCGGCGGCTGCTAAGGATCTTTTGGATATCTGGAACAGCGAGGCAATGGAGCCGCTTAGAGCGGCTTTCGAGAAGATAGCGGGATTTTTCAAAGAGTATGTTATCGAGCCCATCATGGAGATGTGGGATGTCCTCACCGGGTGGATAGCCGAGAAGTGGGAGCAATTTAACCCGTTCTCCAATGGTTCGGTCGATGCTGGGACGCCGATAGCCGCTCCCGGTAGCCAGTTCGGGGCGGCAGAGAGCTGGGCGGAAGTAGCTTTCACCGCTGGAGCGAAAAGCGGTTGGGATAAGGTAGATGAACAGCTTCGCGCAGAAGCCTCTCGGCTTGCGCGAGACCTGGAGGCTATCGGGATTGAAGTGACCGTGACGTCCGGGTATCGCTCAGGGTCAGGTAGTAGTCAGCATAATTACGGAAATGCCTTAGATTGGGTGTTGAGCGATTGGGAGAAGGCCAGGGACTATATGCGTCAGCATGGGGATAAGTACGCGCTGCGTTTCCCCGTTAAGGATGAAGGTCCGGAAGATTGGTCAGCGAGGACTTACGGCCGAAGCAAGAACGGTACGCCAGAGCATTGGCATGTCCAGCTAGACGAAACTAAAGCAAGGGTAGAAAACTTCGCAGAAGCAGTAGAAGAGACCAACGATAAAGTCACTGAACTCGGCGAGAACGCCGCGACCGAGCTGAAGCGCCGGTGGGAGGAGATCGAGGCGAGGCATGCCGAGGCGGCCAACCGACCCGCGACTGAAGGCGCGGAAGCCGCTCTTGAGAGAATCGACATCGGCAATCGTAAGGTCTCGGCCTCTACCTCAGAGCTTACCAAAGCAACTCAGGAACAGACGAAAGCCGAAAAGAGCGCCGTAAAAGAGCGCGAAAAGCTTGCGAAGGCCGTCGAGGATTTGCGCCAGGAGTATGACCCTCTACGTAAGCTGCAGAAGGATTATGAAGCTCAGATAAAGACCATCAACCGGGCCGAAGCCGACGGGCTGATCACGCTGCAAGAGAAGAACACGCTGCTTCAGCAGGCTAATGACGCCTACCGGGCCGCTAAGCAGGAAGGCATGGAAGAGTACCGCAAAGGCATCGAGTCGCTGAAGAGCGCCGATGACGCTCGACACGAAGCGATGCTGAAGCATCGTGAAGAGTTGGCGATGCTGACCGAGGCTTACAACAAGGGGGTCATACCGTCTCTTGCGGAATTTGAAGAGCTTGTTCAGGTATCGCGCGATAGGTACGACCAGTCACTCGCTACCATTGTAGCGGAAGAAGCCGAAGCCGCGCAGGTTAAGCTGGAAGAGGTCGTCGGCAAGCTCTACACGCTGCAAGACGGCTACAGGGATCTTGTGCAGAACATGCGC
>JBJYXA010000071.1:7987-13368 GCA_046259705.1 Caldilineaceae bacterium
ATGACCAACATAGGCAGTGGCATTGGCAAGCTGTTCACCAGCAACAGCATTGGCAACAGCATGGCCAACTTCGTCGCTACGAACCTCAATGCGAGCGGCAGTAGCCAGATGCTGACGGGCTTTGCCAAGGGCCTGCAGGGCACGCCTAACTGGGCGTTTGGGGTCGGCAGCATCGCGGGCGGCATCATCGGTGGCGCGCTGTTCAGCAAGGGGTACGGAAAAACCGGAAGCACGATAGGCGCTACCGCCGGCGCGGCCATCGGCTCGGTGGTGCCCGTGATCGGCACCATCATCGGCGGCATAGTCGGCGGCGTCGCCGGCGGCTGGCTGGGGTCTAGGTTCGGGCTCACCAAGACGCCC
Organism: Caldilineaceae bacterium; assembly: GCA_046259705.1. Taxonomy (GTDB): domain Bacteria; phylum Chloroflexota; class Anaerolineae; order Caldilineales; family Caldilineaceae; genus JASGTU01. Next base: position 8,348 of record JBJYXA010000071.1, read on the forward strand.
AAAGGGTATGCCGGGGTGCAAGGCGGGATGATAACGACGGGCGGAACGGCTCAGATGCAACAGCAGGCGGCCGGCGCCAACAATCTACTTGGGCAACTCGCCGCGTTTCTTGGCCCAGATGCGCAGCGGGTTTTGGCTGGGGAGAATAGGAACCCAGGAAAACTTAGTGAAGAGATCTTTGGCGAGGCTGTAAAACACTGGACCGCCAAGTCCATAGACAAGATGGTGAACGCGACCACGGAGGCGTGGCAAAGGGAGAAAGGCGCTCTCGGGAACGAGATGGCTAAAGTGTTTTACGATATCTACCGGAACACGGACACGACTTCTCCGGAGAAAAGAGCAGCAGCGGCTCAAGCGGCGACAAAAGCGGCGGCGGAGTTGGAGTACGGGCTAATGAGCCTTGCTGTAGCTTTTGAGCAGGTGTACAACGTAGATATGCAGCACGCCATGAATGTGGTGGCGGAGCTGTATAGTCAATTGGGCGGTGAGCTGGAAAATTTGCTTCCTGGCTTCGAGCGTTATCTGCAGATCCTTGAGTCTCTGAAAACGGAAGAGGAGCTGGTACAACGTTCGACAAATAGAGTCAGTGAGGTATTTGCCCAATTTGGGCAAACTCTTCCGACAACAGCAGAAGGGTTGACTGCGGCTATCAAGGGTGTCGACACCACAACCGAGGCCGGCTTCCGGTTTGCCTCCGCGTTGGGGGAGATCGCAGACGACATCGCTGTGTACATGAACAGTTTGAGCGGGCCTATAGAAGAGACTGTTGACCCGACGGTGCGAAGGAACCTGGAAATCCAGATTATGCAGCTAGAAGGCCGAGAGCTTGAAGCGATTGCCGCTGTGCGAGAGATGGAGCTTGAGTCGACAACCGAGGGGCTGCATGAGCTAATGAACCGAATCTATGCGCTGCAAGACGAGCAGCGCGTGTTGGAAGAGCAGCGCGCGGCGCGAAGCTTGGAGATCCAGATCATGGAGCTGGAAGGCAAAACAGAAGAAGCGCTTGCCGCTTCCCGAGAGCTGGAGCTTTCGACGATGGACGAAGGGTTGCGTGCGTTGATGGAGCGCATCTACGCGTTGCAGGATGAACAACGCGCGGCGGAGGAAGCGCAACGCGCTCTGGAAGAGACCGAGGCATCGATTCAGCGGTTCGCGGACGCCGCGGTCAACATTACACGCGGGCTAGACGCGACACGCAACGACATTGAGAGCTTCGGGCTGTCACCGGAAGAGCTGTGGAAGAAGAATAAAGCGGAAGCCGACGCGCTTATGGACGCGTTGGGCGAGATGACCGATCCGAAGATGATCGAGGACACGGTCAACAAGATCAATAGCCTGATTACGTCCGGCTGGGGAAGCCTGGACGATACGCAAAGGGAAAAATTGAAACAGCCTTTCCTCGATTATCTGGACGAGATCGAAGCTGTTGCGACGGAACGTCTGTCGGTTGGTTTGGCTCCGTTTCTGGACCCGGACGAGGAGTACAGCTTCGAGGGGTCGATGGTCAAGTTCAGCGAGATGCTGGAGGCTTTGGACGGCAGCCTCGAGGCCAGCAGCAAGGGGTTCGAGGAGTCGAGTGAGGCACAGCGGGCGGCAGCGCGCGAGATGATGAACGCCGCCACGGAGATGACAAATGCGGCAAGATCCATTCCCACCACGTTGACGGTTCGCGTGGGCGAGGGGGAGACGAGCTAATGGCAATTCCTTACATCGACCTGCCGCAGTGCGAGCCAACCGGCCGGGAGGAGATTACAACCCTGCTAACTGATGTATCGGAGAACGGGGTGATACGGGCCCGAGTGATGCACGACCAGCCGACATATCGGCTGAGCCTATCCCACACGGCTTTGACCATGGACAAATTTGCGCAATGGGAAGCCTGGTGGAGGTCGTCGTTCAACAAGGAGGTTGAAGTAACTTGGGTTGTCGACGGGGAGAGCTACGTGGGCGTCTTTCAGCAGCCTCCTCGTGTAGAGTATGAGCCGTGGCAGCGCGTCAGTGTGTTTGTTGTACTGCTGGTGAAACATGCCTAGTCAATACAGTCTACGAATTGCCGATAACCTCGTCACAGCGCCTCAGTATCTCATTGAGATGGGCTTTGAGCAGCCGTTGTACTTGACTAGCGGACCGGACTTAACTTGGGACGGGCACGACTGGAAAGCGGCGCCTATCGGTGTCAGCGGTATTGACCTGGACGTGACGGCGCAGCAGAACGTGTCGTTGGAGATTGCCAATCATGACAGAGTGTTTGGCGCTCTGGTGATGTCCGAAAATGCGCACGGCCAACCGGTCAAGATCTGGCTGACTTATCGTGAGCCACTCTTTGAGCCGATGCTATTGGCAGACGGACAGATGGACGGGGCGGTTATCGGGGAATTTGTCCGGATCAATGTCATCTCCCGGTCAACTGCCTATGGCACGACCCCGCGGATTGTTTGCGCACCGCCACTGTTCAACCATCTGCCTGCGCCGGGATCTATTATTGAGTTGGGCACTGTCAAAATCACCATAGAGTCTCGTTGATGTCTACTCGACTTCCTTATGAGTATCCAGGCTGGGTTCCGCCGGCGCCGGACTCCAGCCAACCGGGTCGTACCCCTATCAACAACAGCGCGCGGGATACGCGCGAAGAGTCCATTGCTGCGGCAATGGCTAGCCCGTTGCCGATTGCTTACGGGCGCAATATTCTCAAGCCGCTGATATTTGCGGCGCAGGTTTACAACAGCTATCTGTACCTCGGCTGTGCGTGGTGCCTTGGGGAAATCGAAGAGATCGTGCAGATCTACGATGGCGATGAGCCGATCACTTCCGTATGGGTTAAAAACAACTACACCGGCGTCGCTACGCAGTTGCCGGATCCTTTTCTGGCCACCGCTATACCCGACTACAATGATACGCTGGTGACGACGATCCGCGGCGAGACAGTATCCGTTGCCTACTCCGTATTGGTGATCCCTGTCACCGCGGATTTCCCGGATCTGTCGGCCGAGGTGCTGGGTAAGCGCAGCTGGCGGCACTCCACGATCGATCTGTTTGAAAACGCTTTACCTCGTGTTCCGGACACGACAGCCGTCTGGTATAAGAACGAAGAAGATCCCGTCGCCATTCCCGAGGCGATTGACGGCAACGATGCTACTTATCCTCCGGACTTTATGCAAATTCTCTATCTTTTTCCATCCGATAACAACCAGGACTTAGTGGTATCTCCTGATGTGATCGTAGTGGAGGCGCTGTTACCTCAGACCGTTCAAGCGGAGCAACAAGTTGTTCTAAACTACCGCGATGCGCGCCCTAACAGACTTTATCAGTTCAGCCCTATTCTAGAAAGCGCTGATGCACTCGTTGAATACCGAGACGCCACAGACGCGTGGCAAACGTTGGTGCAGACAACCATTGGCCGCCCTGTTAAATACGGTCAAGAAATCACTACTTCTACCGTATATCAATTTTGGAATATCACGTTTCCTATTGCGACTCCGATAGACGTGACGGGTATTCGGCTTACGCTGTCTAATACAACGTGGTCAAATTGGTACGGTCAAGAATATGTCTCTGTCAATGGCGCAGATCCTATCTGGCGAGACGTTAAAAGATGGCCCTATATTTCACCTTCGGAGTTTGAGCTTTACGCCTTTTTCAGTGTTCAGTTTCAATACAGTAACAACGCGGCTCTGTGCCTGGCAGACCTTATTGAAGACAAAGCCTATGGCTTAGGTATTCCAGTTAACCAACCGGCTTTGAAAGAACTTGTCGAATGGTGTGAAGAGCAGATGCCCGATGGCTCGCTGCGTCATCAACTTGATTTAGCACTTACCCAGCGAAACCGGATCGAGCAGTACATAGAGACGCTGAGAATGTACGCTGAATGCTACGTTGTAAAAGAAGGCGATGAGGTCTTCTTGATACCGGATCGCCCCTCGCCCGTGGCGGATGTCTTGACTGAAGACGACATGGTGGAAGGGACGTTTACGCTTCAGCAGCAGTCGCAGCGGGATAAGCCCAACGTCGTTGCAGTCAGCTACACAGACCCCGTCGATACGCCAAACTGGAAGACCCCGCAAAATACACAGTACCATCCGGATCTTGCAACTGGCCTCGTCGAGTACCGCCGAAATGATCTGCGACTGGAGGGGTTGCATGATGAAAGGCCCGCGCGTCGCGCAGCGATCAAGCGGTTGAATTACTTCACGCTTGTCAATCTTTACGTCGAGTGCGTCGTGATGGACAAAGCCGTGCGTTGGCGCCTCGGGGACGTGATCCAGGTCAACCATCAATGGGGCTTGGAGAATAAGCCGATGCGGCTTGTCGGGATCAATGCGATCAGCGCGGGCCGGTATCGCTGCTCTTTTGAAGAGTACGATCCGAAAATCTACAGCGACACGATTGAGACGGTCCCCAGCTACCCGGACACGGCGCTTGCTGCGCCCTCAAACGTCCCGACGGTGGAGATCCTAAGTGCTAGCGTAGATGCTGAAGGGGTTGTTTTTGTGGAATGGACTCCGGCTACGCTATATCCGTACCCGCACGAGTTCGAGCTGCAAGTTGGCCCCAGCGTCGTGGTCACGGAGACCACGACCGGACAAGTTTCGGGACTATCCTCGGGGACTTACGATGTCACGGTGCTCGTGCGCGGTACGTGGCAGTCAGTGGTCTACACCGGGCAGCCCACCGCAGCGGTGCAGGTCACCATTTGACCGGCTCCCCCGGCTGGTGAGCGGCCTGTAGCCGTTGCCGGTACGCCGTTAGCACCGCCTCGGCGCGCTGCCTGGCCGCCAGGACCCGCGGGCTCTTGTGCGGGTCGGGGCGCTCTAGGAAGTCCTCGCTCGCATCCGTGCGCTCGACTAGGCCCAAGACCCGGCGCATGTTCCACACCGCGTTACGGCTGCGCTTGGGCATCCGCTTGGCGATGTCGACATCACTGAGCCCTTCCGCCACGTACTGCTCAAGCCGGCGCTTCTCCGCGTCAGTCCACGCCTTCGGGCGCGGTGCAGCGACCTTGCCGACCCGCGTCCGGCGGTAGC
>JBJYXA010000072.1:0-2227 GCA_046259705.1 Caldilineaceae bacterium
TGGCAGTGCCGCCACAGCACGAGCTTCTCCAGCACGAAGAACAGCACGATGCCCGCCAGCACGGTGGCGAGGACCCCCTGCGCCGGCGCCTGCTCCAGCGCGGCCGGGATCATGCCCAGGAAGGCGGCCCCGAGCAGTGTGCCGGTGGCATAGCTGATGAGGTAGGGCACCACGCGTTCACGCACCAACGCCGGCAATACCAGCAGCAACGCCGCCCCGGCGATGGCACCGACGCTGCCAAGCAGGCTGAAGACGAGAATCCACGCAATGAGCATTTGGCGTTCCAAGCTGGTGGGTGGCTAAGGATGCCAAGCAGGATAGCAGGGAGAACGGGCGTTTCATCAATCGTGGGCGAACAGAATCTGACCATGCGTCGTTCAACAGGTGGGCTTAAAGATCGTGCCCGCCCGAGGAACTGCTGTTACGTTGGATCATCTGTCTGGTCTATATGGGGTGGCTGCTCCCGGCATGCAAGTGGACATATCAGCGCCATCTGTGACCGGCCGCTCCTGGCCCAGGCTGTGTGAAAACGCCCCGTTCGGTATATTTGGTCTCGTACCACGGATCAGATCAAGCGATGAAGCGATTCATTAAGGGCACCAACCGGGACCAATTGGTGCTGATGCCGGAACGGCTGGATGACGTCGTCGACGAGGACAACCCAGTCAGGGTGATCGAGGTCTACGTCGAATCGCTGGATCTGGGGCGGCTGGGTTTTGATGGCGTTTCACCGAGTGCCGCGGGGCGTCCCAGCTATCACCCGTCGGTCCTGCTCAAGCTGTATCTCTACGGTTACTTCAACCGCATCCAGTCCAGTCGGCGTCTGGAACGGGAAACGCAGCGCAACGTCGAGCTGATGTGGCTGCTCGAACGGCTGACGCCGGACTTCAAGACCATTGCCGATTTTCGGAAAGACAATGGCGATGGGATTCGCAATGTCTGCCGCGATTTCGTACGGCTATGCCGTAAGCTCAAGCTGTTTACGCAGGCCATCGTCGCGATCGATGGTAGCAAGTTCAAAGCGGTCAATAATCGCGATAAGAACTTCACACCGGCCAAGCTGAAGCGCCGCCAGGAACAGGTCGAGGTCAGCATCGATCGCTATCTGGCCCAACTTGACAGTGCAGACCATCAGGCGCCGGATATCGCCGAGGCCAAGACTGAACGGCTGCGCGAAAAGATTCTGGCGCTGAAAGCCGAACAGGCGGAACTGCTGGCGCTGGAGGCCCGCGTCGAGGCTGCACCTGACAAACAGCTGTCGCTGACCGACCCCGATGCTCGTTCGATGAAAACACGGGGCAATGGGATAGTCGGCGACAACGTACAGACGGCAGTGGATACCACCCATCATTTAATTGTCAGTCATGAGGTGATCAACTCGGGCAGTGACCGTAGCCAACTGACCACGATGGCCAAGCAGGCGCGCTTGGCCATGGATGCAGACGACCTCGTCGTACTGGCTGACCGGGGCTAGTACAAGAGCGAAGAGCTACTGGCCTGCGACAACGCCAGCATCGTCACCGTATTACCTAAGCCAAAGACATCAAATAACCCAAAGAAGGGCTACTTTGCGCGCGAACACTTTCGCTACCTTGCGGACCATGACGAATACGTCTGTCCGGCGGGCAAGCGTCTGATCTGGCGCTACCGTAGCGTCGAAGCCGGGCGAACGCTTGACTGCTATTGGAGTTCCGCGTGCCCACAGTGCCCGATCAAGAAACGCTGCACATCCGGCGCCAATCGCCGCATTCGTCGCTGGCAACATGAAGACGTGCTCGAAGCCGTCCAGGATCGATTGGATCGTCAACCGGGGAGTATGCGGCTACGCCGACAGACGGTGGAGCATCCCTTCGGAACCTTGCAGGCCTGGATGGGCTACACCCATTTCCTGACCAAGACGCTTCCGCGTGTCCGAACGGAGATGAGTCTGCATGTCCTGGCGTACAACCTGAAACGGCTGATTGCGATCATCGGGGCAAAGCCGCTGATTGCGGCGATGAAGCGCTGAAGGGCGGCGGATGCCTTTTTCGCGGGGCTTCTCGATACCATCAACGGGCCAGCATGAATCCGTCGCACCGAATCCCTGTCATTCCCCGGAAGTCGCAGAATCGCCGCCATGGCGCCTGGCAGACTTTACTTTGAGGTTTCACCGACCAATTGGATGATGGAACTGTTTTCACACAGGTGCGCCGGGAGACCGGCAAGGAGTAGGAGGTGGAAGTCCTCT
>JBJYXA010000073.1:0-10371 GCA_046259705.1 Caldilineaceae bacterium
TGGCCTTGATCATCGGAGCGGTCAGCTATGTGGGGCTGTTGGTGCTACAAGTGCCAAATGCAAGAGCATTGGCCGTGCTCGCCGGATTATTCGAATTCATCCCGTTTGTCGGGCCCGTTCTTGCCGCGGTACCGGCATTCCTGATGGCGCTCAACGTCGGGCCCGTTACGGCCATACTTGTCATACTTTTCTATACATTGGTCCAGTTTGCCGAAGGCAACTTCCTCGTGCCACAGATCATGGGGCGCGGTCTGAGTCTCCATCCCATGATTGTGTTGCTCGCCATCACGGCAGGATTTACTCTGGCAGGCGTAGTAGGCGCAATCTTGGCGCTGCCGCTTGCGGGCGCCGCCCAAATTGCGGTACGAAATCTGCGCCGATTCTCGTCCACGCAGGACGGTGACGTTGCAGAACCGGACTCTGGTGGGCAGGTTGCTGCAACGCAAGATACATAGGGTAGAGACGAAACAAACTGGCACAGGTGCACGTACGATTCTACGTCGTCATCGTCTCAAGCTTGTCAGTCCAGCACGCAACGAAATCCCATACGTCGACGTCGCGGTAGCGCGACATTGCTGCCTCGACCTCGTCCGCAGAGAGTTCCTGTATCAGAGGATCAATATATCGCCTAAGTAGGGAGTCCGACAGACCGGAGATTGCCTGCGTTTTGTCCCTCAGCAGACCATATGCCGCCAGGGCCTCTTCGACCTGGCCTTGGTCGGCTAGAAACATGACAAGCGCCATAATTCCCAAATGAACCCTACTGTCGCCGTGCCGTGCGCTGGTTACCAAGGAGGCTACGATTAACCTGCACGCGCTCGCCGGATCCTTTTGCGCCACTGCTACCATGGCCTGAAATGCATACACCACTGCCAGAGCGTGTGTGCGCGACGATCTCCCAAGCAACATTTCTGCCTCGCGAAGACGCGCTCCAGCTTCGTCGTAGTTCTCAACATACAGATCCAGGTCACTCAGAATAATCTGGCACCACGCTACGCGCAGATCGCGTCCCCCAGCGCGTGCCGACGAAAGCCCTCGTTCTGCCTTGGCGTAGGCTTCTTCAAACCGGCCCAGACGGGACAGCACGATCGCTCGTTCCTGGCAGATATTTTCCAGACGGAGAGAATAGCCCAAGTCCTCCGCCAGCACTTCTGACTTCTCCAGCAGCTCATCCGCCTTTGTGCTTTCGCCTACTGAGCTAAGACATTCGGCCAGGATTTGGCCGCTCCATGCCGTGCCAGCGCGATTTCCAAGTTCCAGATTGAGCTGGTAGCTCTGTTCGGCGAGCGATACTGCCTCACGTAGCTTTCCGGCGTTTCGCAGCATGATCGCCAGGCGATGAAGACTGTGTGCTTCGGCGCGACGATCCCCTAGCGCCCGCAGTAGTACGAGCGCGTCGCGAAATTGAGACTCTGATGCAGCATAGTCGCCTGCATCTGCGGCTGCCTGAGCCAACCCTGTGAGACTCCGGGCGATACCCCACCCATGGTCAATCTGTCGAAAGAGATCAAGACTCTTCAAAAAGCTGTCACGCGCTTTGTCATCATCTCGATAGTAGGCTTGGATTCCCATGCGCCAATAGGCGAATGCCCGTTTCTCTAGCAACTCTGGTTGGTCAGTCACATCATGACCTAACAGCCCAATGGCTCTGTAAAGCAGTTCGTCGGCGTCACTGGTTCTGCCCTGACTATACAGAAATACACTTAGCCAGGTGCAGGCATGCGCTAACAGTGCCCGATGGCGGTCCTGGTCAGGTATAAGCAGCCCCTCAATAGCAGAGCGAAAGGCACGTTCGCCGTCGCCTACGCGCCCCATCCATTCGTAGAAGGTACCGATTCCGTCTATCGCTCTGCCGATCAGGTCCCATTCTCGGTGCTGGACGGCCCACTGCCATGCCACGCGCAAGTTCTCGGCTTCCTGCTCCAAACTAGTTAACGCAGGCATCTGCTGTGGCCCGAGCAATTCTCGTCCACGCTTATGTGCGAAATCGCAGAAGAAGAGGCCATGCCTTTGACGGGCACCTTTCTCTTCCTCTGGAAACTCTGCCAGTTTCTCCGCTCCATACTGCCGCAATGTTTCGTGACACGTGTAGCGTTTCCGCTCACGGTCATACTGGATAAACGATTTGCTGACTAGGCCGCTCAGGTGGTGCATCGTTCCGCCGGCAATGCGTTCTGCCTCGCCGCGAGTGAACCCGTTCTGGCATACAGTGAGCGCAGCGAAGATCATCTGGTGCTGTTCTGGGAGATGCTGCCAGGCAGCGTCAAATACCGAACGCAAGCTAGAGTGTCGATACGAGACAGTACGCTGCGTACTATTCAGCACATCCGCTCCAATATTTAGCTCATTTTCGATCTCATCCGCAGTCAGCACCTCCATCCAGCCTGCTGCCAATTCGATGGCTAGGGGTATGCCGTCCACTGCTCTGCAAATCCGGCCAATGACAGAAAGCTCGTGTTCGGATGGTTCGAAGCCAGGCACGACACGCTGTGCCGTGTTCACGAACAGCCGAAGCGCATCGGGGAGATCGTCTTGTGCCGGTTGAGAAGATTCGCCCCAATCGAGGCCACCGATTGAGAGCACATGCTCACCCGGTAGGCGAAGTCGTTCTCCCGACGTGATCAGAACACTCAGGCTCGAGGCTTGCCTTAGCAGTCTGGAAACAACCCCAGCACCGTCCATCAGATGATCAAAGCTGTCCAGAATGAGCAGCATCTCCTTGTTACAGAGATAGTCGAATAGCTGCTCTTCGGGTGAGCGTTTGTCGTCAGCGCCTGTCTGCAACGCAAACCCTATTGCCTCCGCTACCGCGTTGATGATTTGGTCGGGATTGTGCACACTTTCCAGTTCGACGAGGTACACGCCGTGCGCAAACCGTCGTTTGGCTACCTGACGTTCCGCAGCAGCCAAAGCCAGGCGCGTCTTGCCCATGCCCCCTAACGCCAAAAGGGTGACAAGCCGTACTTGGCCTGACGATAGAACTAAATCAAGGGAATTTAGTTCTGAATGACGGCCCACCAAAAGTGTTAGTGCTCCAGGTAAGTTGGAGTCGACTCGCTCGTGTTCGGGTCTGGACGTGTCTGGGTCCGTAACTGCTCCGCGACTTACGCCCGCGTTGCGTATCGATTGCGCCAGTGAGGTCGTCGCCTCGTCTGGCAGCACATTCAGTTCCTGCCTAAGGCTGCGAACGCATTCATCATATTGGCGTAAGGCGGCGGTTCTGTTCCCGGATCCTACATATAGGCGCATCAGTAGTCGATGCGTTTCTTCGAGAGCAGGATCAAGTTCCAGGGCCCGTCGCGCGTCCGCGATGCCTATCTCCAAATCATTCCGGCACAATGCATCTTCTGCTAGAAATTGGAGCGCGTCGAGGGCAAGTCGCCGGTAATGCTCTCTTTGCTGACCGACCCATTCATCGAAGAGCGCCGCTCCCGTCTCAGGGAAGCCAAATAGAAATTCGTCACGGTACAGGTGGATCGACGCACGCAGTGACGAACGTACAGAGTCACTGGATGCGATTTCGTCCGGCAGTCGTCGACATGCTCTTTCGAATTCGATGGCATCAGTCCAGTGAGGGCGCGTGCTGTCAAGAGAAATTGCGTTGCGGTCTGCTAACACATGTTCGCCCAAGGCATGACGTAGTTGGGAGACGGCTTTGCGCAAGCTCGCCCGAGCGAGTTCTTCCGGCGAATCGGACCATAGCAAACCCGCCAGGACTTGGCGGGCATATTCCCGCTCCGTAGCAGCAAGGTAAACAAGCAGCGCCTGAGCCTTGTTTGCAGCCAAGACAGAGAGAGATTGTTCGCCGTGTGCGATGGCAAGCTGACCCAACGAATAGACCCGCAACTCTGACACCAGAGCATCTCCTTGAAAATTCGCGTCGATCGCCTGTTCCTTATCGGCGTCACTGCCAGACCGTTGGCTCACCTCTGAACTATATTGTCACGCCGTCGGTTCTCAGAGACGTCCGTTCCGCGAATATCTTCCAGTATATGGCACCGGTCCGAGACAATCAACCAGCTTGCGACCGTCGAGGTGTGACAATCGCGCCGGAGTCGCGTTTAGGTAACGCAGCATGTACGGTAAATGGCTATGCTTGTCCACGATTTTGTGCGGGAAGCTGCATAGTCATGGAGGAACTGCATGTTCGCGCGGAAACAATCACACCTATCGTGGGAAGTCGCAACCGACAGCGACAACTGGATGCAACTGACCCGTCCGCAGGACGCTGCGATGCCTCATAAGGTGCCTAATGCGGCAAAAGTGCGGGGAAATCTGCGTAGACGCCGGTTGCTCGGATTCACACTGTTTACCCTGCTAGTTGGTTTTCTGGTAGGCAGCTACGCTTATCGCCAGGCCGGTAGCGGACTGGCGCAAATTGAGTCAGAGCTTGAAACGTCTGTGGCAATAGAAACGTGGGCTGCACAGAGTGACGCTGCGGTCGTGCTCAATGAAAGGCTCGACCCGGCCGCGCCCGAACTCTGGCGTACTCGTGTACAACTTACAAGTACACGGGACGAGGCAACAGGGGGCGACGTGATGCCGCCACCCCAGGTCCAACCGATTCTTTTTCGCAATGGGGTTGCCTTGGTGGAAATGCATGATCGATCAAGCAGTGGCGCAATCTATGTCACAAAACGATTCTACCGCGAGACAGACGACGGCTGGGTTCATACGACGCCGCGTCCCACATTTTGGGGACCGCTGCGAGTTCGGGAGTCTCGCTACTTCCGATTCTTTTTCAGCACGCGGGATAAAGAGACCGTGGACAAAGTGGTTGCTACCATAGACGGTATGTACGCTGTCATGCGGTCCGACCTCGGCCTGCCCGAGGCAGACAGCACCGACAAGCTTTCCGTACATGTCACTGTTTCGGCAACGCCCGATTTCGATTTATTGAACCTTCACTTCGATGGTAATAACCTCAATATCCCTTCGCCGGAGCTCCTTTCAGTCCGGCAAGACATCTCACTGGATAAGGCTCTGCAACTGGGCATCCTGCAAGCATTGTCTCGAAAGCTCTATTACGAGAGCGAGAAGCGTTTCCCGATTCGGCGGCCCTGGCATCTGCTTCGGCAGACCATTCCCGACTGGCAGATATCGCAGACCGCAATTAGTGAGCAGCCGAGCACGACCATGTTGCGTCGGCTCTACAATGATTGGCCCGCCAGCGGCCGGAGCGAGCATTCCCTACTATCCCAGGAAGTGGATTGGATCTGTCACATCTCGTCTGCTGGAATGCCAATCGTTGAGAACCCTTTACTCGGAGACAATTGTGGCGGGCAAACCCCTTCTCGGCTTCTCGCCCAGATACCTACGCCGCCCGCCAACCTGCAGGCAGTCGATTTGGAGCCCAGCTACGGTAGCGAAAACGAGCACTGGGTCCAACAGTGGCAGCGTAGTGCAATTCTCACCTCGATTGTGAGCTATGGGGTTGAGAAGTACGGGCGCGACAGCCTTCCTCTACTAATTGAAGGTACGACCACCTACGATGATTGGTCAACACTGATCCCGGCTGTCTATGGAATCTCTATTGAAGAATTCGAGACCGGATGGCTAGCCCATCTTGGGCTGTCTGCCGAGATGCCGGACTGAAAACGAGAGCCCTCTGTCGAGGCAGTCAGTCCAAGACAGCGTGCGCACGCCGAATGATCGACAATTACGCAGATGGCTTGCCCGTCGTTCCATTCATGAGCGGCTCATACTGGCCTGTCCACCGCGCCTCCAGGGCTGCACGCCACTTCTCGGCAGCCTGGCGCAACTCTGCCGTAAGTTCCGGCTTTTGCGAGGCCAGGTTGTGCCGCTCACCCATATCTTCGTCCAGGTTCGCCAGATGCACCTCGTCCTCGACAGGCGCGCCTTCAACCAGCTGACCGTGCAAGACAAGCTTCCACGGACCCCGCCGTACCGCCGTCTGCCCCTCCAGTTCCCAGTAGACGTCCGTGTGTGGTGAGGGAGCCTGCTCGGTTACCATTTGCCAAATGTCGGAGCCGTCCACTTCATAGTCACGCACATCTACGCCCGCCTGCCTGAGGAATGTCGGGAAGATATCCATGGCTGCGCCGACTTCGTCTATCACCTGGTCGCCAGGAATGTGGCCAGGCCAACTCAAGAGCGCGGGGATACGAATGCCGCCCTCGTACAGACTGAATTTGTGGCCCTTCAGCTTGCCCGCCGTGCCGCCATAATACGGGTCCTGCGTTCCATCCAGCCAGTTGCGAGTTTCGCGTGAAGGACCGTTATCGGATTGATAGTAGATCACCGTGTCTTCGAGAATTCCCTGCCGCTCCAGTTCGGCCCGAATCTCTCCCACACCGTCGTCCACTGCGCTCAGCATCGCCGCCATTACTTGCCGATCCCAGGAAAGATGCGCAAACCTATCCATGTACTTCTGCGGTGCATGCATGGGATAGTGAGGCGCGTTGTAGCCCACATAAAGGAAGAAAGGATCCTCCTGGGCCGCACACTCGCGAATATAGCCAACGGCTTTTTCCGTGATCAGCTCCGTGAAATAGCGGCCGTTCTCCCACACTTCGTCCGTATTGTGCCAAAGATCATGAGTAGGATCGTTTCCGGGGCCGCCGCGATTCATGCCCCAGTAGAATATGTGCGAGTAATAGTCGATGCAGCCGGCCAGGAATCCAAACCAGTCCTCAAAGCCATGATCGTTAGGCCGGCTTCCGCCATGCAATCCCAAATGCCACTTTCCAGCCATGCGAGTATGGTAGCCGGCCCCACGCAATACCGATGCCAGCGTCGGCGTGGACTGCGGCAATCCACTAGCAGTGCGGTGTCCAGCAAGGATTGCGCGCACGCCGGCATTGCCGGGGTAACGTCCCGTCAATAGCGACGCCCTAGAAGGCGAACAAACCGGAGAGTTCGAGTACCAATTCGTGAATCGCACGCCAGACGCGGCCAACCGATCCAGGTGCGGCGTCCGGAAATCCGGTGCGCCCATGCAGGATAGATCGCCATATCCTTGATCGTCGGTCATCACAATGACGAAATTGGGTCTGAGCATCTCGACTTTCCTATCTTGTTTTGGACAAAGATTTATTGCACATGCCGGTCATAACGGGCATGTCAACTCACGTGCTGTATTGAACCCAGATCGGGCAGCCGATCATGCGCAAAGGAAGGAATCACATCGCCATTAGGATAGCATTTTCACATGCCCTCACCAAAGATTGGGCATCGGACACGGAATGCGCGGCCAGGGGGCTAATTCGCATAGTTGCCGCCCCGACGTCATGTCGCCCAATGGTATCATCTCGCGAAAACCGCGAACCCGCAAAATGCAGAATTACCTGTAGCCTAGTGTAAAATAGGTGCAGTTGCGCTTGTCTAGCCTACCTTGAGTGCTCCCGAGACAAGTGCGCCCAACGGACAACCCCTCATCATGGCAGTGCCCCGAATCAACCTGCGTGAGCGCCAATAGACTGACATCAAGTTGTAACTACCAAACAACGACTACATGAGGAGCAATAGCTATGAATGGACGTGAGATCCGAGAGCGTTTGCATAGCGGCAAACGTGTGTACGGCACGATGATCGTGTCTGAATCGCCCAAGTGGCCAGCAGCTCTGGCCTCGGTAGGGCTTGACTTCGTATTCATCGATACGGAACATATCGCGCAGGACCGCAACAAACTGTCCTGGATGTGCCAGCTCTACGCGGCCTTGGACCTGGCGCCCATCGTGCGCATACCAGCCCCGGATCCCTATCTGGCCGCCATGATGCGCGACCTAGGGGCGCAAGGCGTCATTGCGCCGTACGTCGAGTCCGTAGAGCAGGTGCAGGCGCTGGTCGGCGCAGTGAAATATCGACCGCTGAAGGGTGACCGGCTCTACAAACGACTACGCGGAGAAGAGCCACTCGAGCCTGAACTCGAGCACTATCTACAGGAACGAAACGACGACGGAATCGTCGTCGTGAATATTGAGAGCCAGCCGGCTATGGCAATCCTTGACGATATCGCCGACGTTGAAGGCGTAGACGCTCTGCTCATCGGCCCGCACGATCTCTCCTGCAACCTCGGTATCCCCGAACAGTACTTCCATGAGAAGTTCGTCGCCGCGGTGGACAAGATCATCACGACGGCTCGTGGACACGGCATCGGCGCAGGTATCCATCTGGTCTATCCGGGCGCCTTCGAGCAAGAGGTTCGCTGGTCGAAGATGGCAGCCAACCTAGTCATTCATGGTATGGACATAACGGCCATGCGCGCTGGGTTGCGTGCGGATTTTGATGCGCTTAAAGACGCACTAGAGGAAGTAGGCGAAGAAGAAGCAATGGACGCAATCAATATTTAGCCCTATCGAACTGTTCCATGAATGGAAGTGTGTGCGGCACATTGAAGCACGATACCAAGCCGATCCAAACTTATAGGCAGAAAAGGTGATTCATGAAGATACTTATCGGCCCCAATCAGATGCAGGTCCAACGGGCGCTTGACGAAATGCAGCAAAGATATCCGGACGTCGAATTCGACTTGTGCACCGATCGCGAAAAAGTCGCCGAACATATCGTGGATGCAGACGGCTATATCGGTTTTCTCGATTCGAAATCATTCAACGCTGCCAAGAAGCTAAGATGGATCCAGTCACCCGCCTCCGGCATCAACTACTTTCTCGCTGTAGAGGGCTTACCGGAAAGCGAAGTGGTTCTCTGTAGCGCTGCGGGCACGCACGGCGGCTCCGTAGCCGAAAGCGCCATTGCTATGATTCTTGCCTTTACGCGCGGTATTCGCGCATCGGTCCAGTACCAGCCCGAACACAAATGGGCCGGGAGCGAAATCCGCGCTCAAAACACTGAGCTAGCCGGCTGCACCGCGGGCTTAGTTGGGTTTGGGCAAATTGGACGGGGATTGGCGCAACGCCTGGCCGGGTTTGAGATGCGCATCATTGCGGTCGACTTGATGCCGCACGACAAACCGGACCACGTGGCCGAGCTATGGGGGCTCGATCGCCTCGACGACCTGCTCGCGGAATCCGATTTTGTCATAACGCTGGTGCCCTACACAGAAGACACCGTCAACATGATCGGCGAGGTGGAGCTGGCAAAGATGAAGTCCACCGCTATGCTCGTCGGCATGTCACGCGGCGGCATTATCAATGAGCAGGCGCTGATTAAGGCGCTCAAGGATGGAACCATCGCCTGCGCGGCCTGTGATGTCTTCGAAACCGAGCCGCTGCCGGACGACAGCGAGCTGTGGGACCTGCCCAACATGCTGGTCGCCGCGCACATCGCGGGCGGTACCCAGCGCGAGTTCGAACGCATCATGCCAATCATATGGGAGAATCTGGATCGCTTCGTCCACGACCAGTATCCGTTGCGCAACCAAGTAGATAAGATTCGCGGCTTCTAGTAGCGAATCTAGTAATCCGCAGTGGCGTGTAGGCGCGATAATCTCGGCCCAACCCTGTTGTCGCGCCTATTGCCTCAGCCTTTGACTCCGTTGGCGTACTCGGTCAATATCGCCTATGCTATAGATTACCGCCTCACCCGACCATTAGGAGACGCCAATACTATGAATCTCGTTCGCGCATTTGCGCTGTGCATCTTCGTTGCACTGGCCGCCACATTCATGGTGGGATGCGGCGCTTCGCAATCAGAACCCAGCGCCGAACCTCAGGCGACACAACAACAGGAGGCGCTCGTGCCTGCGGAACCTGTTGCGCCATCCGATACGCCCGAGGCTCAATCCGAGCCGACAGTTGCGCCAACGGAAGCTCCGACAGTGGCCCCACCTACCAGCGAACCCACGCCGGCAGAGCCTGTAACCATTGAATTCTGGACTTCGGATTACCAGGGCCCTCGTATGGCGGCGTACCGCGCCGTTGCCGACAGGTATATGGCCGCCAACCCTGGCGTCAATCTCGTTATCGTGCCGGTCGATGAATCCACCATCACCAGTCGCCTGCGTGAGGCCGCACAGGGTAATGTACTGCCCGACATTGCGCGTCTGGGCTTAGAACGGCTGCCCTCCTTGGCAAGCGAAGGATTACTCGACCGTGGGGCCGCAAGCGCAGCTATCGACGCCGTGGGTCGGGACGACTTCCGCGACGGCCCTCTTGCCATGGTGATCGATCCGCAGACGGGCATGGCCAATGCTGTGCCCTATGACGGCTGGATCCAGGCGCTGTGGTATCGCCGGGATCTTTTCGAGGGGGAAGGTCTGGAGACACCCGTGACGTGGGACCAGATTAACGTGGCCTGCGACGTCCTGGGTGGATCCGATGCAGTGCCCTATGCCCTTACCTTGCCCACCGATCCTCAGCTGAATTACGTGCATCAGGTTTTCGAACAGGTCGCGATGTCCAATAACGCGTGGCCGTTCGACGAGGCGGGAAATGTCACTATGAACTCGCC
>JBJYXA010000074.1:0-11374 GCA_046259705.1 Caldilineaceae bacterium
GGGATTCGCGGCTGGCAGGAGTTGATCTTGGACACGCACGAGCTGACGGCGGAAGCGGTGGCCACGTGTGATCCTGCGCTTGTGCGACGCGCGATGCTGACAGACCCTTTAGTCACCTCGATGGCCGACGCGGATGCGATTGTGCGCGAACTGCTAGCGGCGGAGCGGGAAGCGTTGCCCGAGTGTTGGTATTGAGGGCAACGGCGCACCCGTCATCACGGCAGAAGTTTGTCGCATATCGATACACAGGCGTGGCGCGGCGTGCTGAACCAGTACAGGTTTGCTTTGCTGCAAATCGGCTTTGGGTGTGAGAATGATGATCGTCGCGACCCTGCGCAAGACATGATCCGTTGTCTGCAGGAAGTCATCCTTGGTTGGGCAGTATTTGGTGTGGGCATCTTTCTGACACGATGCCAGACTTCGCGGCCTTCCCGGTAGCTGGGCACACTGCGCGTCCCTTCCAGAAATCAAGAGACTCGGTCGCGCATGCGCGACCGAGTCTCTTGGCATGGGACCGAGTAGCCACGGGTCGACGACTTGCGCTCATTGCCGGGCTACGTCTTCAGTGCTGTCTTCACCCTTGCGCTCCTGCATCTCGACTGTGGGCCCGGATTGGATGGACTCGTAGCGCTCGACGGCCCTCTGAATGTACGCCTGCAGGTACGCCTCATCCATGGCTTCTGCGTAGCTGACTGCGGCGCCGGCTGTGTTGCGTTTTGCGGCAGCAGTGGCAAGCATGGTCTCGTAACGCTCGACGGCCCTCCGATTGTATGCCTCTAGGAATGCCTTGTCCATGGCTTCTGCGTAGCTGAGTGCGGCGCCGGCCGTGTTGCGTTTTGCGGCAGCAGTGGCAAGCATGGACTCGTAGCGCTCTACGGCTCTCTGATTGTATGCCTCCACATACGCCTCATCCATGGCTTCTGCGTAGCTCGGTCCGGAACCGCCGGCCAGGGCAAGGCCAGGAAGCAGGCTCGACAGCAAGACGCACAGGATCAGGATAATGCTGCTCATGTGCAAACGGTTCATGTTTCTCTCCTTGTTCTCTCTGGGTCCGCTGGACTCTGACGAATTGGCATTTGCGCCGCTTGATGCTGGTGTTGTCGGTGCGGTTTGCCGTTGCTTATCCGTGATGCCTTCTCTTCCCATGATCGCGCTCCTTGCTCCTGTTGACAGCGCTTCGTCCGAAAGTGGTTGACGTGCTTGTTCTGTCCAGATACAATGTAGGTGAACTTGCAGAGGCTCGGGTACAGGATTCTTGTACAAGCAGTGGTACTTGAGTGATACAGTTCATGACAGCAGATGAACGCACCTCCTCATTCGGCTACTGGGTCCGCCGGCGCCGTCAAGCGCTGGATATCACGCAGGCGGCCCTGGCAGAAGAGGTGGGCTGCGCCACGGTGACTATCACCAAGATAGAGCGAGACGAGCGGCGGCCATCGGTTCAGATGGCGAACCTACTCGCTAATCGTCTCGTCATCCCGGACAACGAACGTGAGCAGTTCGTAGCCGCAGCCCGGGGAAGAATGGCTGTGCACCGGCTTCCGCTCTCCACTGAGCCCACGGAGCGACTGGAGGAGGAAACGGTTGCTGGTCCCCGCCTCGACATCCCATCTCTCATCGGTCCGTACATTGAACGCACGGCGGTATTGGCCGCGCTCGTGGCATTGCTCGGCACAGACACGACCCGCTTGGTCACGCTATTAGGCACTGGTGGCTCGGGCAAGACCCATCTGGCAATCAGGGCGGCACAGGAGGTTGTACATCGTTTTAGCGACGGTGTGTCGTTCGTTGCGTTGGAGTCGGTTGCCCGCACGGAAGACGTACTGCCAGCCCTCGCAGGCGCCCAGGGCGTGATGGACTACGGCGGTGCAACTCTGCAGGAGACATTGCTTGCCGCACTGCAGTACAAGCAACGGCTACTGGTGCTGGACAATTTTGAACACCTGCTGGGTGCGGCGCCGCTGGTCGCAACCATTCTTGAGACCTGTCCCCGGGTCGTAGTACTGGTGACCAGCCGGGAGCCTCTGCATCTTCGGGTGGAACGTCTCTATCCTATTCCGCCCCTCGGGATGCCAGCGGAAGCGGATGTCACTGTAGCCGAAGTGGCCAATTCTGAGGCTGCCCAACTCTTTGCCCTGCGGGCTCAGGCAATTCAGCCCGATTTTGTACTGGATGATAAGACGGCTGCTCCGGTGGCCGCTATCTGCCGGCATCTCGATGGACTACCCCTTGCCATCGAACTTGCGGCGGCAAGACTGGCGCTTTTCTCGCTATCCTCCCTGGCACGCGAGTTGCTGCAGGGAGAGTCTTCCTCACTGGATTTGCTGCAGAGTACTCTGGGCGATGTACCGGTGCGTCAGCGGTCTCTTCGGGCAACACTGGCTTGGAGTGTCGGTTTGCTTTCAGACGAGGAACAGGCGCTGTTCTGCCAGCTTGGCGTATTCAGCGGTGGGTTTACGCTAGATGCAGCCCAGGCCGTCGCACGGTCCGTTCACACTTCCCACCGCCACGAAGTACGATCTTCGACGCTTGACCTGATAGACGGCCTGGTTTCCAAGCAGCTTGTCTGTGCCGGTGCGGAAGGTGAGACACGCTTCTGGCTTCGCGGGGCCGTACGAGAGTTCAGCCGGGAGCTGCTGGCTGAGTCCGGCCAGTACGATGAGACGCGACTGGCCCATGCCCGCTGGTATGCCAGGTTGGCGCAGGAAGCCGAAGAGAAGCTCTTCGGACCAGATCAGGTCAAATGGCTGGATAGGTTGAACACTGAAAAGCCCAACTTGCATGGCGCCGCTGCGTGGGCGATCGAGGCCGGTGAGGCCGACCTGGCAGCCGCGTTTGGCGCCACACTCTTTCCCTTCTGGCGCTGGCGTGGCTATCTGGCCGAAGCACGACGCTTGCTGGAGGAGATGGTTCCCCTGGCCGCAGACTCCTCATCCAAGTCATTGCGCGCCAAAGTGCTGCTAAGCGCCGGCATGGTTTCCTCCCTTACTGGAGACTTCGAGTCTGCAGAGGAGAGACTGAGGGAGTGTATGGAGATCGCAGCAGCGTGCCGATGCAGGTGGGCCGAGGCGTACGCAAAGTACTACTTGGCGGTTGTCTGCCGATTCACCGGCCGAATCGAAGAAGGGTTGCACTTCAATCTTGAGGCAGTGCATTTGAGCGAAGCACACGCACTCCAATGGGTCCACGCAAGGGCGTTGACTGGACTCGGCCAGCACTACCGGTTGTATGGACCCAGTGATAAGGCGCTTGCGACAATCGAGGTTGGTCTGGACATCTTTCGGCAACTCCAGGACGCATGGGGAATCGCCTTTGCCTCTATCAAGATCGCCAACGTCCTTACGGATCAGCAGCGATACGTCGAAGCTGAGTCCTATGCCCGCGAAGCGCTGCACTTCAATCGTCTGATGGGCGATACTATGGGTATGTCACTCTCGTTGACAGCTCTTGGATGGCTTGCCCGATCGGAGCAGCAGTACGACCAAGCGGTCCGCTACCTCCAGCAGAGCCTACGTTTGCGATGGGAGTTGGGGGATAGACACGGAGTCGCCTCTAACTTGGCGTCCTATGCGCATGTGGAGCTGCTGCGCGAAGAACCCGAGCTTGCCCTCACCTTCGCGCTGGTGGCCAAGCGCATGCTCCACGCCATCGACGGGAGACTATATGCTGAAAGAACCGACCTGGCAGAGATAATCGCTTCCGCACAGGATCTGCTTGACGAAGAAACATTGGCTGCGGTTCGTGTTAGCGCCGAGATGCACAACCTTGAGCGACAAGTGAGTGAACTGCTGAAGTGATGCGGACGCTAGCTTTGATCCGCGGTGATACGGTCATTCGCCGAGATCCGTCTGCTTGGCCGCCGCGCACACGAGATCCCTGACGTCTGATCTCTCAGGGGCGTCGAACAATCTTCATGGCAGATCCCGACTACCCCAGCGGCGGATTGCGCGTGTGCCAGACGGTGGCCTGTTCGTAAGCATGGCCGGCGCGCAGCACGGGGCGCATTCGCTGGAGTTGCGCGCTGCGATGAGCTTAGCCCGTTTTTTAGCGGCAACAGGTCAAGATCGAAAACGCACATCTGGTGCGAGCTGACGCATACGGTTGGTTCACGGAAGGATTTCAAACTTCGGATCTTCAGGATGCAAATGCATTTCTAGGGACGCTCGAACCGATGTTGTGAGCCGCCCGGTGACGCGCTTTCAGTAGCGCTGGATGCTGCTCATGGAAGAGGTGCCGGGGTGGCGGTCGTCGCCGTAGTAGCCGCAGAGGTAGGGCCTCTCGCAATTGGTGGATCTCGAGACGTCACAGCGAGAAAGAATCAATTTGGTTGGCCTTCAATTTCGCTCTTTCAGTGAATGACTGTACATCATGGCAAAACGGATGCAGCCCACCACAGTATGCGGCTACGAGCGAACTCCGTCGCGGATAAACCTACGGCGGCCTCCTAAACAAGTCAATCGGTTCCGCGTTCATACCCGGTGGGATAGCCCGTCGAGTAGCGTCTTGGCCGCCACCAGATCGGCAGTGTCAAAATTGGAGTTCTCGCCGCAGGGCGGCTGACCGAAATGGTCTCCCAGTCGTCATTGGTCAGTCGGGTCACGCGGAACGTAATCTTCCCGTCGCAGGAGCTTCCGCGCGTAGGCTGGTTCGAACCAGCCTACGCGCGGAACAAATATGGTCGTGAAGATTGGGGAAATTGAGACGGGCAGTAATGCCTCATGGACTGGCAGGCGGTACCTTCGAGGCACACGTGTCCCAGTAGAGTCCCCAACTACCGTCCGGTTGTCGCTTGAGGACACTCTCATACCAGCCGTCGATGACGTTCGGTGCACTACCATCCTTGGGCGTCTTTACCGCGTCGTAGATACCGCGTACCATGGCCCAGTCACCCGATAACGCCACATCCTGGTTTGTTATCGACATCGAGGTGACATCCACCTTTTCGCTTGCAGCCTGCTTGAACGCCAGGACGTTATCGCGACCAACGATTGGTGGAAAGTCAGGTATCATCTTGACCCCGGCTTCATCCCAGAGTGCTATCCAGCCTTCGAGATCACCCGCAATGTTGGTTCTGGCATACTCGTCCCAGAATGCCTGTACCTCGGCAGCAACCTCGTCCATATCGGGTTCGCTGGCCGCAGCCGGTGGAACATTGGAAGCGCAGGTGTCCCACAGCAGCCCCCAGCTTCCATCGGACTGTCGTTTGAGCACACTGGCGTACCAGCCGTCAATGATGATCGGTGCACTGCCATCCTTAGGCGTTTTGACTCCCTCGTAGACGCCGCGAACGGTCGCCAAGTCACCTGAAAGCTCGACGTCCTGATTGCTGATGGTCATTGAGGTAACGTCTACTTTTTGACTGGCTGCCTGCTTGAATGCCAGCACGCTGTCACGACCCACGATTGGCGGATGATCGGGAATCATCTTGACGCCAGCTTCATCCCAGAGTGCTATCCAGCTCTCGATATCACCTGCCACATTGGTCCTGGCATACTCGTCCCAGAAGTCCTGTACTTCAGCCGCAATCATGTCCATGTCGGGTTCGTCCACGATTGCCTGCGCGCTGACGCTAGGCGCCGGGGCAACAGGCACGCAGGCCGCCAAAAGGACGACGCCAAGAAGCAAACTTACGCCTAGTACCAGAATTCGTACAGTCGGTAACTGAACGTGCATTGAAATTCCTCCTGTTTCTGAGAGTCACCTCTCCACTTGTGAACAAGGTTCAAGGACGACGAGCCCAAAGCATCCCATGCCAACTGTGAACCATTGATGCCACGTACAGATGAATATGCGGACTAATTGATAGTCAAGGGCCGGGACGCTCGGCACTAGCGCACCGCGCCGTCGACGGGCAAGACCTCCGCACAGAAGAATCCCGCGTTCGTTGCCGTGCGCTGGAGATCCCCGGCATCGTCCAAGTTGGCCAAGATGATGGCAATCCCATCGCTGGCTAGCAGACACCGCATGGTCTTCAGGGTCTCCCATGCCTTTTCGATGCCTTGCAGCGTGCGCACTGAGATCAGAAAGTCGTAGCGTCCATTTAACGTTCCGTCCGTGACGCTCCGAACATGAAACGTGACCCGGTCGGTCACACCAGCCCTGCGAGCGCCGGCCCAGGCTGATTCTATGGCTGCGCCGTCTCGGTCATAGCCATCGATTCGCGCTTTTGAGTACGCCAGCGCGACGTCGAGGGTGGTCTCGCCGCACCCGCAGTCGATGTCGGCAATGCGAGCCGGCGGTGCGGACAACAGCCTCGTATGCACATCGGCGAGATAGCCTGAGATCGTCGCACTGAACGTCAGGTTCGACAGCGTTGGAACCGCTATGATCCTCATCGACGGACGGCCACTGTACCCGTTTGGGATTGGCATCTCCTTCGCCATCCGAGCGTCCTCCCATGTTGGTACTCAACCGCAGAGAATGGTGAGAATCGAAACAGCGACTGCCGGCATCTTTCGCGAGATTGATCAATAGACCGAGTATCTGATCTACCTGCGAATGAAAGTAGGGTATTCGCCTAGCGTGGTCTGGGAAGCATGCGCACCAGAGTTGGCGTCGATATGATAGAATTGAGTCGACAGTCCACCCATACCACTGCTGAATGCCCGTATGTTCGACCTCATCGTAGTTCGACCTTATTGTAGGTAGTCAGCGTAAAAGGAACGTTGCGAATCGCGTTACAGATTGCGTGAAATCTGCGTGGAGCCCCTGATCTGCGGAGAGATATCTCATGTCCAGATTCCGATTGACGCTATTGGGTTCGCCGCAACTGCTGGAAGACGGTCGACCCATTCGGCTACACACGCGCAAGTGTATGGCTCTTCTCTCCTATCTTGCCTTGAGCGATCATGACCTGAGCCGAGAAAGCCTTTCCACCCTCTTGTGGCCGGCTCAGGACGAAAAGCACAGCCGTGCAAGCCTCCGGCGCGCACTCTCTTCCGTTCGAGGGGCGCTGGGTTCAGATATGCTTCAGTCGGTTGGAGATAGTGTTCGCCTGCGCAATGATCCGGCCCTCGCCATCGACGTGGCGGAATATCACGCCCTAGTCGATCCCTGCGTCGAACCAACCGGCAACTTGTCGAAGACTGCGGCCTGCGTTGGGCAGCTGACCGAAGCCGCCAGGACATATCAAGCGGACTTCCTGACCGGTTTCACGCTGCCCGACTGCCCTGGATTCGACGAGTGGCAGTTCTTCGTATCAGAAGGCTTGCGCAACTCTCTGGAACGTGTGTTGGACATTCTCATACGATGGCATAGCGACAGATGCGAATATGAACAAGCCCTCACGTATGCCCGAAGGCGGCTTGCTCATGATTATCTGCACGAGCCGGCCCACCGTATCCTGATGGAGTTGTACGCCCTGTCGGGGCAGTACTCGGCTGCCGCGCGGCAGTACGAGGAGTGGGTACACGTGCTGGATGAAGAACTAGGCGTCGTACCTGATGACCAGACCGAGCGCCTATATCAGAGCATACAACTACGGCGGCTTCCGCCCGAATTGCTTTTGCGGCGGGGAGCGAAAGACGAAGCGTCCGCCGGCGTCCCTAAAGGCGCGCGGTCTGTACCTATAGCTGAAGAGGGGCCTGAAAGCAATCTGCCTAGTCAACCGACTCCCTTCGTGGGACGCGAAGAAGAGCTGGCCGAGATCATAGGTCGCCTGAGGGATCCAGAGTGTCGCCTGCTTACAATCGTTGCCGCTGGTGGCATGGGGAAGACCAGAGTGGCCATAGAGGCCGCCCGTCGACTGTTGATTGACGTGTCTACCGACAATGCCTTTGGCGACGGCATATACTTTGTGGCGCTTCAGCGTGTAGCTACGGCGGACGAACTGGTCTACGCCATCGCCGACGCCCTGCATTTTACGTTTTACCGTGATTCTCCGCCCAACACACAGGTGCTGGACTACCTTCAAGATAAGCGTCTGCTATTGCTGCTGGACAATTTCGAGCATCTCTTGGATGGGGCAGGGCTCATTGCGGAGATACTCGCGGCCGCACCGCGTGTCAAGATACTTGTGACCTCTCGCGAGGGGCTGAGATTGCGTCAGGAATGGTTTCACCCCTTGGCTGGCATGCACTTCGGTGGCGGTCTGACCAAGGGCGAACCATCGGTTTCAGACATGGATGCCGTGCGTCTCTTCGCTCAGAACGCGCAGAGATCACAACCGCATTTTCAGCTAGACGATGAACTGGACGACGTGGTCCGCATCTGTAGACTGGTGGATGGGATGCCGCTCGGTATCGAACTGGCAGCTCCGTGGGTCAAAGCGCTATCTTGCGCACAGATCGCCGACGAAATCGATCGCGATCTCGATATTCTGACCTCGCGTAACCGGGACATTCTCGAACGCCATCGCAGTATGCGCGTTATGCTCGAATACTCCTATCGGCTGTTGTCCGACGATGAGCAAGCGGCACTCGAGCGTCTGTCGATATTTCAAGGCGGCTTCATGCTTGACGCTGCGGAAAAAATCGCTGACACGTCATTGATGACCTTGTTCACTTGCGTTGAAAAGTCTCTGTTGCAGGTAATAGAAGGCAGGCGCTACCAAATGCATGAGCTTCTGCGGCAATATGGCGCAGAGAAATTGGCCGAACGTGGCGCAGAAGAGAGCCGACTGCGCGACCTGCATGCATCGTACTACTGTGACTTCGTAGCTAGGCACTATGAATGTCTTGAGCACAGTCAGCAACAGCATGTGCTCGGGGAATTGGATGCGGAAAGAGGTAATATCCAGCTTGCCTGGGAACGTGCCGCCTCCCAGCAAAACCTGGATCTGATTATGCAGGCCATGGACGGGCTAGGTCTGTTCTATCAATGGAAAGGCGATTTGATGGGCGGCCAATCGGCCTTTGCCTTAATCGGATATGACACTAGGTACGCTTTAAGTCGAAAACTGCAGCAAGTACAGGCACACGCTCAAGCGTGGACTGCCGAATTTGAGTTGATGAGCGGACATCCGGATACCGCGGCGGAGCATTTGGGGCATTGCATGGAGACTCTTCAGATCCTGGAAGCCGCTGGGGAGGATGTGAGGTGGTCAAAAGCTTTGGCTTATCTGCACATGGGGCATTTGGAACGGCCGCGTAACCTGGAGCGAGCGGTAAGCGCCTATCGGCGGAGCTGTGACTACTATGAAGAGCTGGAGTGGCCCTGGAATGCCGCCATAGCATGCGCATGGTTAGGAGAGACTGAACGCGAGATAGGCAACACCAGCAAGGCCATAAGCTTGTTGCGTTCTGCGCAGGCGGTCTTTGAGGAATACGGAGATGAGCGCAGCGTGGCGATGGTGCTGGAAAACATTGCTCGCGCCTACTTGCTCGACCAAGCAGATCTCGATGTTGCGCTGAAGACTGGGCAAAGAAGTCTGCAACTTTTTCGTCAGAGCGGTGACAAAGTAGGCATCGCCACAACGTTGCTAGTCGTCAGCTATGTCTATTGTTGGCTCAATCAGCCATTGGAGGCTAAGCCACTGATGGAAGAGGCGCTCGAGATTGCTCAGAATCTTGGCCACAAGCCGCTAGAGTGCGAGGCCTACTATGTTGCGACAGTCATTCACAACTATTTTGAAGATAAGGAGCGCAAACGAGAATTCGGCGAACGCGGTTATTCGCTGGCGCGCAAGCTGGGCGATGTACGCCTGATGAGCAATTTTCTGCGAAGCCTGGGCACACAGGTGATGATTGACGGGGATATCGAGAAAGCGCACGAGATGCATGTTAAGGCATTTGAAGTCCAGGAGCAGGCCGGCATTCAGGTGATGCTGCCGTGGCTACACGTTATGAGGGCATATTCAAGTTGGCGATTGGGGTACTTCGACGAGGCGAAGACACATACGGAGTTTGCACTCAAAGCAAGTATCAGGCGCTCCGATCTCTATACGGTCGTCCATTCGCTGCTCTTTCTGGCTCAGGTGATCGCCAGGCGCGGAGAAGTGGAACGCGCAGCCGAGATTGGCTCCACGGCACGAGCAGTCTCGAACTGGGAAAGATCACTGACAGGCAGGAAAGTATTTGTGGAGCCGCTGCTGGAGCTAACAAAGTGTCTACCGCCAGCGATCGCGCAGGCGGCAAAACGGAAGGGCCAGGAGCGTGAGGTCTTTGACCTAGCGGCGGCACTCCTCGCGGAGGTAGAGGCGCCATCCTGGGAGTGGATATAGGACCGCGTGGTGACTAACCTACCGGCGGTGGGCGCTTGCGCCATTCGGTCGCCCGCTCGTAGGCGTGGCCGGCGCGCAGCAGTGGGCGGATTCGCTGGAGTTGCGCGCTACGATGAGCTTAGGCCGTCTTTGTCGGCAACAGAGCAAGATCGACGACGCACATCGGGCGCGAGCTGACGTATACGGTTGGTTCACGGAAGGGTTTCAGACTGCGGTCCTTCATGATGCAAACTCGTTGCTGGTGGCGCTAGAACTGATGTTGGGAGCCGCCCGCTATCGCGCTTCCTGTAGCGCTGCATGCTGCTCATGGAACACCTGCAAGGGTAGCCGTCATCACCGTAATAGCCGCAAGGACAGGGGTTCTCGCAATAGATCAGTAGCGCTTGAGTTTGACCTTGTCAAGAGGACGGTCACGAATATTCGGATCGAATCGTAGGGAGTGGGTAATTAGCGTTTTCCCGAAATGATACCGAAATTCACCTTGGTCCGTTCAGAGCGGTGGTCCGACCACCTACATGGAGCTGTCTCTGGCGAGCACTTTCAACTGCTCTATGGTCGGTGGGCATCCACTGCCGTTGCTTACATACTCAATGTCAGGTAGCGCAACGTATGTCTCTTCGCCCAGCACCTTGACATCAGTTTTCAGGCTATCTAACACCTTGCGCTGGCCGTGGCCATGATCCTTGCTTGCCGGTACGAAGAATTCGTTCGGTGAACCGATTACATCGTCATCTTGGTCCATATTGATTTCTGTAGTCCTTCCGCGATGTCTTGGTGAAAATGTCACTAGACTGAGTCGCCTATTGCGGGTACGCGGCTGCGTCTGAAACATCTCCCGCGAAGTCGTGACTTAAGACGGTCGAACGCCATTATTGCCCCAAGTGATCGGGAAGTCTTAACCTTATGCGGGACCGTCTATGTGAAGAAATTCCCGATGTTGACATTGGCCTTGGGCGGGCGTATTATCTCTTCCGTTGCGTAGAATTGTAGATAGGTGGGCGCTACTAGATGGGTTGGGTCTGCCAACTCGCTGCCGAGACAACACTGTGGAATCACAGGAGCCGCTGACAGCCGGTTAGCGGTTTTTTTGTTGTCGAATGACCTGGTAGTGGTTGGCGACAAGGTATAGGCGGCTTCGTGGCGAGTAAGGCAAGCAATGATAGGAGAACGGCTATAGGCCGCAAGGCCTGAACTGCTCCAACATGACTGACTCTT
>JBJYXA010000075.1:0-2360 GCA_046259705.1 Caldilineaceae bacterium
TGCGCGGCGATCCGCTGACGGTCTACGGCGACGGTTCGCGCACGCGCTCGTTTGGCTACGTGGATGATCTGGTCGAAGGGATCGTGCGCCTGATGGCGAAGGATGTCGAAGGCCCGGTCAACCTTGGGAATCCAGTAGAACTGACGATTCTGGAATTCGCGGAGTTGACGCGCAAGGTGATCGGTAGTTCTTCGGACATTGCCTTTGTGCATCCCACCGACGAGCGCACGCGTGACGATCCCAAGCAGCGTTGTCCCGACATCAGCAAAGCGAAGGCGGCGTTGGGGTGGGAACCGCGTGTGCCGGTGGAAGAGGGCTTGCGCAAAACCGCGGACTACTTCCGTGTGAAATTGGGCCTGGTGTGAATTTGACCTACATCCTCAGCGTACTCGTCTACGTGCGGCGTGGCGACGAGGTGCTGGTGATGCGTCGCAACAAGGAACCGAATCTCGGATTGTGGATCGCACCGGGCGGCAAGATTGAGGCGGGTGAGTCTCCGCACGAGACAGCACGCCGTGAGCTATTGGAAGAGACCGGTCTGGTTGTTGACGATCTACACCTGCGCGGTTTCTGCACCGAAGTCTCTCCGCTACCGGAGTGGAACTGGATGCTCTTCATCTATACCAGCAATTCTCATTATGACTTCCAGCATTAACACGCTGGTAATTGATGGTATAGTAACGCCATGAAAACACTGACGCGTCCTCAAACTAACGTGAAAAGCACCGTGGTGGATGCCACGCTCGCGCGTCTCAGGACGCTTGGTTCCCAGCTGCCGGACAAACGGACTGGGGAAAACTGCCAATATATGATGAGTGACATCGTCTTGGGCGCGTTTGCGGTATTCTTTCTGCAATGTCCTTCGTTTCTGGCGCGGCAGCAGGCAATGCAGCAACGACGCGGCCGCAGTAATGCCACCGCGCTCTTCAAAATGGAGCGGACGCCGTGTGATAACCATATCCGCGCTATGCTCGACCCGGTTACGCCGGAGCATTTTTATCCAGAATTCCGGGCGCTCTTGCAGACGGTTCGGGCACGCGGCTACCTGGATGCCTACCGGGTATTGGATAGACAACATCTGCTGATCAGCCTGGATGGGACGCAGTACTTCAGTTCGTATACGGTACAGTGTGAGCAATGCACGCATCGGAAACGGCGCAATGGGCAAGTGCAACACTATCACAGCGCAATCTTGCCGGTGATTGTGGCCCCAGGTAATCCGCATGTGTTGGTCCAACCGCCGGAGTTCATCACCCCGCAAGACGGCAGCGACAAACAGGACTGTGAGCGCGCCGCCAGCAAGCGGTGGGTGACACAACATGCGGCTTTCTATGCCGCGGACCACGCCATTTTGATGGGTGACGATCTGTATGCCAACCAACCCTTGTGTGAACACATTCTGGCCCACCACCTGCATTTTCTCTTTGGCTGCAAGCCCGATTCCCACCAAGCCCTCTATGCCGCCTTGGCGGAGCGGGAGGCTGAAGTCCCGACCGTAACAGTGCGCAAATGGAATGGGAAACATAGTGAACTCTGGACCTATCGTTACTGTGCCGCCGTGCCGTTAAGGGCCGGCGACGATGCGCTGTTGGTCAATTGGTGCGAATTGCACATCACGCACCTCGAAACCGCTGTCACCCTGTATCACCACACCTGGGTGACGGACCTGGAGATCACGGCCGACAACTTGGCCGAAATCGTCATGTGCGCCCGCGCCCACTGGAAAGTTGAGAATGAGAACAACAATGTCTTGAAAAACCAGGGCTA
Source organism: Caldilineaceae bacterium (assembly GCA_046259705.1). Lineage (GTDB taxonomy): Bacteria > Chloroflexota > Anaerolineae > Caldilineales > Caldilineaceae > JASGTU01. The sequence continues at coordinate 1,768 of JBJYXA010000075.1, forward strand.
TCATCTGGAACACAACTTCGGTCACGGGCAGCAGTATCTGGCACTGACCTTATTGACCTTGAATCTCTTGGCCTTCCTCCTCCATACAGTGATGCACCTCTCCAACAAGCTTTATCGCCGTATTCGCCAGACCTTGGGACGCCGGGAAGCCTTTTTCAATGATTTGCGTGCGTTGCTGCGTTATCTGGTCTTTGATAGTTGGGCGGATTTGTTGACCTTTATGGCCATTCGACTCGAAATCGTGCCGGCCCCAGACTGACGCCTTGATAGATGAACGCGTTATCCTTACCCGTAAATGCTGGCACACTCACCGCACCCCCAATCGCACGGCGCTTTGGCGTCCCGCCCGCGCCATACAGGATGACAACGGCACTTTATGAGATGATCAGGATTCGTCCCGTCGGGTCACCACGCCAATCATGCAGTGCTGTACCCCCAACAATTGTCCGTAGATTGGACTCGAAAAGGGGCTCTCAGCACCATAACGAGAATTGCTGGATCTTTCACGTAGACAATATCACCCGGATCGAGGCTGAATACGAGCGCGCTATGAAATGGCACCAGCAGCAGTACAGCAAACACGCGCAGCCAGT
>JBJYXA010000076.1:0-1640 GCA_046259705.1 Caldilineaceae bacterium
TGGTACGACAGCAAGCACTGGGACGTGCGGTCCAGAGTCGCCATTGCGCTAGACTACGCATACGATCTGGGGCTGCACCGCCTGTCCGGCAAGCGAATACTTGACCTGGGTACGGGTTGCGGCTATTTTCCCTACGTGTGCAACTATTTCGGCCATTACGCTTGTGGAATCGACGTGTATGTACCCATGTACAAAGAGGTAGTCGATGCGCTGGCCATAAGATGGCAAGAATGCGAGATAAAGGCTTTCGAGCCCCTGCCTGCTCCTGACGAACCCTATGACCTCGTCACTGCCATGCTCATTTTCTTTGATCGGCACAACACGCCGGAAGCATGGGGCTGTCCAGAGTGGCGCTTCTTCATGGAGGATGTTGCCTCGCGGCAGCTATCCGAGAACGGCAGGTTGTTTGTTGTGCCGGTTGTGAGCCCAGAAACCGGTCGCGCCTTTACGCCCGAGCTTGAGACGATGTTTCGTGATTTCGGTGCCAGCATACAGAAAAATCGCATCGATTTCCATTCCTTGGACGCGATACGAAACACTTAGTAGGATCTGCTCCAATGGCAGGTATGCGGCGCGTCACAACACGAGACCATATTGGCAAGGGGGATACCCCGGTGAAAGCATTGGTGGGCAAGTTGGCGACCGAGCACGTCCGAGATCGGCCCATCTTCGTGGTCGGTACCGGCCGTTCAGGCACAACGGCTATGCTCAACGCCCTCGGACGCCATCCAAACGTCCGCTCGGCCGGTGGCCATGCCCCGTTTGTCGCCCTCGTCGGCGGCTTCGCCTACGCTGCCGCCCCGCGACACCCGAACTGGGACACCGTGCGCGCATCGTCTTCCGCCATCCAAGCCACGCTCGCCGACCTGGCCTTTCGTACCGTCTTCGGCGACAATTATGGCATCAACTGGGTCTACAAAGAGCTGCGTGAATCCGGTCTGCTCGCCTTGCGCAAAACGCGCTGGGCCGCGCGTCCGTATCCCACAAAGGACCAGTACCTTGGGCTCTGCTCCCTATTTCCCCCGCTCAAGTTCGTCTACATGATCAGGAACGGACTAGACGTCGTCCACTCCCGCTCGCGCTACGCTGCCTTCCGCGCAAGCGAATTCGAGGAACAGTGCCGCGTATGGGCGGAACATGCACAGCGCTATGCCTATTTGCTCGATGCACCCAACTCCGTTACTGTCAGACAGGAGGACATGAGCGATCGGCCGCAAGACGTAATGGCTTGCGTGCTTGACTTTGTGGGTCTGCGGGCAGACGGTCGACCCGCCGCATACTTGTCCACGACACTTGTGCACCCGCTCGACAGCCCTACCCAATCAGGAATGGACGTGCGTCGCGAGTTCGGTAGTCGCCAAGAGGGCCACGAGGCATGGACACAAGAGCAGAAACGCGTCTTCAAATCTCTCTGTGGATCGGGCATGGACATGCTAGGCTATGACGTACCCTTCTAAAGTGCGGCAAGTATCCGCTTGAGAGTGTCGAGCTTGTGCCTGTCGTGACTGAGCACCGAACTGATTGTTCTGACCGCCCGGCTTCCCCTCCGTCCTCGGTGACGCCCTTGGCCTCGGTTGTCATCACCTCCCGCAACCGCGCCTTCTCCCTCGCGCTCGCCCTGGCGCACCTTCAGACCCAAA
>JBJYXA010000077.1:0-5241 GCA_046259705.1 Caldilineaceae bacterium
AGAAGGCGAAAGCCGCTCGCCCTGACGAGTATCCGTACCTGACCGACGGTCGCGATGGCTTCTCGCCTTGGGTGCCCGGCTTTGTTGCCGGATTCACCGACGAACTCATCAGTATGAAGATTGCGCCGGACGCCAACGGAGATTTCGACCCGACAATCTACAGCATTTTTGAAACGCCCGAGGCGGCAGAATACACTGCTATCATGCGCGATTGGTACGAGAAGGGCTACATTCATCCGGATGCTGGGCTGACCACGTTCATCGACGCAGACATTCGGAACGCCGGCAAGTTCTTCATCCAGCCGCAACCGCTCAAAGGCAACAACATCAAGGCGCAGGAACTAGTGAATGCTTCCGGCAATCCTGACTTGGAGCTGAAGGAGATCTATGGCCAGCCGAAAGTGAACATCACCACACATTCTGGCGGTTCCATGCTGGCCATTCCAGAGCTCTCCGATTATCCGGTAGAGGCGATGAAGTACATCAACCTGATGCACTCGGACTCGACGCTGCTCAACATGATGCTGTTCGGTGTGGAGGGCGTGAATTGGCATTTCGAGGATGATGGGCGTGTGGCCATCGACGACGCAGGTTGGTACGGCGCTCACGGCGGCGCGTGGACCCTCGGCAACACGCTGCTGCAGGCCGTCTCCAACAAAGAAGATCCTGACAAGAACCGCATGCTGATCGAATACTCGAACGATGCGGTCGACCATCCTTCGCTTGGCTTCCGCTTCCGCAGCGAGCCGGTGGCAGCCGAGTTGACGGCCTTGAATGCAGTGAGCACTGGCACCAGGCAGGCGCTAGTGACGGGTTATGTCGATCCAGAGACTGCGTTGCCGCAGTTCATCGATGACCTGAAGGCCGCCGGTTTCGATACGGTGTTGGCCGAGGTGCAGTCACAGTACGACGCATGGAAGGCTGCAACGGGCGAGTAACGTCCCTGGTCGTAGCTTCTCCATTGCAGTCGGTTCAGGGGCTGCCTCAACTGTGAGGCAGCCCCTGCTTCATGCAGCAGGGTGAGCACCCGCACGGCGGCTGTGAGCAAGTGGGACGCAGATCAGATAACCCTGATCCGCGTCCTTTGCTGCTTACCCCCACCGCATCACTCGGTTGACACATCTCCTGCGCGCTGATAGACTTTTGCCAACCTGCGAGCGGGACCACGAAGCAACGCCGCTTTTTGCCCCAGGCCGATGACATCCCAGTCACAGTGCTATCGTTTGCGTCTACGTTGCCGTACACTACATTTTCGAGACAGTGCGTTTACCCTATCCGCTAAGCGGAGGTCTTGCGATTTGGCAAAGCCTGTCGTGTTACATCACGGCCAAGCTCCGAAAGCCACGTCCGGCAGCTTCTCGGTTCCACTGTTCGTGTCGTGTAGTTGTGAATCTTCCGAAGCAGTCCACATTCAATCACAAGGAGACACAAATGTCAGAAGATTCGAAATCAACGCGTAAACCCCTCATGATGGATCGGCGTCAATTCCTGCGCTATTCCTTTGTAGGTGGTTCAGCAGCGGTCTTCCTGGCGGCCTGCGCTGCGCCGGGAGTCACGCCTGCCGGCACCGGCGAGAGCGCTGGCGAGGCCGCCGCGCCTGCCGAGAGCACTACGGCCGGCGGCACGATGGTATGGATGGGGCACCAAGAAGTGACGGGACTTAGCCCCGCGGATACCGGTCCCACCGTCCAGTATGTGCTTGTGCAGAACATTCAGGACCCGCTCGTGTACTACAACGAGTTCGTCGAACTGGAGCTTGTACTGGCGGAGTCGTACGAGGTCGCCGAGGACGGCCTGACCTATACGTTCAAACTGAATCAGGGCGTGCCCTTCCATGACGGCAAGGAGTTTACATCCGCCGACGTGAAGTATACCTATGACTTCTACCGTGATCCCGAAAACGCGTCGGCCATCATCGGCGACTTCGAGGGGATTGGTTCGATCGAGACGCCCGACGACTACACGGTGGTCGTGCATATGGATTCCGTAAACGCCGCCTCATTGAGTAACTGGGCTTCCACGCCCATCGTGCAGAGTGAATATCACGCCGAGGTGGGTGAAGATACATACCGTACGGCACCGATAGGTACCGGCGCTTTCAAGCTCAAGGAATGGCGGGCGGCCGAATTCACGGAGTTAGAGGCGTTCGACGATCACTTCCGTGGCCGCCCGAATATCGACGTGATCCGCCAGGATGTCGTGCCGGAGGATTCCGTGCGAACGATTGCGCTGCAGACTGGGGACGCCGACTCTTCTGTATGGCCGCTTCTGGTCGAAGATAGCATCATGCTCGAAGACGACCCGAATTTCATCGTCTTCCGGACGTTGGCCAGCTCCATTAAGCACTTCCCGCTGAACAATTCACTGCCGCAGCTTTCTGACAAGCGCGTGCGGCAGGCCATGATGTACGCGCTGGATCGCCAGCGCATCATCGACGACCTGTGGAACGGCGCGGCGCAAGTTGCCCACTCCAACCTATCCCCGAAGAACGCTTTCTACCACAATCCCAATACTAAGCAGTATCCATTCGATCCCGATCAAGCCAAGACATTGCTCGACGAGGCCGGTTGGATAGAAGGTGCGGACGGCGTGCGCGAAAAGGACGGCATGAAACTCTCATTTACGTGCACCACTGGCACCGGCGACCAGGCGCGGCGTCCCATTGCAGAACTTGCCCAACAGATGTTCAAAGATGTGGGCATCGATATGCAGCTTGAAGAGGCGCCTATTGCGACGATCCTCGACTCGATGCGTGCCGGTAGCATGGACGCCTCTATCTTTAACTGGACCTATGGTTCGACGCCGGAGCCCGATCCGTTTTCCACGCTGCACTCAGATGGCGGCAACAACTTTGCACAGTTTCGCAATGAGCAGATGGATGCATTGATCGAAGCCGGCATCGCCGAAGTGGACCCGGACAAGCGCAAGCCGATCTATGACCAGATCCAGGATCTGTTTGTGGAGGAAGTGCCCGTCCTGTATCTACAGTTCGACGAATGGATGAATGTGTTCAGCACCCGCGTAGAGGGACTACCTGAGAATCCGTTGTCCAGTGACGAGATCTATCTGACGGCACGCAAGATGTCACTTGCCGAGTAAAGTCGGACGCCGTTAGGGTCTGACATCTCTGCCAAAGAAATGTGGGGGCGAGGTCGGGCAAGATGGATCTCGCCCCTGCAAATACATTCGGCCCATACACACCGGTCCATACATACCGGCCTATCCGGAAAGGCAGGTACGAGTGGGCGGTTATTGGCGGACCGGTCGGGTGAACGCAACTCCCGTCGCAATTTAATCAGGGCGATTCAACGGGTGAGAGATAGGCATAGATGGGAAGATATCTGGTAGTTCGGCTTACGCAAGGCGCCATTGTCATTTTCCTGATCAGTCTAGTAACCTTTGCAATAATGCGCCTCATGCCCGGCGATCCGGTTATGTTGTTGCTCGGTGAAGGGCAAGTTCGTATCTCGGAGGAGCAGATTGAGGCGATCAAGGAGAGGTGGGGACTCAACGAGCCTTACTACAAACAGTACCTAATCTGGGCGGGCAGTTTGGCGCGCGGTGACTTTGGCGAGTCGCTGATTCGCAGCGGCGTACCCGTAGGCGAAATGATCTGGGAAGCGATTCCTGTCACGGCCACGCTGAATCTCTTGGCGCTGCTGGTCTCTTTGGGCGTCGCCATCCCGATAGGCATTGGGGCAGCGCTGCGTAGAAACTCGCTACTTGATTATTCTACGTCGGTCGGTTCGGCGTTGGGCATCGCCATGCCAAACTTCTGGCTGGGCCTAATGCTCATCGTGGTCTTTTCACTCATGCTGAAGTGGCTTCCGCCCTTTGGGCTGCGTTCTTGGCAGGGCTATATCATGCCAGTGATTGTGCTTGCCACCGAACAGATGGCGGTGTTGGCGCGTGTCATGCGCGGTTCAACCGTTGAAGTGCTGACCCAGGACTATGTCAAGACGGCCGACGCCAAGGGTTTGCAGAAGCACGTCGTGATCACGCGCCATGCCGTACGTAACGCGCTCCTACCTATCGTGACGGTAGTGGGCTTCCAAATCGCGTTCCTGCTCAGCGGCACCATCGTCGTGGAGACAGTCTTTGCACTGCCCGGGATCGGGCGGCTGTTCACCGACTCCATCTTCCGTATGGATTACCAGGTGGTCCAGTCGTTGGTCGTACTTTTCGCCGTCCTAGTCGTCATCGTCAACATCTTCATCGATTTGGTTTACTATCTCGTCGACCCGCGCATTCGCGTCAATGCCTAGGGGAAAATGCCACAACGGCGAGCGTCGCCACCGACACCCACAGGAATTCTGATGGCAGTCACATCTGTACGACCGCGCGGTTCTCTATTTGCCGAGTCAGAACATCGTTCCGAGTTGTCGCGGGCTTGGCGACGGTTCACGGCCAATCGCATGGCGATCGTCGGACTGATTATGGTTCTGATCCTAATCGTGATGGCAATCTTCGCCCCGATTATCGCGCCCTATGACCCCATAGAAGACATCTTTCGTGGCATGCGCGGTGTTGGCCCGTCCTCTGCGCACCCAATGGGGTTTGACCACCTGGGGAGGGATCTCTTCAGTCGCATCGTGTTCGGTTCGCGCGTCGCCCTGGTTGTGGGCATGACGTCCACCTTAATCGCTGTCACCATCGGTGTGCTGGTCGGCGCTATGGCCGGGTATTTTGGCGGATGGGTAGACAACATCCTGTCCCGCATTACGGACACCTTGATGGCCTTTCCCATTATCGCCTTGCTTATTGTTCTGTCGTCCGTCCTTGGCCCAAGCCTGGTGACCACGGTGGTAGTCATCGGCATCACCGTATGGGCCCGGTACGCGCGCGTGGTTCGAGCAGACGTTATGAGCTTGCGTGAGCGCGATTTCGTTACGGCGGCGCATGCGATCGGCGTCAGAGACGGCCGCCTCATCTGGCGCCACATCGTGCCCAATGTGCTCGGCCCGGTGATCGTGCTTGCGTCTCTCGGTGTGGGTAGCATCATAATTCTCGAAGCCGCGCTTTCGTTTCTTGGTTTGGGTGTCCGACCGCCGACTCCTTCCTGGGGTGGCATTCTTGCCGATGGGCGCGCCTTCATCCTGCGCTATCCTCATATCTCCATATTCCCTGGCGTGATGATCGTGCTTACGGTGCTGGCCTTCAACTTCATCGGCGATGGCTTGCGCGATGCGCTGGATCCGCACGAACGTAATTGAACCGCCACCAACAGAAGCAGGCTATCTA
>JBJYXA010000078.1:0-1579 GCA_046259705.1 Caldilineaceae bacterium
CTTGCAACTGGAAGCATTGCGCGACGTCGTCTGCGCGTCGCCGGCCGGATGCTCGGCTCACTGCTGTTGGGTGGGGTGGTGGTTCTTGGCTCGATTTTGATCTTTCGACAAGGCCTGCTGCCTCTGATTGAAGGCGTGTTCCATCCCGGGCCCGCACTGCTCAGTGTCTTCAGGCGCATCGGCATCCTCTTGACGGCGGTGGCGAGCTACTGGGCTTTCGTGCGCTGGCATGAAAAGCGCCATGCGACCGAGCTGCGTCTGCGGCCGGTTCATCTGATGCTTGGTGGCGCGAGCGGTGCCGCCTTGGTAGCGCTGCCGATGGCCGTGCTATTCGCTCTGGGTGTCTACGAAAGCGTTCTGTTTCGCGGTGCCTCGCCAGCGCTGCTCGGCGTGGCGGCCCTCATCGGTATCGCGGCGATGCTTGAAGAACTGACTTACCGCTGTCTGTTGTTTCGACTCCTGGAGCGGGCTTGGGGAACGAAGGTGGCGTTATTCGTACAAGCGGTGGTGTTCGCCGTGGCGCACTTGGAAAACGTCGAACAAGGTAGGATCAGTGATGCGGTAACGATGCTGGTGGCAGTTACCGTAACGGGCCTGCTGTGGGCCGGAGTATTCGTCCTGGCGCGCAACCTGTGGGTGGTGGCTGCCAATCATGCGGCATGGAACTTCACCATTCTGCTCAGTGGCTTGCCGCTTTCCGGCATTGAGGACTGGCGCAAGTTGGCGCCACTCGAAAGCCGCTTTGCCGGGCCCGACTGGCTGACCGGTGGGATGTTCGGTCCAGAGAGTTCGCTGCTGGTGATCGCGTCAACCACTGTCGCGGTTGTGTTGCTGCTGCGTGCGGCACGGCGACGTGGAGCCTTCATTGAGCCAGCGACCTGGTAATAACGATGCGATGCCTACGAAGCCATGACAGACCAGCCCCATCGGCCTAACAACGGCATGCAGCCGGCGCGCTTCGCGTGCCGCTGATGCCAGGCGTTGAGCGTCCGCTTTGTAGCGCAGTCAACTTCCGCTCGGGGTCGAATGCGGACTTGGATCGGTGGCCAGCCGCCTTGAGCCAGCCTACGGCTGCCAACTGCCAGATGCGGCCGTTGAAGACCCACGGTCAAGTGCGAAATCTTCGATACTATGTCCTATGGCAACGACTGCAAGAGGCATCCGAATGACCAACAAAGAGCTGATTCACGGGTTGTATGAGAGCTTCGCGGCCGGTGATATTCCGGCCGTAATGGCTGCATTTGCCGATGACATTTCCTGGACCGAGGCGGATGGATTCCCGCTGGCAGGCACTTACGTCGGTCCTCAGGCTGTCGTCGAGAACGTCTTCATGCGACTCGGCGAGTTCAGCGATAACTGGGGAGTAGTCGTTGATCAATTGGTTGCCGATGGAGACACGGTCGTAGCGCTCGGCAAGTACACATGGAACCACAAGAATTCTGGTGAGCCTTGTCAAGTGAGGATGGCACACGTGTGGACGTTGGCCGACGGCAAGGCCATTTCCTTTCTACAACACGTCGACACCGCAAAGGTTCGCGACTTGATCGCGTAGGTCGAAGGTCTGCTTCGGGTCGTTAGC
>JBJYXA010000079.1:0-20741 GCA_046259705.1 Caldilineaceae bacterium
AGAACGAGACGTAATCCTGTCTTCGCTGTTGTTGGGTGCATAGCCGGTTGTCTTTGCTGAGTCGGTTAGCGTGCAATACAGCTGTCCGTCGGAGGAACCAGACACGCCCCGGTCGGCAAGCACAAGCAGGCGTCCATACTCTCGGCGTAGACCCTTCCTCGAACTAGAGATCAAAACAGGGCGCCCAGCCGGTCGGCTGGGCGCCCTGTTTTTCTGAATCTCAGACGCGGCCATACGGGCCGTGGACATTTACCTGAGTTCCAGCTTGGCGGGGAGCTCGACGATCTCGTTGCTGCGAATCACGCGCAGATTCACGGCGCCCTCCGCGTCTGTGGATGACAGGGCCTGGCGCAGGTCTCCCACGGCTGCGGTAGTGTACTCACCGAGCGCGACGAGGATGTCGCCCTGCCGTACACCCGCCGACTCGGCCGGGCTGTTTTCTTCCACCGACATCACCATGAGGCCAATTTCGGATCCGGCAGCGCCGGCCTGTGAAGCCGATATACGAACGGGTTGTACACCCACGCCAAGATAGCCGCGCGGGATGCGGCCATGTGTGACCAGTGTTTCCACGATACGTTTGAGCGTCTGCGCGCAGATGGTGGTATCGGCGTGATGGAGCAGCCCTGAGGTATTAAGGCCCGCAAACTTGCTACCAGCGACGACGAGGGGACCGCCCGAGAAGCCAGGGTACATGGTGATTTCGGGACGCAGGTAGGTATCCAAACGCCCCCCTTCTCTCGTCCGCCACGGCCCACCCACGGCGCTCAGGCTACCGACGCTAACCTCTACATTTTGATATGGGCGGCCGGCAGCTACTGCGAGCGCACCAGCCTTGAGTTCACCCGCGGCGGTCCATTCGGGCACGGCCAACCCATCCGACTCCGCGCGCAGCACGAGGAGATCGGTTGCGGGGTCTCGGCCCACAACAGAGGCCGGTATGACCTTGCCGTCGTCCAGGCCGATGTGAATGTCCTCATCGGTTTCGACAATATGGTTGGCGGTGACGATGTGCCCGTCGGCCGACCAGACGATGCCGGTGGCAGGCAGACGCTGCCGCGCCTCTACGCGAACGACAGACGGCGCAGCTTCTGCGATGACTTCCTCGAGTGCGAGTGAAAGCTGATCAAAACTCTTCGACATTGCTTGTTCCCTTTCTGGTTTTACGATTCCTGCCATCATACCTTCCCTCATGGGCATGCCGTCTTAAAGCGCCCGTCGGCGGGCAGGGCAGCATTTCGGTCCCTGTCCATTTTAGCTACCTGTACGAGCCGCGTCACCGCCTCTTTTGGCTGTGAATGCCTGTCCGTTTGGGTAGGTCTTTGCAGCGCGCCGCGCCGCAGGATGGGCGAATGGAGAATTAGCAGGGGGACTACGCTAGAGCAGGATGAGACCGGCGCGAGTGGCGATCACCACGGCTTCCGTGCGACTGGACGCGCCCAGCTTTTCAAAGATGGAGTTTACGTGGAACTTGACCGTATGCTCGGAGATCTCGAGCGAGTGTGCGATGGCTTTGCTAGTCAACCCGTCCGCGATGAGGCTCAGAACTTGAAGTTCTCGGTCGCTGAGCTGTTCGATGTCTTGTTCGGAGTCGGTGCGTCGGGCGAAAGGAATCGTGGCGGCCAGACGCGATGATAGGGTCATGAGTCCGGCTGCCGCCGCGTGCAGGGCAGCTACCAGCGCGCGCGGCGACTCTGAACGCAGCAAAAGCGAGCGAAAACCGGCACGCCATGCGGCAGTGGCCTGTTCTACATCTGCGACCAGGGCGATCACCGGCGTATTATCGATCGCGCCATCCAAAAGGATAGCAGTAGACGTCTGCGTTTCGCCAAAATCGGAAGTCCAGCCCAGGTCCCAGAGCAGGACGTCCACATCATAAAGCGAAAGAGAATCCACCACTGGCGCATCCAGCGTCACGACCGGCTCCAAGCTGTCCTGCTCGGCGAGCAAGGCGTGCAGTGCGGATGCGCCGATAATATCCGCAGCCGTTACGGCAACGCGCAGCTTCGGCTGGGAGGTCACAGTAGCGTACCGTGGCGACCAGGCGGATGGGTCGGAACCCTAGGATTGGCTGACGTTGGCAGCGACGACGTCGGCAATCTCTTCCGGATGTCGAGCGATGCTCGCGCCGGCCGCCTCCAGGGCAGCGATCTTCTCGGCGGCCGTGCCTTCGCCACCGGAGATTATGGCACCTGCATGGCCCATACGACGACCTGGTGGCGCGGTTTGCCCGGCGATGAAAGCAGTCACCGGTTTATCCATGTGTTCGGCAATGTACTCGGCGGCGATCTGTTCGTCAGTGCCGCCAATCTCGCCGATGAGAACCACCTGGTCCGTGCCGGGATCGTTCTGGAACAGATTTAGCGCATCGACGAAACGAGTGCCGATAATGGGGTCGCCGCCGATGCCGATAGCCGTGCTTTGACCGATTCCGCGCACAGTCAAAGCATACACGACTTCATAGGTCAGCGTACCAGACCTGCTGACGATACCTACGGTGCCCGGCGTATGGATGTGGCCGGGCATGATGCCTACTTTGGCTGCGCCAGGCGTGATGATACCCGGACAGTTGGGGCCGATGAGGCGGACCGGCAAAGTGTCCAGATAAGCGCCGACCTGTACCATATCCAGGACCGGGATATTCTCTGTGATGCAGACGACAAGCTCCATGCCGGCATCTGCTGCCTCGATGATGGCATCCGGCGCAAAACGAGCCGGCACGAAGATGATGCTGACGTTTGCGCCGGTTGCAGTGACGGCCTCGCTGACCGTATCGAAGACGGGCGTACTGCCGACCGCCCACTCGCCGCCCTTTCCGGGCGTGACTCCGGCGACGACGTTTGTACCATAGTGGATCATCTGTTGTGTGTGGAACGCGCCCTCGCGGCCGGTGATACCTTGGACGACGATGCGTGAATCGTTGTCGACTAGGATGCTCATGCGCCTTCTCCTTGAGCGGCCTTCACGGCCTTTTGGGCCGCGTCGGCAAGGCTCTCTGCCGTGATTAAGTTGGCTTCGGCAAGTATTTTGCGACCCTCCGCCTCGTTTGTGCCGACCAGACGAACCACAAAGGGAACCTTGACATTCAGCGTCTCCATGGCTTCCAAAATACCGACGGCAACCTCATCGCAGCGGGTGATGCCGCCGAAAATGTTGATGAGTACAGCCTTCACGCGTTCATCGGAAAGTATGATGCTGAGCGCTGTCGCGACAGATTCGGCCTGGGCTCCGCCGCCTATGTCCAAGAAGTTGGCAGGGGAACCACCGTAGAGTTTGACGATATCCATGGTTGCCATGGCAAGACCGGCGCCGTTGACGAGACAGCCGATTTCGCCGTCGAGCTGGATGTAGTTCAGGCCGTGAGAACGCGCTTTGCGTTCTGAGGGATCCTCGGCGTCGATGTCGCGCATCTCGGCGAGCTGCGGATGCCGGAACAGTGCACTATCGTCGAGCGAAATCTTGCCGTCGACGGCGATGCACTCGCCGTTGCCCGTGATGACAAGCGGGTTAATCTCGGCAAGCGTCGCGTCGACGCCGATATAGGTGTCATAAAGACCCTTGGCGATGGCCACAAAGTCGCGCACATTCTCTTTGGGGAGACCAATGCCATCCGCCAGAATACGCGCCTGGTGGTCACGCAGCCCTAGGAACGGATGGACGGGCACTGTGACGATGCGCTCGGGTGTCTCGGCGGCTACCTGCTCAATGTCCATGCCGCCTTCGCTACTGGCCATCATGACGACGCGCCTCTTTGCACGATCGAGAACGGCGCCCAAGTAGATCTCAGTCTTAATGTCAGCCGCACGGTCCACCAGCACCTTCTCTACCGTAAAGCCCTTAATGTCCATCCCGAGGATGGCATTCGCCGCGGCTTCGGCCTCATCCGGGTTTCGTGCCAACTTGACGCCTCCGGCTTTGCCGCGCCCGCCTACAAGCACCTGGCTTTTCACAACGACAGGAACGCCGAAGTCGGTGGCTATCTGGCGCGCCTCGGCAGGCGTCGTCGCGACTTCGCCGTCGGGAATCGGTATCCCGTGGTCGGCAAACAGGCGCTTCGACTGATATTCATGTAGGTTCACCCATTTCCTCCTTCGGTGAGATTCGCCTGCTAGCAGTAGTGGCCCGTCAGCGTCTTGATCGCCGTTTTTCGCGCTGCGCTCACTGGGTATGCGTCTTGCATCGGGCGCGCTCAGCGTCGAACTGCGGCCCTAGCGCCGTTTGATTGGCCTGGGTAGCGATCGGTCTTTGTGCCGACTGGATTATAGTCCTGCGCCCGATCTGTGGACAAATCTCCTGGCGCTGCGCAGGCCAAGACAAGCAGACGCAGGTTCTCGTATTTTCTGCGGGTTATTGTGCGCGATGTATAATCGCCCAAGTTCGGGAGAAAGGCCGACGGAACTTTGGCGATTGAATACCGATACTGTCCATATTGCGGTAGCCCGCTGGTGAGAAGAAGTGTCTTTGGCGCCATGCGGCCCACGTGCCCCAATTGCGCATTCGTGCAATTCCTGGATCCTAAGGTCGCGGTGATTGGGTTGGTTACATCAGCCGGTCGAGTGCTGCTAGTCCGCCGCGGGGTCGATCCTGAAAGGGGTCAATGGGCGCTTCCGGGCGGGTTTATGGATGCTGGGGAGATGCCGGATGAGGCGCTTCAACGTGAGCTGCTGGAGGAAGTAGGCCTTGACGTCACCATCGAAGGACTCCTCGGCATATTTCCGATGGTGGCAAGGCCCCGAATCGCCGGTGGAATCGTCATCGCGTATCGTGCAAGTCCCTCAAGCGGGACTTGTCCTGCGCTTGAGCAAAACGACGACGTGGACGAGGCGAAGTGGTTCAAAGCTGGCGATCTTCCTGACGACGTGGCCTTCGAATCGTCCCAGGAATTACTCAGCGAATGGCTTCGCGCGCTTGCATAATTGTTTTCAGCCCATTCTAGATGGAACGAGAAGTGAATGATGGCTAAAGTCGATGTAGAGGATTCAGGGCTTAACGAGCAAGGCGAACAACCTCGCGCCAGCCGGGGACGAAAAGGGAATGAATCCACTTTTCTAGTCACGGGCGGCGCAGGATTTCTCGGCATCAACCTAATCCGGTACCTGTTGGATCGAGGTCACGGCGTCGTTTCACTGGACATTCAGAGTTTTGATTATCCAGAGCGCGACCGAGTCAGAGTGGTGACGGGAGACATCCGCAAGGTGGAGGACGTGAACCGCGCCATGGAAGGCGTAGACGTGGTCGTTCACACGGCGGCCGCGCTTCCTCTATATTCTCCGCAAGACATCTACAGCACGGATATCGACGGTCTGCGTATCGTGCTCGAGTCGGCGCTGCAGTCCGGGATCGAGCGCGTCGTGCATATATCGTCGACGGCCGTCTATGGGATACCTGATCACCATCCGCTCTATGAAGATGACAAGCTTGATGGTGTTGGCCCCTACGGCGAGGCAAAAGTGGTGGCTGAGCAAGTTTGCCAGCAGTATCGGGAGCGAGGTCTTTGTGTGCCAATCATCCGTCCTAAGTCGTTCATAGGTCCTGAACGACTTGGCGTATTTGCCCTGCTATACGACTGGGCGCAGGACGGCAAAGGTTTTCCCATGCTGGGTAGCGGCAACAACCGTTACCAGCTGTTGGATGTCGAGGATCTTTGTGACGCTATCTACGCAGTGTCGACGGGAAGCTGTTCGGTCGTAGACGACGTGTTCAACATCGGCGCCAGAGAATTCACCACCATGCGGGAAGACTACCAGGCAGTGCTCGATTACGCCGGACACGGCAAACACATCGTCGGATTGCCGGCCAGGCCAGCAATTTGGACGCTGCGAGCGCTTGAGCAAATGCACCTGAGCCCGCTCTATCGCTGGGTATACGAGACAGCAACCGAGGATTCGTTCGTGTCAATCGACAAGGCGGAACGGCTGCTCGATTTCGATCCGAAGTACTCCAACAAGGACGCCCTGATCCGGAACTACCAGTGGTACATCGATCACGAAGCCGATTTCGAAGGGACTGCGGGCGTGTCACACCGGGTACCATGGAAACAAGGGGTCCTTGGTGTGGCAAAGTGGTTTTTCTTCTATTAGAAGCATGGCCTAGCACTGGCATCGTTGGCGCCAGATCTTGGAAAACGAAGCGGGCCGTGCGACGTCGCACGGCCCGCTTCGTGTCTTGCACACTCTCCTCCGCCGCCATCCGCTGAACTGGCAGCCACTGCTTACCTGCTGGAATCTGCCGGCGGCTCCCGCGTGATGGGAATGTCCTGGCCTTGTTCCGTCTCGCCCGGGGAAGTGGACCTATCACCAGATTTGCGGGCCTGCGAGGCGCGCATTTCGCCCGCAAGGCGATCGAGTTGGTCCGCAAGGGCATGCAGCCCAGTGGCCAATCCTTTCGCCAGTTCGTTGGCCGCTTCGCTGGTGCGTACCTTCTCGCCGACATTGTCAGCCACCGTTTCGGCCTTGCCGATGAACTCCTTCGTACGTTCCTGTTCGCCGAAGTCTTTGAGCCCCGCTTCGAGCGAATCCGCAACGTTACTCAACCCCGAACGTAAGTCCTGCTCAATCTGGTGTCGCTGATCGCTATTCCAGGCTGTCTCGAGTACTTCCATCAACTTACGACCCAAACGGCCCAGTTCATTTACCAGTTCGTCACCGCTCGCGCTGGAACCGGTGGCGGAATCTGCACTCGGCTCCTGTCCGGTCTTTCCTGTGTCCTCTGCAGAGGATTGCTGTTCAGATGTCATTTCTCTGGCTCCTCATCATTTGCACGGAGGCGTTCCGTGTGTTTCGTGTTCTTACTCACCGAATTACTACGCACCAGGGGCGATTAGGTCGCGTGCCACATGAACGGTCCCATTGCTTCAGGCCGCTGCGTCAAGGCGATAGCGTTATTATAGCACTATCTCCAGACTGCGCGCCGTCAATGGAGGTGGGGAGCCGGATGCCGGTGTCAGGATCATAGAGGCCGACATGTAACGTTGCGTTCTGCACTTCTGCGGCGTTTGCGTCCAGCGCAGAAAGGGAAAGATGATGTTCGGTGGTGATGATTTCGCCAGTCCGCCAGCTGCCGGTTGGAGCAAGCCCGGCAGAGGTTACTGGAGTTCCGTCCTGCTGTGCAATGCGGGCACCGTCAGCGTCAACCAGATGAACAAATATATGATGCTGCGGGCGCAGGGGCTGCATCACTTCCCATGACAGAAGCAGGTCAAGTACATCGCCCCTTATGGTGACGTCGTAGCCCACCAACCTAGCATGAGTGCCGAACTGGACAGGCGGCAAAACCGGCGTCTCGAACGCTGGCGGCTCAGTAACCAATGGGCGTGAGAACACATGGACAGTAGCCAGCTGGATTGGTGATGTTTCCAACTGGTCCGATTCCTCGACAACCGAGGCAACCAGCGTGTAGGCCCCTGTAGCCATCTCAGCAGGTAGCGGAAGAACGACCGGCGCCAGTAGAATCGTGTCCTGCGGCCATGCCTCGATTGGGTAGTCGGGCAGTGGCCAACCCTTCCAGGACGCAATCACTTGCCCGTTCGCGCCGGCTTCTCCATTTGTGAGTGCAACAGACAGCTCATGGTTGCCTGCATCACGCGTGTCACGACGGAGACCAATTTTCATCGACATGTCAGACCCTGCCAGGACGGTAGGATCGGAGCCGATGCCTGCGACACCCAGAATATCCACCGCGGTCGATTGCGGTTGATCGCCGACGCGGAAATCGAAGGGAATCCGAATTGCGGGCACCGGCGACGGTGGGGCGGTGACCTCTATATGTGCCAATAATAGTGACTGTGCGGTGTCTTCACTTTCGGCCGTTCTTGCCTGTATGGAATTCCCGCTCGCATCGAGAACTGACAGGCGCACGCTGTAGACCCCGGGTGGCATACCGGCCGGCGCCTGCATGCCAAAGCGATCGATGGTTGCTTGTGTTGGTGTGTCTGTTTGGAATGAGTCCGTTTCCTCCCGATCGCTCTGGAACGACCTGACGCCTGTTGATACTGCGGACGGCGGTGTATAGACGCGCTCGGACCAAACGTTGCCGTCCTCGTCGACGAGAGAAACGGCCAATTGGCGCTGCAAGTCAGTGTGAACGGAATCCCATTCCAGCGTCACCGTGAGCACGCTGTTATCGCCCGGGACGCTCTGCGGCGTTACGCTGTATCCGGCCAATGTCAACGGCCCGAAAGTAACGTGGGATGTGGTCCGGATATCGCCTGCCGGGGCATCCGTCCAAGCGGTGAGCCGCGTCTCTGCCGTCTCCCATCGATTTTCGATATTGACTGCACCCTCTTCGAGATAGTCTTCTATTTCTTGGGGCAAGTCGCTGCCCAATGACAGCGGTTCGGGAAACCACAGGACGCCTTGTTCCAGAGCGGTGTCCAGTGCGCTCCTTATGTCGTCGTCCCACACGAGTATGTCTTGGCCCACAGCTTCCGGTTGTGGCGTGACCAGCTGTCCCGCGTCGTCCCGGCGTCCGTACGCGCGCCAGTATCCGACTTGCCATGGAAATAGGGCGAGTACGGTGTCGTCGGTTGAGCCGCGTTCTTCCACGGAGCGCACAATGTCTCTGTAATCTTGTTCGGCATGGCGGGGCTGCGTGTAGAAACCGACATCCCCGGCGAGGGAAAGCCCGACGAGAGGGACGACAAACAGGACCCTTACGAGAGGAGAGAGCCGGCTAAAGGCGCCCCCCATCGCAATCAGCGTAAGGAAATAGGGCAGGGCAAAGAGGAGAAGGCGCTCACCGCCAGTGGGAAAGAATGGAAATTGTAGGTTGATGAGATAGCCAGCCAGCAATGAGCCGCCTACCACCAACGAGAGAAACGCGATGGCTTCGCCTAATCCGATGTATTCGGAGGCAGGAGCCTTGCCGGCCTTCACCGGCCGCGCAACACTAAACAGCGGAACGAGTGCTACGAGGGCGATTACGAGTGCAATGTAAGGCGACAGTTGAAAGGGGAACGTGTCTCCTGCGGTGAACGCACTAACATGGCGCAACACATAATCCGCGAGGACGAGTGAAGCATCCTGGTCGGCGACCACCTTGTCTGCCACGTACTCGGCAAGCTTCGGCAGGGCGTAGGCGGACCAAGGTACGAACAATAGCCCCGCAACCGCAGTTGCGGCCAGAAGCGCCCATACTCTTCCGGGCGACCGCCTCACTATCCATCCGGCCCACAAGAACTGTACCGCTATCAGGATCGCCGAATAATACAGCGTGCCGATGAGGAATACCGTAAGCCCAACGTATGCGATAAGCCAGCGGCCACCGGCGCTGTTTTCCCGTGCTCTTTGGAGCCAAGAGACCAAGCAGACGCTTGAGCCGATGCCCAATGATGCGGCCAGGCTGTACATCCGTATTTCTTGGCTGTAGTAGATGTGCAGTGGGTTCACGGCGAGTAGCAGGGCAGCGCCGGTGACCGCAACGATATTCCGGCTGCTTAGGCGACTTGCCAACGCGCCGACCAGCGGGATAGCAACAACAGCGACCGCTATGGAAAAAAGGCGTAGCGCCGCAGGCCCCGAGTCGTGCAGGAGCGTAATCCAGCCGTGCAAGGCAGTATAGTATAAAGGCGGATGGATGTCGCGTGCAGTTAGCGCAAGCATTCGCGACAGCGGTTCAGTCGCGAAGAAGACGCTGTATCCTTCATCCCACCAAAGAGGTTGCCATTGGATGCGAAGAACTCGTAGGGCGAACGCAACCAACGTAATGAGGGCCAGGAGCAGCGAACGAAGCGGCGGCGAGTCGCGGTTACCCAGCACGTGACCAGTCCCAGTATCGGCAACAGGTTCGACACTGGGTGCGTTACTGGACACGTTCGTAGCGTACGTATAGCTCCTGTTCGGCATCGTTCGCGCTAAGCGTGAACTCGGCTGAGGGGCCGGCAGGAGTACCCTGTGGATCGATTAGCTGGAGCGTCCAGGTCCCCGCCGGATCTTCATCCGGAAACTCGACTTTCATGTTCTGGTAGCGCTGGCGTGCATCCTGGAAGGGCCAGGTGAAGGCCGGTTGGCCGCCAAATGACTGCACTGATACGGGAACTTCACGGCCATCTTTGCTAACGCTTAAGGTATAGCCACCCAAGGCGCCGGCATTATCGTAGACATACAGGTAGACGCGCACCAGGTTCGTTTCCGGAAACTGCTCCTTTGCGATCAATTGGTAACTGCCCTGGCCGGTGTTCCCGCCCTGGCCGGCAGAAGCAGGTGGAATAGCGGCCGGCAACGCCTGGTCGGCTGAGGCTGCAACGGAATCTCCGACGGGTACAGAATCTACCGCTCCGTCCGTGTCGACGAATTCCTTCGAGACCCAGACGATCAACTCATCCTGACAGCAGACGCGCCACCACTCATCGTCATCACTCTGTCCAATAATGTCGTATTCCGCTCCTCTTTCTACGGTAGCAACGATGTCGGTGTCCGTGCTCGGCCCCGCGCGTACGTTGACCAGGGGCGCGTTGACCACCGCACGCGGCGGGTCGCTCGAAGCTGTGAGTGGGGCAGCGGCTACAGAGGCCTGTTGGCCTGTGCTGTCGTTGCTGGGCGCCTGCAAGACGGGGGCGGCGCCACCCGCAACCGCGGCCGTGGGTGTGAAAGTAGGATGAGGCTGTCGAAACATGCCCGTCTGGTCGAGGGCGCCCTCTGCCTCTCGCGGGCCTCTGCACCCCGCTAGAACCAGGACGAGAAGTATCAGAAGCGCTAGGCAGTAGATCGCCGATCGGCACAGACGTACGTCTGCGAACCGCGATGGTTTGAACGAAGTCATTTTACAATGTAACTCTGTTAACGATGGTTGCATTACCTTATCCGAGCCCAGCCGATGTATATTTCCCGATTTGGATTGTCGGGGGCGGTCGTGAACGACACGGGTTCGGATAACTGAGTTCCCGCACCGTCTGAAACGTAAACCGTCCAGGTGCCGGTTCCTAGCAAGTCAAGGGCTGTAAGCTGGCCGGAAGGATCGACAGTCAACGGGTCAGATGCATGGTATTCATATTTGTAATTGTACTCCACCCTGCTTCCCGACCCAGGCGGCGCACTGAACTCGAAGGTATCGGTACTTGCATCCCAGTCCGCGCCGTTCGGTCGTTCGAAACCCTCGAACAAAACGGTCAAATAGTAGCCGGGCGCCGGTTCCTCGATAGGCGGTATACCGACATAGAGTTTGGCCCATATAGTAAGAAATTCATTGCTCGTTGGGAAATATTGGGGACCAATAGCTTTCTCGAAGGGGTAGGGAGTTGCCGTAAACGTCGGCGTCGGTGACGGCGTGACTGTCTCCGTCGCCGTGGGTGTCGGGGGGGGCGGCGGCTGAACCGGCGCCTGTGGAACCTGGCTGACGTCATTATGCAAGACGACGTCGCGGGTGGGAATCCACAAGGAATCACCACTGATGCAACAGATCTGGAGCCACGTTCCATCCGGATTGGTGCCGGTAATGGCAACCGGAATGCCAGGGCCTAACTGTGTGACTTGAGGATATTCTATGCCTGGACCGGTACGCAGCGATATGAGGCCTGCGTTGACCGTGACGAACGGTGTAGCCGTGGGAGAAGGCGTATGCGTGGCGGTTGGCGGCGCCACGGTCGGCGTCGGCGTCTCGGTGGGCGGCAGAGTCTCCAAAGGAACGGGTGTGAACCCGACACCCGATTCGTCGCCCGGCGCTTGAGTCGGAGGTGCAGGCGTCGGCTGTTCGGGAAGAACGATCTCCGGATCCATACCTGGCGGAACGATGATGACGCCGGGCATGCCGTCGGTAGGCGGCGTCACGATAACCACAGTTAGCTGCACGACCGGCGTTGGCGTGAAGGTCGGAACCAGGGCGGCCTCCTGCGTTGCGGGCGGCGTCGCACGCTGGCGCATCACTAGGTCGGCCGCTGAACAGGCTAGCGAAGAGAGCGCGAGAACAATGACCACCAGCGCGACCGGCCAAAGGCTGCTTTTCGCAGCATCGCCATTTGACTCAGAGGTGCCCAAGGCCGGTTGCATCAATGTGGTCCCTTTGCAGGCAGGCTATGGAGCCAAGGTCCAGGCCACGTAGACTTCACGGTTGTTATTGCCCAAGAGCGTATTGAACTCGATGGCATCCGATACCTGCTGGCCCTCGCCGTCCATTAGGTAGATGCGCCAGTACCCATCTATGAGCGTGAGGCGCGTCTCGGTTGTTGCCGGATTCTCGGCTGCAGGATCAGGGGCAATAAACTCATACTTGTAGTTATACTCGACTCGGTTTCCGCTCGCATCGCCCGGAGGCACATTGTACTCATAGCGGTCAGAACTGGGCTGTTCACCTCTCGTGTTAGGGCGCTGTTCGAAAGCAGAATTGTCTTCCCGGTTTCGGAATTCCACGTGCAAATAGTACCCTGAAAGCGGTTCTCCTCCCGGACCGGCAACCTTCACCCAAATGGAAAGAAGTTCGTTGTTCGTCGGGAAATAAAGCGGCCCCCACGAAACCGAAGCCGGGTACGGTGTCGGCGTGGGCGTGGGCGTGATACTCGGCGTGGGCGTCGGCGTGTACGTCATCGTAGGCGGCGGCGGCGTACTCCCCAGCACCGGGGGCACACCCGACGTATCGTTCAGTGTGTCCACATGGGCCTTAGCGACCCACACGGATTCCCCATTGACGCAACAGATCTGATACCAGGTGCCAGCCGGGTTCTGACCCACTATGGCAACCGGGATGTCGGGCCCGAGCTGTGCAACCAGCGGAAAATCAATGCCCGGCCCCGAGCGCAGGCTTGCTAGACCGGAGGCGACCTGCACGAAAGGCGTGGCCGTCTGCGTCGGCGTATTGGTGGGCGTTGACGTGGAAGTCGGTGGGAAAGTGGGCGTCTGTGTGGGCGTCTCAGTCTGAGTTGGCGTTGGCGTGGCGAGCGGCGACACTAACGTTCCTGGCCCGACCGTAGGAGTAGCGGTCGCGGTCGGCGTAGCGGCGGGTTCGGGCGTGCTCGTGGCGGTGGGTGTACCCGTTTCTGTGGGTGGAACCGGGATCAGCGTGCGCGGATTCACGCCCGGGGTGACTATGATCACACCCGGCGTCTGCGAGCCGGGTGTCAGCACAATGATATTCTCGCCGGCAGCGATGGGTGTGAAAGTGGGGGCAGCTGTGCGTGTGGGAGGAGGTGTGGGCGTTGCTCTTGAAAAGAGCCCGTTTGAGCTACAGGACGCCAGGAGAAGCGATATGGCAACCAGAAATGCGCAACAGGCCGGGCGGATAATAACATGCGCCGGCGAACTGACAGCGGCATTCGGTAAGCATTCTGGGGCACTCGACGAATGTCCGGGGCTAGTGTCGACGTCAAGGTCATGTTGGCTCATGTCTGGAGTGCATCCTAGAGCGGTACGTTGCGAAAGTATAGCACGCAGTAGAACCGCTTCCCAAGCTCATGCCCGCCGGGTGCATCTATTCTAGGCTACTCTAGGCCACCAAATGTCATGCCAAAAGAAAATGGGCCGCTAGAATTCGGTGCACGAAAATGGCCTGTGAGATTTGCGCCCGCAACCTGGTTGCGATACACTTGACAGGTTGCGCAGCCGGCCGCGGTTTAGCCATAAGGCCTCCGTTCTGGATACGTAACTGCGAGAACGCAAGGTGCGTTCCGCAAGCCGTGAAATTCGGATACCTCGTTATTTGAAGCACTAGTATGCAAGGTACTAGTAGGGACGACAGGAGTAACGATGGCTCGAACAAAAGTCTTATTGACTGAAGACGTAATGGATTTGGGCGAAGCGGGAGACGTTCGCGTCGTGGCGGGCGGCTATGCGCGCAACTATCTCTTTCCGCGCGGTTTCGCAGTGCTGGCCACCCAAGGTGCACTTAAGCAGGCGGAGGAGATACGCCGCGCGGGTATGATACGTCGTGCGCAATTGCGCGCACACGCCGAATCTCAGGCCGAGGTAATTCGAGGCATGAGACTTCTCTTCGAGACGAAGGCTGGAGAGACTGAGCGTCTGTACGGTTCGGTCACCTCTGCAGATGTTGCCGAGCGTTTGAGTGAGATGGCAGGATTTGAGGTAGACCGACGCGGCCTGCAGTTGGAGCATCCCATTCGAGACCTGGGAATGTATGAACTGACATTGCGTTTCATGGCCGACGTCTCTGCTGAGTTTCTGGTTGCTGCCGTGCGCGAGGGCGAGACGTGGGCTGATGCCGAGAAACGCGCCGAGGCAAAAGCCGCGGCTGAAGCTGCAAAGGCAGCGGAAGAGGCAGCCGAACTCGAAACTGTTGCCGCGGAGGAAGAGGCTGAAGCTGAAGCTGAAGAAGAGCTGGAGTCGGAAGACGAGGAGTAGCTTCTGACAGATCTGGCCGCGTGGCCGGACATTATGGAATTTCAGTGTCGCGAATCAATGTGGTTCGCGACACTTTCTTTATTGGGAACACTGGCTAGTTGCATTGGCCAAACCCACGCATGCGCTTGTTTATGGGCTCGCATTCCGGACAGCATTCGTCGCGATTGGGTAATCTCGGCGCGCAATATCTTCGAAGCCATCGCTGAGCCGTCTGTATAAGACGATGGCGAATCCCAGCTCTGAGCCGGCGTCGTAGTCTGGCGCCGGAACATCTGCCAGGGGAAACCGAATCCGGTAAGGGTCCACGACCTCGTCCATGTCAATGGATGGCCCTGCGTCAAAAAGCAACTGCGCCGGTTCTGCGTGATCAGTCGACAGCACACCATGTGCTTCGTCAGGATCACGCAAGTATTCTCCGCCAACCGTAGGCCGGACGCTGATTGCGACATGCTCGGGCCAATCTGCGTCGTCGAGCCGCCAATTCAGGTTCACGTCGTAGGACACGTCCGCGCTTTCAGTCACGGGTGAACCCGTCGGTGACGGGCGAACCGAATAGCTGTCCAGTACCACGCCCGGTAGTAGCTCGTCGTGCAGCTCGACTGTATACTCTCCGGCATTGAAGACGGTATTCAAATCTCCACTCGACGCGCCAAACAGCTCATTGCCGGAGTCACCATCCTGCGCTCCAAGCGCGCTTGACACTTGCGCGGCCGCATAGAGGGCTGCCCAGTCCGGAGAAACGGCACGCAACGAAAGGTCGCCTTCTTCGTTCAGCTCCTGTCCTAGAGTCGCAGCAGCGTCCCATGTGACATATACGGGCTGCGTGTTCACCAAGTCGCGCGCCCGGTCGCTGCTCACTGCCTGGATGTCTGGACGTATACCCCAGATCTCTGTCAGATACTGGAGGGCAAGCAGATCGTCTACGGAGGCGAAGACAGCCGCGTTCAGCGGCAGACTCCCAGACAGGAGAATGGCCGCCCGATCGAGGGCGTCGTCGCCGCTACGGTTGCGGCTGTCTGCGCGGGCCAGTGACGCATCAAATCGCCAGATGGTCATGGCCGCGAGAACTAGAATGGGCGCTGCGAATGAGACGGCAGCCACGAAACGACGCCGCTGACCGCCACTGCTCTTCACCATGCTGGCGGCAACAGTTCTCTGCCAGCGATCCGCCAGCGCGCCGACGCCGATCATGATCAATGCATAGGCGGGAAGGATCACCTGGAACCAATTGCCGAAACGATAGGCCCACGAGAAAAGGAGGTAGATGAACAGCGTGCCGTACAGCACGAATGGCATCGGTCTACGCAGAAACGCGAACCCCACTAACCCTGCGGCGACCAAGAACCAGGTTAGTTCGTGGCCGATGAGAGCCGGGAAGCCGTTGCCGAAGAAGGGCCTGCCGGGTTCGAATGCCCACATGAGTTCCTCGCGTCCTTGGGCCGTGCTCACGAACGACCAAAACCATTGCCACGTGGAAGCGTACTGCTGGCTTCCCCACCATTCGGGATGAGCGGCGCCGCGCACGTAGACGAAGACGTATGCCAGCAAGGGCAGCGCAGCGGCAAGCATGCATCCGGCAATTGCCTTCCAGTCGCGCAGTAGCCGCGGTTTGACCCACAACACGGCTGCGACGGTGGGCGGCACGATGAAGGCGACGGTGAGCATATGGGCGAGACTAAGGCCGCAAAGAAAGGCAAGTGCGAACAGGAGCGAGAGGCTGTCCTGTCTGCGCAACCAGACCATGAGCAATAGTACTATGGCGAGCGTCTGGGCGATAGCGCTGCTGTACTGCTCCGTCGTGGTTGCGTAATACCAGAAGAAATAGGTGACCGCGTAGAACATTGAGATCAGGAAGGCAAGCGGCCAATTCCCAACAGGCCGCTCGTGCGATTCGGTAGACATGCACACAATCCGGTAGAGCAGCCACAATGACAGCAGGGCCCATAATGTACTGTAGCTGCTGAGAATTGGGATCGGGTTGGGAAATGGGACGCCGAGTGCGCGGTTCAATAAGTGGACGGCGTGAAACCATAGCCAACCGCCCATAGTATAGATCGGATACCCTGGTGCGTTGCTCGGCCTGGCTTGAACTTGTGCGTACTGGTGCGTGATTAGGTCGCCGCCGTGAAGCTCGCCAGGTTGCAGACCATTGTCCAG
Organism: Caldilineaceae bacterium; assembly: GCA_046259705.1. Classification (GTDB taxonomy): domain Bacteria; phylum Chloroflexota; class Anaerolineae; order Caldilineales; family Caldilineaceae; genus JASGTU01. Next base: position 16,440 of record JBJYXA010000079.1, read on the forward strand.
TGTCAGCATGTACAGTACCGCGGCTGCGATTACGAGTATGATACCGGCGATCAAGCGCAACGCCGATCCCTTGGTACGGGGAAATGGGCGGTATGCCGGTACCCCGTCATCGTTGTTTGGAGCGAGTGCCGTTGACGTGAAATTCATCTGGACAAATGTTCGGATAGGGGCCGTATCTGTTAGGAATCGATGTCCGGTTCGGGTATAATTGTCGTTATGTTATCACACCATCGCGGCCTCGGTGTTGCTGGACACCGGTTGGCTTTCGTGGACCGGCACGTCTGCTGTCCATAGTGATGGGTTTTGCGTGCCGGCTGTGGAATCGGGAGAGTCTGGAGTTAGAATATGGCTGAAGATACTAACCAGCAAGGTGAAATTGAAACGTCGCCGGACACCAATGGCGCAGGAAATGGCGTGAGAGCGAACGGCGGCGGCTTCAACATAGGTAGCGTATTTCCGGTCTCGATCGAAGAAGAAATGCGGTCGAGCTACCTCGACTACGCCATGAGCGTGATCGTGGCGCGGGCGCTACCGGATGCCCGCGACGGGCTGAAGCCGGTGCATAGGCGCATTTTGTACGCCATGCACGACATGGGTTTGCAGCCAAATAGCTCTTACAAGAAGAGCGCTCGTATCGTCGGTGAAGTGCTGGGCAAATATCATCCGCACGGAGACAGCGCAGTCTACGATGCCATGGCGCGCATGGCGCAGGATTTCAGCCTGCGCTACCCGCTAGTAGACGGTCAGGGCAACTTCGGCTCGGTTGACGGCGACAGCCCGGCGGCCATGCGATACACGGAAGCGCGTTTGGCCGCGATCGCTGAGCCCATGCTGCGCGATATAGATCTGGCTACTGTTGACTGGACCACGAACTTCGATGACAGCCTGGAAGAGCCGGTTGTGTTGCCGGCTATGTTGCCGAACCTCCTGCTCAACGGCACCAGCGGCATCGCAGTGGGCATGGCCACGAACATCCCACCGCACAACCTCTCAGAAATTGTGGATGCGACTGTACATCTCATCGACAACTGGGAACGCCGTACGGACATAGGTCTCGATGAACTGATGCAGTTTGTTAAGGGACCTGATTTCCCAACCGGCGGCATTATGCTAGGCAGCGACGGCATCCGGCAGGCTTTTGGCACAGGCCGCGGGCGCATCTTGCTACGGGCAAAAACTGAGATCGAAGAGACCAAGAGCGGCCGGTTCAATATCATCGTTACGGAGATTCCCTACCAGGTTAACAAGTCGGCTCTTATCGAACGCATGGCCGAACTCGCTCGCAACGGGACGCTGGAACAGATCAGTGACCTGCGCGACGAAAGCGACCGCACAGGGATGCGCATTGTCATTGAGTTGAAGCGCGGCGCCGCCCCGCTGAAGGTACAGAACCGGCTTTTCAAGCATACACAATTACAGACGACTTTCGGCGTCAATGCGCTGGCACTGGTCAACGGACAGCCGACGACGCTGTCCCTGCTACGTGCGCTGATCGTGCACGTAGACCACCGCGCCGAGGTGATAACACGCCGGACTGAGTTCCAACTGAGCAAGGCGCGCGAGCGAGCGCATATCTTGGAAGGGCTGCGCATTGCGCTTGAGTACATCGACGAGGTCATTGCGACCATCCGTTCGAGCGAAAGCGCGGATATGGCCCGAACCGCGTTGATGGAGCGATTCGGACTCTCGGAGGTGCAGGCACAGGCGATCCTCGACATGCAGCTACGCAGGCTGGCTGGCTTGGAACGGCAACGCATCGAAGACGAATACCAGGAAGTGATGGCCCGCATCGCCTATCTGGAAGACCTTCTCGAGCACCCGGAGAAAATCCGCGGGTTGATCCGCGATGATCTTCAGTGGCTCAAGGAGAAGTTCGGCGACGAGCGCCGAACGACAGTCGCCTACGGTGCGAGCGGCGAGTTCAGCGAAGAGGACCTGATCACACAGGACAATGTATTGATCAGTTTCAGCGCCGGCTCGTATATCAAACGCACGTCGGCAGACACTTTCCGGGCTCAGGGCCGGGGCGGCCGCGGCATACGCGGCATGGCGACTCGCCAAGAGGACGAGGTGATCAACCTCTTCTTCGCGCGCACTCTGGACTACATTTTGTTCTTCACGGACAAGGGCAGAGTGTATTCGAGCCGGGTATATGAGCTACCGGAAGGCGGGCGTACATCGCGTGGTGCTCATATCGCCAATGTGTTGTCACTTCAACCGGATGAGTCGGTTGCAACGATGCTGGTAGTGCCGGACTTTGACCAGGCGGAATATGTCACACTCATTACTCGCAAAGCGCGCATCAAGCGAATGGCGCTGAGTGTCTTCAGCAATGTACGCGCTACCGGCGTGCGCGCTATGAACCTCGATGACGACGACTCTCTGGATTGGGCGCGCCTTACAAACGGTGACCAGGAATTCATCGTGGTCACACGCAACGGCAAGGCGCTGCGCTTCCACGAGGACAATGTACGACCCATGGGGCGCACGGCGGCCGGCGTCATGGCCATGCGGCTGCTGGACAACGACGAGATCGTAAGCATCGACGTGGTGCAAGAAGACGCCGATCTACTCGTGTTGCACGAGCACGGCATGGGCAAACGAGCCCCGCTGGAAGGATACCCGACACGGAGCCGCTACACGCAGGGCGTATGGACGACCGACCACAGACGATTGGACGAGGTCGGACCCATCGTGTCGGCCAGAGTGGTAGACGAGCAGGACCAGATCACCATCATCACTGCCAACGGCATCATCCTGCGAACCCCCGTATCGGGCATCAGTCGCATGGGACGCAGCACGCGGGGCGTTCGCGTAGTCAACTTGGAAGAAGGCGATAGCGTGGCAGCGCTGGCGGTGCTTGGCTACGATGACCTAAACCGCGGGATTGACAGTGGCGTAGATAACGGCCACGATCAGGAAGATGGACCGGCGGCAGCAGTCAGCGGCGAAATCTTGCCGTCACCCGATACCGAATCCGACACGGAGCCTGACAGAGATTCTGAAGCGGAATCTGAGCCGGACGGCGAGGAACAATAAGCATGGTAATCGTCCGGCTTGAGAATCGCCTTGCGGCTGGGAAGGAGCCATGCAGTCTCTGAGTAGCCGGCACCCTGGGCCGAATCTCGAATTCATTGCACAGCCTGATCCCATGGCGATTGCGGAGGCCATCGCGGCGTTCGCCAACAGTGATGGTGGGACGGTCGTGTTGGGACTCGATGCGAACGGGAAACTCGTCAATCCGCTTCTAGACGAGGACGCTGCAGATGCACTAGAGGCCGCGCTTCGACTGTGCCATCCGCCGGTAGCTACGGAATGGCAAATGCAAGAGATGGAAGGCGGCGCAGTGGTGATCCTTCAGGTTGCGCGCAGCGACGAGCTACATCTCCTGGAAGATGGCCGCGTCGTGATCCGGCGTGGCACCACAAACCACGTCCTCGAATCAGGCGAACGGCCGCGCGTAACGGGGCCACGCCGCACGGGCGAGTTCGAGCTGGAACTCGTTGGAGGCGCTGCGCGTGACGATTTGGATGAAGACGTCATCAATGACTATGTGGAACGGCGACAGGCCAGGAATCCGCGCTCCCAGGTAATGCCAAAGGATCGACTACTAGAGCAGATAGGCGCAGTTACCGAGGATGGCGTGCCGACAGTAAGCGGAATTCTGCTGTTTGGCAGAGAGCCGCAGCTCTTTATGCCCCACAGCCGCGCAGTTTTCGTCAAGTTTTCCGATACGCAGCCGCGGGGGCCTGGTGGAGCGTTTGGCTATGGACGGCGTGAGGAGCTTACCGGACCGCTGCCACGGATTATAGACCGGGCGTGGCGCGTCATATGGGAGGAAATGGGCAAGCAGGCCGTCGTAAAGGGCCTGCAACGACAAGAGCAAACGGAATATCCCCAGTCTGCCGTGCGAGAGGCGCTAGTCAATGCGGTAGCCCACAGAGATTACCGGCTTACGGGACGCAGCATCGAAGTGCGTATGTACACGGACCGGCTCGAAATCACCAGCCCGGGAGGGCTGCCCGCCCACATCACGGTAGACAATATCGTTGAGGAGCACTACAGCCGCAACCCTCGGCTGGTGAATGGCCTGTTTCAATGGGGATATATCGAGGAACTCGGCCTCGGCGTGGACAGGATGATTGAGGACATGGTGAGCGCGGGACACCTGCCGCCACAGTTCGAGGCCAAGCCACATCGATTCACCGTTGTGTTGTACAATACGCGCGATCCGGAACGGGTCGTGGAAGATTGGGAACACACGATGAACGAGCGCCAGATCAAGGCCATGGAGTATTTGCA
>JBJYXA010000080.1:0-5702 GCA_046259705.1 Caldilineaceae bacterium
ACTATCTCTACGCCGCCGACCTCTTCGTCCTCACCAGCGACAGCGAAGGCATGCCTGGCGTCCTCCTCGAGGCTGGCTTCGCCGGACTGCCTGCCGTCGCCACAGACGTCGGCGGCGGCGGTGAGTGCGTTCTCCACGGCCAAACTGGTATACTGGTACCGCCGCAGGACGCAGACGCGCTCAAGCAAGCGCTGCGCTCCTTACTGCGCAATCGCGAGAGGCGCTCGCGCTAGGGGCGGCGCGCACACTTGCGGTATCGAACGCTTCACCATGCACCGCGTGGCCGCGGACTACCTGGACTTCTACGAAATCCTCTTACGCGCCCACGCGCATTGAGCAGGAACGCTCGCAAAGGCCTCCGGCTTACATATCGGTGTTAGCATAATGTCTACACGTACGTTGTCATCCAGAATCGTCGAATTGATCACCAAGCTCGATAAAGAAAATCCTGCCATGCTCTTGCTCATTCCAACGGAATGGAAGAGATTCATCGGTCGCTCCGTCATTGCTAGGTTCGGTCCAAGCGATGACGATCCCCTCTATCTCGACGGCATACTGTTTGTAGGCGCCGGACCAGCGAAGCATCGCATGTGGATTGCTGAAGACAATGTGCTACTGCGGCGCGTTCTTGAATCACACTTGTATCCTGGTATGGCAGCAGTCGATGTTGGCGCCAACGTAGGGTACCATACGCTGGTTGCTGCACGTGCGGTTGGTCCAAAAGGCAGAGTCTACGCCGTTGAACCCGCCAAATACAATATCGAAGTATTGAAGAAGAATGTGCTCATCAACCAATTTGGGAATGTCGTGATAATTCCCTTCGCAGCCGGTTCTCATCACGAGGAGAGAGACTTCTGGCTACGGCACGTCGGCCACAGCGAGCAGCGCAACAGCTTCTACCCCGATCACGTCGATGTCGCCAACGCAACGGTAACAGTCGAAAAGGTGCAGGTAGCTCCTCTGGATGACTTAATCGAGGGTAATGTCGATCTGGTGAAGCTGGACGTCGAAGGCGCTGAGCTGGAAGCACTGGCAGGAATGACACGGCTGCTGAGGAATCCATCGGTCCAACTCATCGTCGAGTGGCATCCATTATTGCAGATCGCATCCGGGAACGGCGCCATCGACCTGCCAATGTTCCTTCAATCGCAAGGCTTTGAGCTTCACCAAGTGGACCACCGCAACTTGACCAGACTGGAAAGACCACAATTTGATTCTCTGGCGTCGAGACTCATTGACAATGAGCAATTTGTCGACTTATATGCATATCGCGCCTAGAACATTCCGAAGTGATTGACAGCGCATTCCGTTCCCTATCTCGCTCTCATCCAGTCATCCAAATGAAGTCAAATACGTATCAGCATAGAGTCGTCCGGTCGTGGTCATGAAGAACGTCCTGATCGTTAGCCAGCGATTTCCTCCCGTTAACCACATTGCCTCGCGCAGATTTGGCTACATGGTGCAATTCATGGAGGAATTCGGCTGGAAACCATGGATCCTGACACAGCCCGGTACGGGCGAATTGTCCGTTCCCATCGCAACTGAACAGATTCTCCCTATACCAGCCAGGACTCGCAAACCAATCACCAAAACCGATCAAATTCCCGCGCTTGCCGGAATACGGTTCCGATACGACGTCTTCGCCTCCAGCTGGTACTGGGGAGTCCTCTCACAACGAAAGGAGCTAGACCAATTCACCGACCCGCATATCATCGTGGCAAGCTACGGACCAAACTCTGCGCTTTGGATTGGCCGCTTTCTCTCCAAACGCTACCAAGTTCCATGGATCGCCGATTTCCGCGATCCGGGCGCGCTCCGTATCGCCAGCAATAGTCGCATCGCCAACAGTGTCGATGGCTTTCTCGAGCGCCTATCGATTCGTACGGCGTCGGGCATCACCACCGCCGGCGAAATGTGGTCGGAAATGACGGCGGCGGCCTATAATCTTCCCGCACAAACCATATACAACGGTTACCGCTGGAACGGCCATGAACTCACCGCCACTCAAACGGCACAGCCCACCCCTGACGCGGGTGATTACGTCTACTATGCCGGCACCGTCTACAACCACCAGCTTCCTGCCTTTCGTGTACTTCTCGATTCTTTGGTACAGATGCGCCACCTACGGCTGCGCCTTCGCCTGCTCGGCGTCCAGGACGCGGTACAGACCATTGCCCGGTGGGTCCATTCTTCACCCGTGCGTGGCAGGGTAGATCTGCTCGACCGTTGTTCTCCCGAAGTTGCCTTGCAGGAAGCCAATCGTGCATTCTGTAATCTAGTGCTTGGTGAACTGGCGGACGCTCCGTCTTGGACTCGTGGCCATCTTACTGGGAAGTTTCTGGAACTCCTTGCGCTCAATCCACCCGTTCTGGTCGTTGCCGACCAGCAAACGGAATTCAGTAGGGTCTTGTCCATTACCGATAGCGGTGGTGTATGCTCCAATGAGATGGAAGTGCTTGCCTTTTTGAGGGCAGTTGCTTCTGGCCACTGCTACTTGGGAGATCCGGTTGCAATTGAATCTTATTCCAAGCGTAGTCAATGTCGAAACCTATGTGAATTCCTTGACAAGTTCGTCAGCAGTTAGCGGATTGAGCTCCACTAGTCCTGAATCGTTCAATCGAACGCTACTACTCCCACTTGCGCCGTGAAAGTCTTTATTGCTTTCGATGTTTATAGGTCGAATCCGTACGTGAGTTTGCTGACTCGTTCGCTCAGCGAATGCGGCGTCACTGTATTTCCTCTCCGACCAGGTCGATTATCCTTGCTCCATGCTCTGCGCCATCATGGAGTGCCCGCCATCGTACATGTCCAGTGGCCAACTGAGTTCATTTCCAACCGATCGACATTGTTCAGTGTCCTGAGGTTCTTGCTTTTCTTCTCGCAGTGTATTCTCCTCAGGCTCGCCGGAGCCAGATTCGTCTGGACCGTTCATAACCTACTGCGTCACGAACGAAAGCAAGTGGCATGGGAATTGTTCGCCAGTAAGGTGTTTGCTCGCTTCGTGTCTCGTCTCATCGTGCACTGTCCATCGGCAGTTGGCATAGTCTCTAGTGCGTATTGTGTGGGCGCGGGAAAAATATCTGTTGTCCCTATCGCTGAATATGGATCGTTTTATCCGCAGCCTCCAGACAAGAAAACTGCGAGGACCATCCTTGGCATCCAGAACGCAGATTTCGTATACCTTAGTTTCGGCATGATTCGCGAGTACAAGGGAGTCGACGCACTCATGCGTTGTTTCACTCACCACCGGGACCCACGCAGCCGACTCATCGTACTTGGATTGCCAACTTCATCCCATGTACGCTGTGCACTCTTCGAAATTGCACGCGATAACCCGAACATCTCGTTCATACCTGAATTCGTAGACAATGAGTCGCTGATAGCATACATTAGTGCAAGCGACGTGGTTGTCCTGCCCTATACGAGTGTCCTTACATCGAGCGCTCCCATGCTTGCTTCATCGGTGGGGCGGCCAATGATCGTTTCAGATGCAGGTTGCCTGCAGGACCTTCCGGATTCGTTTGCGATTCACTTTCCGGCCGGCAACGATGAGGCCTTACAGTCGGCGCTTGAGACCGCGCGTCTGGCGCCTCTTGACCGCATGGGTCGGGCTGCCATTGAATATGCCAGTAAGCTCACATGGTCAGATCTAGCAGTACAGACTCGTAACGTTTACCTGAAAGTCCTCAACTAGAATGTGCTCCCTAGTTCCAATACAAACCACGACCATGCATCCCGAACAGCGATGATCATCTCCCACAAGTATCAGTACATCTTTGTCAAAACTACCAAGACCGCCGGAACAAGTATCGAAATCGCTCTGTCGCGCTATTGCAGCCGCAGAGACGTCATTACGCCAATCGGGGCGGCGGACGAAGCCACGCGACGTGAATATGGCGGCCGCGGCCCACAGAATTACGGGGCGCCGTTGACGGCATACAGCCTACTCGACTTCAAACGACTCATACGACTTGGCAAGCGGAAACGCTGGTTCTATAACCACATCGCAGCGAGCCCTGCTGCAGAACTGATTGGTGAAAAAAAGTGGCGTGATTATTACAAGTTCTGCTTTGAACGCAACCCATTCGATCGTTTGATCTCCTTATACTACTTCGAGACCAGGGGCCAGCGCTCGATCGATATGACCCTCGCCGAATTTGTCGCGTCCGATGCGCCGCTTCGGTTGCATCAGAGCGGTTTCGGTCTATATACCATTGACGGCGCCGTAGCCGTTGATCGTGTGTGCCGGTATGAAGACCTTGCGGACGAGTTGGAGCGCGTGCGTTTGCTCTTGGGCATGCCCGAACCGCTGTCTCTGCCAAAGTCGAAGTCCGGCTACCGCACCGACCGCCGAAACTACCGAGAACTCCTTTCCGCAAGAGATCGGGAACGCATCGAGACGATCTTCCACCGGGAAATGGAGCTCTGTGGCTATCACTGGTAACGCATCTTCCCAACACATCCTATTGCGTTCATAAGTCCGGGACGACGAGCGTACCCGCCCTGCTATGTCGCTCGCCCGCTATGGTCGACTCCTTAGGCCTAATCGGCTCTCCTTGCTGGCAGTCTCAATCGTTCATCCGTCACTGCGTCTCGTTCTTGTTTCAGGCGCCTTAAGCGTAAATACTCCTGCCATGCCTCATCTATCATGTGCATATGGACAAGCCCGGGGAGGCTGCCAATCATGGCATCCGTTTCCGCCGCGCTCCGTGACTTGTGCCCCACCTCGCTCTCGATTGCCTTGGCCTTCTCCGTTACCGCCAGCGCAGCCCTAAGCCGCACATCTGGTGGCGCATCTTGCCCCATCAATTCCTCCAACACATCATAGGCCCTCGTGGCTAGGACGCGCAGCCGGTCCCCATGGGATTTGTGGATCTCACTCCGCATCAAGTTCAGCGTGGTATAGAAATCTACGTCCCGGTTCAGCCATCGCGATACGGTAGCACGGGCCACTCCAATCTGCCTTGCTGTCTCGCTGACGCTGATGCCTGCAGCCAGCAGATCTAGCCCCTGCATTTGCTTCTCTGAAAGATGAACCTCAGGCTCGTCAGCCACCCGAAGGCCCTTTTCCCTCAATAGCGTTGACATTTCAGCCACGGCTGGCCCTCCGTCCGGTTCTCTAGTCGTCTGATATTGCGCAAGGCATAGGCTCAAGAGCTCTTCGTTCTACTCTGCCCGCTATGGCTTCACAATAGCACGTGTGTTCTAGGGCGTCCAGAGGAACAATGGGGAAGCAATTCCTGTTTCAACCGTTCGGAACAGCTAGAGAGCTCGCGTCGCCTAGTACCCGGCGCGCCAATCTTCGGTGCTGAAACTAAACATAGAAAACGGTAAGAATGTCAATTCAATATGATAAATAATACACTAATATCCAATAGAAATGCCATCAGGGCGGCAGGATCGTAACAAAGTGGATCATTTTGTATCATCGGCGCTACATGCCTCACTGGACATGCCCGTATCCCGCGTCTGTCTTGTCTCAATCGCACGCACTTGACATTCACACCAACGCAAGGCATCCTGCCATCGCGGCCTGATGACGGCTCGCACAGCGTTCCGACAGTCAACCTACATCGCCATGACGCAAATCGTTCGCCTGCCCGCACCCGCGCATACCCAAGTCCTATCCCTCGAAACAGTGATGCACGCGCGCCGCTCCACCCGCTCCTTCGCACCAAAACCGCTCCCCCTGCCCGCCCTAG
>JBJYXA010000081.1:0-12864 GCA_046259705.1 Caldilineaceae bacterium
GTCGCTGAGGCTCGGCGAGCTTTCGAGCAGAGTGTCAGCGCGCTCGATAGCGTTGCCCGCAGCCTGGACACGGTCGCCACGAGTCGCCATGATGATGCATACGTGCGCTATGCTGTGCGTGTCTTCGACCGGCGCTATGTGACGCTGGAGGTGCACGCTGCGCCCATCGAACCGGCCGGGTTACTTGCGAGATATCTGTTTCAGCCGGAGAACGAGGAAGGACCTATCGACCGGTCCGTGATCTGTACAAGCGCTACCTTAACGACCGACGGCAATTTTGAGCACTTCAAAGCTCGATGCGGCGTCGGGGATGTCTGTGAAGAGCAAGCGTTGCCTCCGGTGTTCGATTACCCGAGCCAGGCAGTGCTCTACCAGCCGGCTTTGCCGGCATACGATTGGCGCGCGGCGGACGCATACTACGCTGCCGTGGCCGAAGAGATCGAACGTTTGCTCGAGGTGAGCCGGGGGCGAGCGCTGTGTCTCTTCACCAGTTGGAGCGGACTCCAGCACGTTAGCGACCGTTTGCAGCGCCTGGACAGCCCGGTCATTTGGCCCCTGCGGGCCCAGGGAGATGCACCGCGGAATGCGTTGTTGGCCTGGTTCACGCAGACGCCACATAGTGTGTTGCTAGCCACCCGTTCCTTCTGGGAAGGTGTGGATATCCCGGGCGAGGACCTAAGCCTGGTCGTTCTGGACAAAATGCCGTTTCCGACCCCGGGCGATCCTCTGCATAGCGCGCGCATGGGCGCGATCGAGGAGGCTGGCGGACACAGTTTCGCCGACTACATGACTCCGCTCATGACGCTTTCGTTGAAACAGGGGTTCGGGCGGCTCATACGGAGAACGTCGGACTGGGGTGTTGTCGCGATCCTGGACGAACGATTGACCAGTAAAGGGTATGGCCGTCGCGCCAGAAGCAATCTGCCCGCCGCGAACCCAACGCGTGATTTCCGTGAAGTGTATCGCTTCTATCGGAGGATGATGGGCGTCGAAGCAGATTTTGCTTTGAATGTGTGGGCGCGCGGACAGGGCGATGCACCTGAAGATGTGTCTGTTTGGTGGAGGTGCCGCCTTCTTCGCATGCAGGACGGGCGTGCAGACGAATTGGTCGGTGAGAAGCACGGACTCATGCAGCCCGCTGCCGAGATGTTTGCTGTTTTGCAGGGACTTCAGGACCTGCGCGACCGCATTGCCAAGGCAAATCGAAGCCCGAGTGACTTCTCGGTTGAGCTTCGCCACAGCAATGCCATGGATGCCTGGTTGGCTTCCAACGCTATCGCATCCGGCGCCGACGAAGAGTCCGAACAGGAACGACAGCTTCGCCGCCAGTGGCAGGACGAGCAAATGTGTTGGAAGTCGATCACACGGATAGCTATTGCGCCCGAGTCACAGGAATTCGCGTTGCATGCGGGCCCGGCATGAGCACTCGTCCGGGAGGCGCCGGTTGACAGACCCCCAATGGTTGATGTGGGCCCGAGAGTTACAAGCCCTCGCTCAGAACGGTCTGCATTTCGCTCAGGATCCCTTTGACAAAGAACGCTACGCAGCCGTTCAGCGGGTGGCAAAGGAAATGCTGGCCGCAGGCTCGGGTATTGATCGGCAGGAAATAGACGGCCTCGTCGGACGCCAAGCCGGATATGCAACGCCCAAGGTCGATGTGCGCGGCGCGGTGTTTCTGGATGGACGTATTCTACTCGTGCGCGAACGCTCGGATGGCCTGTGGACGTTGCCTGGTGGATGGGCGGACGTTAATGAATCGCCTGCCGAGGGCGTCGAGCGCGAAATATGGGAGGAGTCCGGGTACCGCGCAACCGCGACGAAGCTTGTTGCCCTGTGGGATCGAAGCCGCCACGACCACCCACCCCATGCATTCTACATTTACAAGGCGGTCTTTCTCTGTGAACTGACCGCCGGCCAGCTCCAGGATAGCCTTTTATCGGACAGTACCGTCGAGGGCAAGGTCGCCTATGAGAACTTCGAAACAGACGGCGTCTGTTTCTTCGCCCGTGATGCTTTGCCGCCCTTGTCGATTGGGCGCGTGACGGCCCGACAAATACACCGGCTCTTCGAACACCTAGAGCATCCTGAACTACCTGCTGATTTTGACTAGCGGGGCGGAGCCAAGCGCCGTTTGGCATTCCGCATTGGGCCTAAACGGAAAACATCTCAGGGGGAAGGTGCTGCGTACGGTTGACGTAGCGGAGGAGCAGATTGCCTCCCGCGAAGTCGATGCGGGTGATGGCAGTGTTGTAGTGCTGGTAGAACATGCGCGAGTCTGGAATCTGATAGAGGAGCGCCTTCATTAAGCAGTCGATAAAGCCACCGTGCGCGACCATGGCGATCCCCTCATCCACGTCCTGCGAGTCATTGCTTGCGGCGCGTGCCACTAGGCGTCGCGCGACGCGAATGGCGCGCGCTTGGCACTCGGGCATATCTTCATATCCTCGGTTCCACCACCCGCTTTCGGGAATTGACTTGGGCACGGAATAGGTGGGAAACCGCTCCAGCATCTGGGCTCGGTTCATTCCCGGCTTTCCCGCCAAGTCTGCACCCGTTCTCGGGTCGCCTAAGAAAATGCCACCATGTTCATGGATGTCAAGCCAGACCTCCGGCGTCAAACCGGTGGTGCGAGCGATGGCTTCGGCAGTCTGCATGGCGCGCAACATTGGACTGCAGTAGAGATGTGTGAATCCGTAACCGGTGTACGGTTGCACCGGGTGTTCTTCCTGGCGGGATTCCGGGTGCGCGTCCGCCGCGACGTGCGACCCGAGGAGGACGGCCTGGCGCTCGCCCAGCTCGGACAGCGGCGGATCCTCAGAACGCAACGTGAGATATTCTTCATAGTCGAGCCGTGCTGCCAGCCGGTTGTTGGCGGATTCTGCGTGTCGGATTATGAACAATCTCATAGGGGGCTGCTTTCAAAGTACTAGGATGTCGCAGAAAGTTGTCGGTGGCCACCCCTCATGCACCCGCCTGGCGCGCAGGGAATCTACACTCGCTACTCATAGCGTACCGAATCCATATTGCCCACGAATTGCGGTAGATTCAAGTGACCTAGCTGCTGGCGAATGGCGTGAGCTTCACCGGTGTGGAACCAATAATGGTAGATATTGCGCAACAACATGGTGCCATAGGACTCGTTAAGCGATTGTCCCTCCCTTGTGGGGTATACATCGAGCAGATCGGCTGTCAGAATATCCAGGAACGGATCGGCCGCTTCGGTAACCGACTTCCAAGTGGCCCACATGTCATTCCAATCGGGCGTGGTCGCAGGGCGACCAACGCCAACGAGTTCATATAATTCGGGGGCGACAACTTTCTGTTGCGCTAGATATACCCAAATATACTGTTCTTGGCTGGCAAGATGGCCGACTATCCAGCTCAAGCAGTTCATCGGCATCAACCTGCGTACAGCATCTTCGGGTGAAACGCCCTCGAGGCAGCGTTGGAACTCGCTTCGCGCAAAACGAAGTTGTGTGACAAGGGGATGAACCATAGCGGGCTCTCATGTTGTCGTTATGGCGGAGCATCGTTGCGTGTGTCTCGCGCTTGCCGATGCACACCGCCGGGGCCAAATAGGTGTTACGTCTGACGGACGCCGACAGTGGGAGCTACGAATGGGGGGATTGGACGTAAGTACTCGCTTCACCCTGCACTGGCGCGCGCCGGATCCTGCTCAATGTCAATTATATCTGGTGAAGCGCGGCTCTGCCAACCGCAGCCTTGAGCCGAGCCCTTCACGCATTCAAGCAAGATCGGCATGGCCCCCGGCAGCATCATAGTAACAACTGCCGACCATCCAAAAAGTCCTCAGGCGCACGTGGTGATAGTTGCCAGCGGATCGTCTGGTTTGTGCCGTTATGTTTTTGCCGGATGCTGCAGAACTTGGCGAGAATGGGCGGAAGTAGCACAATCCACCAGGAACGTAACTTGTAATCCCTACTGGAAGGACGAACCGACGAATTATGGCCTATACAACCCTGATTTCGGCCGAGGAACTGGCCGAGCATTTTGAAGACGACGACTGGGCTGTCGTGGATTGCCGGTTCTCGCTCGCGGATCCAGCATTGGGACGCGCACAGTACCTGTCTTCACATATACCTGGCGCCATATACGCGCATCTGGACGAAGATCTCTCCGGCGCCGTTGTTCCAGGTGTGACCGGACGCCATCCGTTGCCGGATCCCATCGTTTTTGTGCGCACGTTGAGCCGGTGGGGCATCGCAGATGGTGTGCAAGTCGTGGCGTATGACAATTTGGGCGGTGCAATGGCAAGCCGCCTTTGGTGGATGCTGCGCCAGCAAGGTCACGATCAGATAGCCGTACTGAACGGCGGATGGCCGCAATGGGAATTGGCCGGGTATCCAGTGGCCGCTGGCGCAGAGTCGCGCCCACCACGGACATTCGTTCCTGCTCCTCGTGCGGGGGACGTGGTGACCACCGAATACATCCAGCAAAGACTCGAGTCGCCGGACCTGCACCTATACGATGTACGCGCACCCGAACGGTACCGGGGTGAGGTCGAGCTCATCGATCCCGTGGCCGGTCATATTCCTGGCGCGGTGTCGGCGCCGTATGCAGACAATATGGCTGCAGATGGTTGTTTCAAATCTATAGAAGAACTGCGCGCACGCTATGAACAGCTCATCAACGATGTGGCTGCGGAGGACGTTGTGTTTTATTGTGGCTCCGGCGTCACCTCGAACCACAGTCTGCTGGCGCTAGAGCACATCGGGATACGCGGCGCGAAGCTCTACGCGGGCTCCTGGAGTCAGTGGATTGCGGATCCGGATCGGCCCGTGGCGACAGGACCGAATCCGTAGGCTCATCGCGCAGCCGCGGAGCAGCGTTCCATACGAGACGACGAAACGAGTAGACGATGACGAAAGAGCGAGTTTTTCTGACCATATTGAGCATTTCTGGCGCCGTCGCCGTGGGCCTTGGCGCGTTCGGTGCGCATGGCCTAGAAGGACGTCTGAGCGCCGGTGCGCTCGAGACATATCAAACGGCCGTTCGCTATCAGTTCTACCAAACCTTGGCTCTTCTCGTAGTCGTGGTTACGCTGACGCGCTGGCCAACATCGAAAATGGCGACTACAGCGGGATGGTTATTCGTCGCGGGAATTGTGCTGTTCTCTGGTAGCCTCTACGTGTTGGTCATGACCGGTGTGACCTGGTTGGGCGCCATCACACCGCTTGGCGGCGTTGCCTTCATTGTAGGTTGGCTATTGCTGGCGACCGTGGCTTGGCGAGGACGATGAGCTTGATCCTGACGATAGCACAATACAGAGCCGGATCAGCTGGCGTCGCTTTGTGTCGAAATATACCCAATGCTATAATTCAGCCTATTCGGTAGACAGGAATCACCGAAGAGGAAGGACACCATGGCGAACACTACCAGCCCCGCCGGCCCCGATCCCAGCGCAGAGCTTTCGACAGTAGCACAGAGCAGCGCTCTTGATCAAGACATAAGTGCGCGCAAACGCATGGAGGTGGGTCTGTCGGCGCGACGGCCTACAGCCAAAGCAGCGCCACAGCGCCCCCCAGACGACAAGTCGTTCTCGGCGGCTAGGGCTGTGCTGCCAGGTCTTCTCGGCGTAATCGTGCTGGCCACTGTGTTCCTCGTGGCTGCCAACATCTGGGATTGGTTTCCTTCTTGGTGGCGGGCGCCCGCGATCGTTGCTGATCCACTGCGTACCGTGACTGCGCCATTGGCCAATCCTGTCCAAGTTGCGGGCTATCAGATGGTTTTGTCCGATGACTTTGGCCACGCCGAAACGGTCTTCGCCGAAGGAGTACAAGCCGGGAAGTGGCGAATTGAGCATCAACCGACCTCATCTACCTATCGCATGGAGGTTTGGCCCAACCGTGTCGTGTGGAGTCTGCTGGATCAGACCAGCGATGACCCTCAGCGGCTGCAGGCAAGTGTTGCCGTCGCGACCCATACTCCGTGGGGCTACGCCGGTCTAGTGAACCGGTATGTTGACGAGGAGAATTTCTACCTGTTCCTAGTGGATGGCCAGGGGAGATACATGGTGCAACTGCAGCAGGATGGCGCATTGGCCACCTTGCAGCCTTGGACCAAGGTCGACTTTCTCAACGTGGCGGGCAGTACAAATACAATTACAATTGACGACGACGGCGCGATGCAGCGTTTTTACGGCAACAATATGTTGTTGTACGAGACGCCTTCGAAGCTCCCGGCCGGGGACACCGGTCTGGTGGGTGGTTCGCGCGAGGAAGGAGTCGCAGAGATTTCCTTCGACTGGATACAACTTTTTGATCTGCTCGTTACCCAGTGATGATGCAATATAGAGGTGACGAGCGGGTCGCACAAGCTCACCAACACATGAAATGAGCAACGATGGACGAGAGCATAACGGTTCAGCGCCTAAAGCTGGCGATCGCCGCACAGGAAGACGAACTGGCTGAAAAGCTGGTACAACGGCTGGCCGGTCCGGATGAACCAGCCTTGATCGCCATGGCCGGCTCGGATGATCCGGAGGCAAGATGGTGGGCAGTACGTGCGCTGGCGCAGGTTGGATCAGATCAATCTGTAGACACCGTGGCGGCAGCGCTACACGATGATGATTCGGCTCTACGCGCGGCCGCTGCACTAGCCATCGCTCACCTCTATGCCCGCGAACCGGCTGCTTCAAAGCCGGCCCTGCCAATGTTGGCCAATATGCTAACAGACGATGACGGACTCGTCCGTCAGTCCGCTGCCGATGCGCTTGCGATGTGCGGTGATGATGCCGTTGAGTCTTTGGCCAGCATTATCGATACGCTTCAGGGTGGCGCACGTGCGCGTGCCGCCTACTCGCTACGCAAGATTTGCACGCCAAGGGCAGGTGAACTACTCTACCCGCTGTTGGACGATCCCAACCATCTGGTGCGTTCGTATGCCTACGATGGTCTGGACGATCTGGGGGCGTTTGAGAATATCGTCATCCGTAACTAGAGGACTAAAAAAACAGAGTAATCCGTTGTTCGTGTAGTAGTATCGTCAGGTTAGTGAAATGTTTTGTCCCGCGATCAACTTGATATCAAGTTTGATCTGGGTTATACTACTAGCCAGTACGATAAGGTGAACACAGCGTGGAGCAGGATTCAGACGAATCCGACGGCCGACAATAGTAGCCAGTAGTAAATCTCATCCCTTATTGTCGCTACGCAATTATGCTGCCAGATAGTTTGGCAACGGCCTTCTGGTTCTCTCACCAGCCTCCTCTAAATTCACCAATTGCATACAATTTGGCGACGCCTGCGTTTGCTGTGCATTTCCGGTGCACAAATACGCGACATGTTCAGTAGCTCGGCGACTATCTGCCGTTCGAAGAGCGTGTTCTAGAATGATGGCGTTGCGCAATTCGGGCTGAGAGTGAAGACCGTACCTAATGTCATGGAATGTCGGTTTTTCAAGATGTCGGCAGCGGCCAAGCGAAGGCAGACGGCCGAGTTTCGTGCGCCGGTTCCGTCCTGTACTGTGGCTTGCCGCCATGATGGCGCTGGTTGTAACGGCGAACGCATGCGTATCTTCTGTACCCCTTTCGGAATCTAGCGGTGAGCTATCCGGTGTTGGAAGTGGGCGCCTGTCCGATCTAGCCAATTTCGATCTACCTACGCCGGAGGCAATTATTGTCCCCGACGTTTCGGCCGTCGTGAATACGGAAGGCTCGCGCGCCAATGTGCGCACCGGACCCGCTCTGGATGCACCGATCATCGCCAAGGCGTTGCCCGGCGATGAGTTCACCATTTTGGGTTCCAGTGAAGATGGTGAATGGTGGGAGGTCTGCTGTGTGCGTGGCCCGCAAGACGCGGAGGGTGAGGCTAGCGAACCGGCTTGGCTTTCCAAGGAAGTCGTGGACTTGGACGGGAACGCCGACGCAGTGCCGGTAATAAGTTCTCTACTGCCGGAAACCGTCGAGGCCACATGGCACGTTGACTGGACCTGCGGGTCGGAACGCTGTGAGGTAAAAGAGTGCGCTGCGACGGTTAGCGCAACATCGCAGTCTGACGCAGAAGCGCAATTTCTCCAGGTCGAACATACGGTTACCTGGGATAATGCATGCTTCGATGAGGATTCTTGGGTCTTCGACGTCGATCGGTACAGCGGAAGAGAACGCAGCGGCGAGTTTATTGATAATTTCCTCTATAACTACTGGTTGGGCGCGCAACCGGGACCGGCGACGGATGTCTTCACGATGGATGACGGGCGAGAAGTTGCCGTCTGGTGTAGTGGCCCGCACGAGATCGAACTGGAAGAGGGCAGCGGCTGGACGACGGTCTACAAGGGAAACACCTGTCACGATGTGCGCACTGGTGAGCTTGTTTCCATGTCCTATACGAAACGCTGGCTTTTTTCGGGCGAGTTCGACGGGCAGCAGTACGAACGGGCTTATTTCGGTGACTACGAGACACTCGATCAATATCTTGTCGACACGAACGTAGAGCTGTCGTTCGTGGAGCAGTAGCGGATTTATTACAAGCAGTACAAGAATACGGGTACATCCAGGAAATCACTGGTTGACCATATATCTGTCATCGGCGAAGTTTATTTACGTCACATACTTTTCATCATTTGTGAGTCACAGAAGGAGCAATGACATGACTCGAAAGCGAAGCAGTCGTATCATCATCGCATTGTTCGTGGCTGTCGTATTGCTGATTCCTGCGGCCGTGGCATACGCTCAAGACTGCCCCGACTGCGCCGGAACCGGCCCTGCCACACCGCCTCCGATCGCCATCATGGGTCCGCGCCTATCCCCGCCCCCAATCTCGCACTCTGACGTACTGGATCCGGGTGTGGTCTACAACAACCTGTTGGTAGCCCCAGGCCTGCCAGTGCAGTCCCTGGAAGCGGACGCTGCTGACGGTGGCCGAGCTCAGGAAAAAACGGGTCGCGGCATCCGCCAGACGGCAACCGGTATCAGCTATGGTATTGAGTTGCTGGATCCGCCAAATGTCTGCAACGACTTCAACGCGGAGGGCCAGTGGCCGTCCGTCGCCGCTCAGACTGACATCTGGACCGACTGGTTCGCCGGTTGGGCTCCGTTCGCTGTTGACAATGGCTACTATCAGGCCAAGAACGTGGCCTTCACGCGAGAGCGCGTGGTGGGCCCGGGCAGCAACTACGTGTCCAGCGAAGAGTCGAGCGATGCCGATCAGCATTCCGCCAAGATCGCCAGCAACCAGCCGTACGCGGCCGGTTTCGGTAGCCCCATCATCAAGGTTCCCGAAGGCTACGAAGGTGGCGCAGTGCTCGTCACAGTCGATTACCTGATCTGGGATCATGACACTGGCGGCGGTATGGGCGACGGCATGGACTACGACTGGGCTTCGCTCGGTGTCAAAGCTGGCGCCGAATGCGATTGCGCAGTGTACGTCAACGGCTACGTCCGCGGCGAGTGGGCTGAGATGTCCAACGTCGTCGAACTTGGTGATGCCAAGGACATTATGGTATTGATTCAGGGCCAGTCACCTGGTTCCTTCAACTCCAATATCTACTACGACAATGTCCGCATCGCCTTCATCGATGCCGATGGCAATGGCAGCTATCTGACGGACTGCACGCTGGCCGCCGAATAGTTGTCTGCTAGTACCTTGCGGTCAACGTTCTGTTGACCATCAAGACGCATAAGAGAGAGCCGCCTCGTTGGAGGCGGCTCTTTTCTACTACTCGGATTGCATTGTCGCCATGTTTGAGTTGGAGTGCTTCCGAACGTGCGGGCAAGGAATGTGCGCTACAGTGGTTAGCTCGTCTGTGCCACCGTCGTCTGTCGCTGTGCACAAGTCGCCCGATCGCAACCGGCGGCGACCCAGACCATTGTTTAATTCGGGCCAGACTCCATTGCTTCAAAGTTCATGCGGGCCAAATACGCTGCTTGGTCCTCGCGCGCCCTTCGCGCATACGTCGCATACCGCTGTGCCTTGCCACGGATATTCTCATGTAGCGATGGCAGCAAACCCATATTCGCTTTCATGGGCTGAAAATCTGAAGGATCTGCCTGGGTGATGTAATGCAACAGAGCGCCGGCCATGGATGTCGGCGGTAGCACGAGAGGCTCCTTGCCTTCGAGCAACCGCGCCATGTTGATGCCCGCGACCAGGCCACCCATCGCACTTCCAACGTACCCTTCCGTACCGGTGATCTGACCCGCGAAAAAAAGGTCAGCGCGCACGCGCGTCTGTAGCGTTGGCAACAGGAGTGTTGGACTATTGATGAACGTGTTGCGGTGCATCTGGCCAAGTCGAACAAACTCTGCGTCAGCGAGTCCTGGAATCAACCGCAGGAGTTCCTCTTGGGCCCCCCAGCGGATGTTCGTTTGGAAACCTACCAAATTGTAGAGTGTGCCGGCGACGTTGTCCTGGCGCAACTGAACCACTGCATAAGGGCGTCGCCCTGTCCTTGGATCGCGCAGACCGACTGGACGCATGGGGCCGAACGCAAGCGCTCGATCGCCCCTATCGGCCAGCGCCTCGATGGGCATGCAGCCTTCGAAGTATCTTTCCAGTTCACTGTCTGCGCCGTCCAGTGGAATCCTCGGCGCCGCCAACAAAGCGGTCACGAACGTCTCATACTCTTGGGCACTGAGAGGGCAATTGATGTAATCGCCTTCCGCCGGGCCGGCGTCGCTGCTTCTATCATAGCGGCTCTGCCGGAATGCGATAGACATGTCGATGGAGTCGGCATCCACGATGGGCGCCATGGCGTCGTAGAAATAGAGATATTGTTGTCCCGTGAATGCTTGGATACTGCGTGTCATTGCTTCGCTGGTCAATGGCCCCGTGGCTATGATGGCCGGACCATCCGGTATCATCCCTACTTCAGCACGCTCGACGGTGATGTTCGGATGCTGATGAATGCGCTCGGTAATCTCCTGTGCGAAGTCATCGCGGCTGACGGCAAGCGCGCTACCGGCCGGCAGCGCGTGCTTGTACGCGGTATGGATGACCATACTGCCCAGCGCCGTCATTTCGTCTTTGAGCAACCCCAAGGCACGGTCCGGCATAGTACTGCCCATGGAATTGCTGCATACGAGTTCGGCAAGCCTGTCTGTGGAATGAGCCGGCGTGGTGCGCTGGGGGCGCATTTCATACAGCTTCACTAGAAAGCCACGCATAGCCAACTGCCAAGCGGCCTCAGTTCCGGCCAGTCCACCGCCTACGATTGAAATAGAATCCGTCACGGGTCGACTTCGCTTCCTATCCAAACCCAAAACAGCCTTTTCTACGGGATATTGTGCACTTCGCCTCGGGCGAGCGGGAATTGTAGCCTACGCTTCAACCTCGCGTCAAAGCGTGGATCAAAGTAAAGCTTGCGCGTCGCCAGCAGACCTCCGCCGATTCGCGGTCACGCGCGAATCAAAGTACGGGACGGCAGTCGACTGTCGTCCCGTACTTTGATAAGAACAATGTCATTCGATAGGGGCGCTGTCCGGACCTGCTTGGACAAACACAGTGGCTGCGTGCGGCAGCTACCAGCTTGTCACTACACGCTCGAGAGCGACAGATTCAAAGAGTCGCGCTGTGCTTTCGGCCACGTTTTGCCAGCTATATTTCTCGATGACTTTCTGTCTTGCTCGCTCTCGGCGCCGTTCCGCGGCCAGCGGATCGCGGAATAGCTCGCGCACAGCCCATGCAATACTACCCGGATCGTCCGGATAGATGGTCAGGCCATCCTCGCGGTGTTGCACTACCTCGCTCAGGCCGCCGACGTGGCTCGCAATCACATTGCAGCCCAAGCCCATCGCTTCGAGGGCTACGATCCCGAACGGTTCATAGAGGCTTGGGAAAACCGCAGCATCCACTACTTGATACAGGTGGTCCCTGCGCTCGTCGGAGATGTAGCCTAGAAACTGGACGGCATGGGACACGCCCAGAGATTCGGCCAACGGCGCCAGGCGGCGTCCATTCTTGCCCGCGATGAGCAGTTTCGTATCCGGGAATTCTTCGAGAATGGCAGGCATCGCGTTGATCAGCACGTGCACGCCTTTCTCATGCGTAATACGGCCCACGTATAGCAGCAAGTGCTCGCCATTGGGTGCGTACATCCGGCGTAAGGCTATTTCCTTCTGTACGGTATCCAGGACGTGTGTGCTGAGGTCGAAGCCATTGGGGACCACAATCACCTTGTCATTCGGTGTGCCAAAATAGTCGCGCAGTTCCCTAACCATATAGTTGCTACATGCGATGATCTTCCAGGCCTCGTGGCAAAGATTGCGTTCGAGGCGGTCGATCTGGACGCTGATTTCACTGGGTAGGTTGCCTTGTTGGCGACCACGTTCAGTTGCGTGGACGGTCACGACCAAGGGTACCTTGAAGCGGTTTTTCAGCGCGATGCCAGCGGCGCCCGTCAACCAGTCATGGCAGTGTATGATCTGATAGTCTGCCTTTTCGGCCAGCGCAGCAGCATGTTCTGCCAGCAGGTCATTGTCGGCAACCACGTCATTATAGGAATTGGTGGGGTCAATTGGCGGCAGATCGACTCGGTGAACCGTGACCCACTGGTTGAGATGTTCCAGCGGTGCACCGCCGGCAAAACGCGTGGTCACAAGGTCGACCTGTATGGGTCCGAACGTCGTGTTCAGGCCGCCAAGGGCCGGTGCAAGTCCCGCGATATGTTGTCCAAGGCCGCCGACGATGTAGGGTGGATATTCCCACGAAAGCTCCAGTACGCGCATAATCTAGCGTCTGACTCCTAATCGGTGCGCATCCGCATCGAAGGCAACGAACGCGCTATAAACTAAATCCAGAGATCTGCAGAAGGCAGCTACTGCTCCGGCAGCGGGACGGAAATGCCGTCTTCGTCAATGCGGAACGCCTGTATTCGGAGAGGCGGTTGGTTGACCGCGGAAGTAGCATA
>JBJYXA010000082.1:0-1513 GCA_046259705.1 Caldilineaceae bacterium
AGACGTTTTCTCTGGCTAACTCCCGTCAGGACAGGCTTCCAGATGAAGATACCGGCGGCACTCATCTTCGGTCAGTGAACGCGTCACGCGCGTTTCAGCCAGCGCCAACAGATCCTCGCTCCTGGTGGCCAGAAGACGTACGATGCCATCAGCGCCGGCAGTGGCGAGCATACGGCCGTCCGGGCTAAACGTCGTCGTGGTTGCCGCGTGCTCGAAATTTACCAGCTGCTCGCCGGTAGTGGCGTCATGAACGATAGTCTGTCTCGAATCAGCGACAGCCAGGAGACTCCCGTCGGGGCTAAAGCCAGGTTTCCCGACAGTTTGAACATCGTGCTCAAACTGTAAGACTATTTCCGGCGAGGTCAGCGGACCAGCTGCTGGTCCAGGGAAAGCCCAGACAATGACCTGGCCGCTATCGTGGCTTGCCGCCAGGCGCGAGCCGTCGGCGCTGAATGTCATAAACCAGATAGTGGTAGGATCGCCCGATAATGTCCACAGTTCCTGACCATTTGCAGGATCCCATACTTTGATGACGCCATCCTCGCCGGCGGTGACCAGCCAGCGGCCATCCGCACTGTAATTAACAGAATGAATTGTCCCGCTGTGGCCGGCGAGTTCAAGAAGTTCCTCACCACTCTCTGCGTCCCATACTCTGGCGATCGCGTCGGCGCCGCCGCTGGCCAGGCGTTGACCATCGGGCGCGTAGTCGACACCTTTGGCGCCCTTAAAGAACCCTTGTAGACTGACTTCGTGCGCGTTGATGACCAGTTTTTCTTCCCCTGCCTCGACATCCCAGACACGAATGGTACCGTCACTGCTGCTTGTAGCCAGCTGGTTTCCATCCGGGTGAATGTCAGCTTCTATAACCCAATCATCATGATTGAGGGTAACCTGCTCTTCCCTGGTCTCCCTATCCCAGATTTTTGCTGTGCCGTCGAGACTGGTGGAAACGAGCCAGCTGCCGTCTGGACTGAAGTCAACGTCGAACGCTGTGTTGTTGTGCGCATATTGTCCGAATTCGCCGCTGCCTTCCGGGGAGACATCCCAAATGCGCGCCGTACCATCGAGACTGCCGCTGGCCAGATGCCTCCCGTCTGGAGAAAAAGAAACGCCAAGCGTCTGTTTCCGGTGACCGGAAAGCACCAGAGGGTCGAGTTGAAGCTCACCATCTGCATAGTCCCACAATCTGACATGGCCGTCGTAGTTGGACGCGGCCAGACGCGTGCCGTCGGGGCTGAAAGTCAGTACAGCAGAAGTCTGCGGATCAGGAGCCGAGCTAAACAATTCGCCGCTTTCCGCCTTAAATACCAGCATATCTCTATCGTCGCTAACAACTATATATTGTCCATCGGGACTAAATACGGCATCGCCTGCAACAGTGCCATCGATGACGAACAGTTCACGCCCTGTCGCTGCCTCCCAGACCCGGACCGTCCCATCGTCGCCTACAGTGACTGCGAGAGTTCCGTCAGGGTTGTAGTTAACGGACCACACAGTTTCTGCATCGTGACAG
>JBJYXA010000083.1:0-2230 GCA_046259705.1 Caldilineaceae bacterium
GTGGCGAGTTGGTCATCCAGACCCCTTCGGCCAGCTCGCAGTCGAACCAGCCGGCAAGGCCGTGCACCACCCCGTCGCGCTCGATGTGCAGCTCTGCGGTCCAGGAGAAGAAATCGGGGTTATTCGCGCGCAGGTCGATGTCGCCGAGGTTCGCGCCGTTGCTCAACAAGGTATCCTGCGTAACCTCAACTGCATGTTTCGTATTTAGCGCGAACTGACGCAAATGATGGAACTCAGGCGGTACGCCCGTCGCGCTCCAGCACTCTACCTTCTTTATCGCTTGTTCAGACTGAACCGCACCGACTTGCAGCCGAATCTTAGATGGGATCACCGGCCTCCCGCGCTTGAGAAAGCGTAATCGAGCATCTTGCAGCGTGTGCACAATGCCATAATCGAAGCCGAAGTATCCGACGTGGTCGCAAACGAGCAGGTCCACCGGTTCGGGCAGCTCGACGCGAAATGAGTGGTCGCGCACTAACACTCCTCGCTCAGCTAACCCTGCGCCGGCAAAAGCCTCACGCGCCACCTCAATCATCGGAGTTGATTCGATTGCGAAAACCCTAGCTGCGCCTGCCCGAGCACAATAAAGCCCGAGTATCCCTGAGCCGCAGCCAAGGTCCACCACTTGGTCGCCGGGTCTTATAACGGTGGCGATGGCAGCCCTGAAGCGTTCGAGTCTTATTCGATCGGAGAGATATTCGATGTGCTCATCAAGCATCCTGATTACGCACGATCCTCAGCCGACATTGCTTAGACGAAGCATTTTTGACTGACTTGCTTCAGCGGCTCTGAGCGCCGCGAGTCGGGAACCCCATGCGCCAACCAGTCCTCTCGCAGTCCGCCGTTGCAGCTGCGTGGGCCGCGCCAAAAGCAAGAGCAAGAGCTTGCGCGGTTATTGGCGCCTGCATGAGATGCGCGGCGCGGTAATCAGGTCAAGCTTAGCCGACGAGGCCGCCTACCCTGCTATTGAACGCCGTGCGCGATCCCTAGCATCGAATAATTAACCACTTTGTAGCCGTTTGGGTGAACACTTACCGCCTCCGGCATAACGGCCTCGACTTCGTCGGCCATAACTCCGAACTGTCTACCTAATGTACATTTGCTCTCTCGATACTGACGCTTATAGTCGAATAGGTAGAGACCGATCCCAAGTGGGTGGTCGCCAACACGAACGACATTTTCTTTTGTTGACCGATCAGACTGCATGGTCATGATGCCGCCGCCGTCATTCCCACCACCCCCTGATCCCTGAGTCACAAGATATACCTTCCCAAAAACCTGAAGTCGTGGAGACTGGTACGTCTCCTTCTTCACGGGACTATCGGCCTGGCCTGTGCTTTTTCTATCATTAGCTGCTTTCATGTGAAACCTCGTTCATGTAGATGATTGATTCAACTCTTGCCCTCTGGCGCGAGCCTGCCCTTCCAAGCAACGGCGTCGCATCCAAAGAGCCCCCAAAGCGCCCATCCTGGCCATCCGGCGTCGGCACGATCGGCGTAGAACTTATACAAGTCCTCGACCCCAGCGCTATCCACCCACCGGCCATTTCGTGCGGCTACCCGGTCGATTAACTCTCCGCGCATTTCTGACAAATGCTTGTGAAAAACTATTGAGAATTCGGCTTTTGTCTCACGGTTCAACACCGATGCGGGGAGCAGGTCGCCCATTGCCTTTCGGTGTGTGTACTTGTTCAGGCGCCCTCGCATCCGAAGCCGAATAGGCATAGAGAATGCGTATTGAACGATCTTGGCATGTTGAAACGGGCGCCGAAGAGCGAGACCCTGACTGGAGCACAGGCGCTCCTCGTGCTCCCCCGCAACCGCGTCATATGGGTTGAGGAGTTTCGAAAGATGGGCACGCTGCCCAACCCATCTTGCTGCTGGGCTCGACGACGAAGTGGCTTCCTCTCGCCGGTGCGCCATTTCGCGCTTCATGGCGGGGACTAGCCAACTACTCGTATCGAGTCTGTGAATGCGTCGGCTTAAGTCAGCTTGCCGGGCGAGGCGCTTGACGTTCTCTGGCAAGAGCGGCACGAGTCCATATCGTAATGCCCACCACGCACTGGCGTGGAACCCCACGTTGTTCCAATCGGCCTTAAAGCTCGCCAGAAAATCACGCCAATTCCCTTCGCGTAACGCTTCGGCGTAGTAGAGACGGCTTCCGCCCAACCATTGATCGCCACCTACGCCTACCATCAGAACCCTGCTGCCCGCGACCCTCGCTCGTGCTC
>JBJYXA010000084.1:0-1999 GCA_046259705.1 Caldilineaceae bacterium
AAGCCCACCGTGGCGCTGATGACGCCTGCCAACACAAAGCATTTGCTCCATGCCGGTAGGCCGAGGCCAGTGGGTGGCGGCAGGATTAGTCCCTTACCTCCGAAATCTTGAACAAAAAGACTAGAAGTTCAAAGCGCATTTCTCACCAGGGTAGGCTGAACAAAGTACTCGCGGATGACCAGCGCGGTGACAAGGACACGACGACCGAACTTGGTCAGATAGTACTTGTAGGTGTGGGCGACCTTTTTGATTAAGCTGTGGGTGCGCAGGCGCTTCAAGATGTAGGAGCAGCGCCCGGAGGAAAGTCCTTCGATGTGGGCACGCAGATCGGCGGCACGGAAGCCGGAAATTTCCCAGTCACCGCGGGCGAGGGTGAGAAAGAGCTGGTAGTCCGGGTCGAGAAAGAGGTTGAAGCCGCGGAAGGAGTGTCCCTTGGCTTTGGCCGGTGCCGCCATCTTGGCGATGGCCTTGTGCTCGGCATCGGGATTATCGAGGCAGGCCATGAAGGCGTAGTAGCGCGCGTTGGCCGCCTGCATGAGTTGGCGCAGATCGTTGAGGCTGTAGATGTTTTTGCGCAGTGGGGCGAGCTTGAAGACCTTCTCGCCGTTGCGCTGTTCCACGTAACGGTGGTGTTTGAAGAAGGCAACGTCGTTGGTTGTGCACTCCACACGGGTGATCAGGCCGCCCTTGTCGTAGAGCTTGATGCTGGCTGGACCCATGGAATGGCGGATACGGGTGCCTTGGATGCGGGTGGAGAAGTCGTTACCGAGCTCGCCTTGGTAGGCACCGGTGAGCTTGCGCCCGAGGAAGGTAGCCACATGCTCGGCCTTGATGACGTGCACGGCGGTGCGCACGATCGCCTCGTAGAGTGGTTTCAGCTTGGCTTGCTGGAAAAAGACCACGTCGCTGGCGTACTCGACCTGCATGAAGCTCCAGTGGTAGCCGGAGCGAAAATGGTGCAGCCCTGGACAAAAGCGCCGTGCCCATTGATCGAGGTGCTCGTGAAGGCTCTGCGCATCGAGTGCGTCGGCAAGCTCTTGTGCCTTGTGCGGATCGGCGATGGAGACAAAGGCATTGTCGATCATCTCGAAGGGGATGTCGGCTTGGAGCAGCTGGCGTGCCAGCCAGAAGTGGCCATTGAAGTAGACCTGCAGGCGAAACGGTGCCCAGGTCGGAACGCGCACGTAGCACAGGCCGAACTGCTCGTCGATGAAGTAGAAATAGTAGTGTAGGCACTTGCCGGAGGTCGGCTTGAGAAAGGTGCGATGGGTGACCTTGTCATGCCAGGGCCGATAAGAGGAGCAGGGCTCCATGGCGGAGAAGATGTGTACCAGCCCGGCGTGCTCTCCGCGCTCGGCGAGGATCTCCTTGATCCGCGCCTCCTTGCGGAAGGCCTTGTGATTGCGGATAAACTCGAACTGCAATCCCGCCTCGGTGGCGAGGTGCTCGGCGTTCTCACGCAGCTCCTCGCGCAACGGCTCGGCCCAGCGGGTGTAGTCGAACAGACGGATGCTACGGCTACCGAGATATCCGCCCATCGCCTCGGCATGGCAGATCTCCGGCAACGTGCCGGTAATCACAACCCGATCAAAGCACGAGAGCGTGCCGCTGATATCCTCTTGATGACGTTCGACGAAGCAATTCATCGCAGGAGTCTCGATCGTTACAGCCTACCTTTAACAATAGACGCTCAGACCTGTTTGGTTCCGGCTATGCCGGGTTGGGTTGCTCAAGATGATCGGGCGTTCCGCCGGCACGATTTCGTTAGCAAGCGGTGGCGAGGTGTGGATCGCCTCGGGCGGAACCGGGTTGATAGCGACCACATCGGGTGGCAGCGGCACCTTGGGCGGGCCATTGATCCACCGCTGTGGATTCTTGGCATGAGCGGCTTCAAGGACCCGTTGGCGCTCTTCGGCCAGCGTGTGGTAGTGGCCGTGATAGACCTCGGCTGGGGTGAAGCCATTGAGCCCGGTGTGGCGGTGTTCTTGGTTGTACCAGG
>JBJYXA010000085.1:0-2356 GCA_046259705.1 Caldilineaceae bacterium
GAGAGATCTCGCGACCCATATAGAACTTGCCTATGCCGTCGCGGCTCGCCGAGCCGGCCTGGTATATCGAGTCGCCGGCATCGGCCGTCTCGGATGCGCTGCAGGCCGACAAACTCAGCACGAATCCCAAAGCAATAGCGGACATGTGGATTCGAAGATGCATTGACTGACTCCTGCCAGGTTGTCTCTACAACGCGGTGGTAAGCAAACTCGGGCACGAGCGCTGTCAGAGTGGGGAAGGATCGAACTCGCTGTTCTGCCTCTGCAGATCCGCCTCGATACTTGCCATGATCTCTTTGAATTCGTCCCTGTCGCGAATGGCATCGAGGTGGTGCGTCAGCAGCCCGTGAAAACGCCAGCTTACGCGCCAGCCATCATCAACCAATCGACGCAGCTCCGACAAGGCCTCGTCATGGCGACCCAGCAATGTCAGCGCTTCAACCTTGGCGATGCCTAACGGGTAATTTGCCGACCCGAGCGTATACTCTGCATCGTAAGTCTCAACCACGTTCTCGAGCAGGTACCGTGCTTGCGCCTCACTGCCGGTCGCGAGCAGCAGGTGACCCAGATCGACAGCCTTCTGGATGTTGGTCGAATCGACCTGGGGCAGCTCGCCAGTCAGCTCCGGTACCTTCTGCTCAAACCACGCCAGTGCCTCCTCGTAACGCCCGGTTGTCAGCGCATCGTCGGCAACCAGGCGCAGGAACACCATGTCAGAGCCCCAGCGATCGTCGAGTCCCTTCGTCAGCGAAGCCCTGGCTATATCGATGGCTTTGTCTCGCTCGCCAGCATGAAGCAGAAAGTAAGCTTTGGCTGACAGCGGATACGGTTCCTCCGGACCAAGTTGGAGGGCATCTTTCAGTCGACGCTCGGCCATTTCCATATTTCCTGCGCTCACATAGATGAACACCGAGGTCGAAGGATTCTCATAGTCGGCCGGGTCCACTTGCGCCGCCTTGTCCGACCAGTATCCGGCCGCGGCGAGCTGTCCGCTGAGGATGGTCGCCATGCCTGCACCATGGGCCGCATAAGGATTGCCGGGGTTGATCTGGGCAATGCGCCTGAACGCCGCGAGCGCGGCCTCGAAATTGCCCATCCACAGGTTCACGCGACCAAGATCGTGATACAGCAGCACGGAGAGGGGATCGAGATCCAGGGCACGCTCGAGTATCGGCAGGGCTTCCTCGCTGCGGCGGGCGGTTCGAAGATGAGTGGCATAGATGTTGAGCACATCGACGTCGTTTGGAGCGAGTTCAAGGGCGTGGAGAAACAGACTCTCCGCTGTCGGGTCACCTGCCGCCGCCACGTATCGCGCCAGGACTGCCTGTACAAAGCCATTGTCTGCGTCCAGCTCCACCGCTTTGTCGATGTGCTCACGACCCTCTGCAATCATTTCAGCCACCGAAATCGCCCCGGTGCTGGCCATCGATGCGTAGGAGTTCGCGAGTGCCGCGTGCGCAAGCACATACGCCGGATCGAGTCGGATGGCCGATTCGAAATGAGCCACGGCGTCGTTCAACCCCTTGAAGGAAGCAAGGGACATGTCCTGCTTGCCCCGCGTGAACTCGCGAAAGGCCTCGAGATTGTCGGTACGATCGCGGGTGACGCGCGCGCGCTCTTCCGGCGATAACGTTGCGGCCAGCTTCGCGGCGATAGTCTCCACGATTTCGCTTTGAATCGCGAAAACATTCTCAATGGAAAGTTCGCGATCGAAAGTGTGTGCCCAAAGGTGCTCATCTGTTTCCGCATCGATCAGCTGCACGTTAATGCGGACGTTGTTTCCTGCCTGCTGCACGCCGCCTTCGAGAACGTGGGCAGCACCGAGTTCCCGCCCGATCTCGCGGATATTCTTTTTTGTGTCACGATACTCGAGCACCGAAGTACGGGAGATGACCTTCAGCGCGGAAACCTTGGACAAGGTCGTGAGAAGATCGTCGTGAATGCCATCGGCAAAGTACGCGGTGTCATCGATATTGCTGCGAGTAGCAAAAGGGAGTACGGCAACGGAAAGCGGATCGACATTGCGTTGCGGGATATCAGTCAAGGCATGTGCAGGCGGTTCATCAGAGATTCTCCCTGCCAGCAGCCAACCACTGGTAACCAGTACGGCGAGAAGTCCAATGAGTACTACGAAGTCTGCGGGTTTGAGACCAAGATCTTCACTACCCGAAGCAGGCGGTGTACGGACGATTCCGTTGGGCGTGATGTCGTAACGCCAACCGAAAACGAGGGCCAGCGGGAACAATACAATTACGCCAATCCACACGAAGCGCAACGTGGTTTCAGGCAGTCCCCAGGACGCAAACGCCAGATCGAAGACTTGCAGCGCCACCCATGCGCCAACGATGTAGAGACC